>CAYUWI010000022.1:0-15663 GCA_964448275.1 uncultured Gammaproteobacteria bacterium | reverse complement strand
GGCTCTTGGTCCTGTTCATTATGCTAGTCGCTCTCGGCGGCTGTGCCACGACCTCCGGCGAACCGGAGGGGAACCGGGACCCCTGGGAGGGTTTCAATCGTACGACCTACCAGTTGAATGACTTCTTGGACCGGTGGGCCCTCAAGCCGGTCGCGCGCGGCTATAAGAAGGTCACCCCCCAACCTGTTCGCAAGAGTGTGAGGAACTTCTTCGATAATCTG
This sequence comes from uncultured Gammaproteobacteria bacterium, assembly GCA_964448275.1. Taxonomy (GTDB): domain Bacteria; phylum Pseudomonadota; class Gammaproteobacteria; order Thiohalorhabdales; family CAYUWI01; genus CAYUWI01. The sequence continues at coordinate 15,442 of CAYUWI010000022.1, read as the reverse complement.
AATTCCCCTGTGGTCATCGTGAACAACCTATTACAAGCCAAATTCCTGACAGCACTCTCGGATACCGGGCGCTTCATTACCAACTCGACGATCGGATTGGCGGGTCTCTTCGATCCAGCCACCCGGTTCGGTTTAGAAGAACATCAGGAGGATTTCGGCCAGACCCTGGCCGTGTGGGGGATTGCCGATGGGCCGTACCTCGTGCTGCCGTTATTTGGTCCCTCGACCATTCGGGGTGCCGTCGGCACCGCCGCAGGGACCCAGATCTCCCCCCTGGTCCAGCTAGACATTCCCTTCTCAGTACGTGTTGGCGCCTTCTTCCTACGGATTGTCGATACACGGGCCCAGCTACTGGAAGCCGACCGAGTGATTCAGGAGGCGTTTGACCCGTATGTCTTTATCCGCGAGGCCTATTTCCAACGACGCCGTTATCTCATCTACGACGGGAATCCGCCACTCGAGTATCCCGAGCTCGATCTCGAAGAGCCCCCTCAGGAGGCTCCTTAAAAAACCCAATAGCTCACCAAACGGATGAAAAGGGATGATATCGGTCATGCGACAATAAGCATGTGCCTGTCGGCTACCCGCATTCTACCTCGATGGTGGAGTCGCTTTGTGCTATAGGGACCGCTGAACAAAATCCCCCAGGAAGCAAGGACCGAGGGAAGCGGAATGCTACACGGGGCAGATTGCCCTTATAACGTCTATTTTGGAAACAGCCCCTATACATAGGGGCACCAACCGGCAATCATAGGGACAAGATAGTAATGGTGAAACCGAAGATCTTTTCAGAGGAGCAAGTCCAGGACTTTGAGCAGGACGGATTCCTGATTGTTCGAGGGATGTATGGCCCAGAGGAGATGGCCACCCTCTCCACCTGGACCGATGAGATAGCTTCCTATCCAGAGGTGCCGGGGACGTACATGATGTACTTCGAGGAGAGCTTGGTCGAGCCAGGCAAGCGCCTTCTAAGCCGGATTGAGAACTACTGCCCCTACCACTCAGGCTTTGCAGGGCTACTGAATGGTGAAGACCTACTGGAGCGAGTGGGGGAGCTATTCGGTGAGCCGGCGGTCCTGTTTAAGGATAAGATCAACTTCAAGCTACCCGGTGGGGGAAGTTTCGAGGCCCATCAAGATGTACAAGCGGGTTGGGACGCCTACGCCAGCCGCCATATCTCTGTCTTGATTAGTATTGATCCAGCAAATCGAGAAAATGGTTGTCTTGAGCTTGCTTCAGGCTATCACAAACAAGGAATGCTCGGCGAAAGCTGGTGCCCCCTACAAGAGAGGACCGATATCGAATTCTTCCCATGTCAGACTGAGCCAGGTGATGTTGTCTTCTTCGACTCTTATACCCCTCACCGTTCCGGTCCAAACCTAAGCGCTAAACAACGGCGTGCACTGTATGTAACCTATAACTGCCTCTCTGAAGGGGACCATCGCACCCAATACTACGCTGACAAGCGTCGGAATTATCCCCCAGATTGTGAGCGGGAAACGGGAAAACAGTACGTCTTTCGGGTCTAATTGCAAGCAGACGCTAGTGAGCGAGCCGTTGAGCAAAGAACGGGCACGTGCTCTTATCCTCGCTGCCGGTCAGGGGAAGCGATTGGCCAGCAGTTCTCCAAAATGCCTATTGCGTTTTGGTGGTAAGACCCTGTTGCAACGTCATCTTGAGATTCTAGAGTCCTGCGAAGTAGCAGAGGTCACTATAGTAGTCGGCTACGGTGCCGAATGTGTTCGGGAAGAATTGGCCGCTCTGGAGCCAGGACTCCAACTACAAATCGAAACTGTCTATAACGCCGAGTATGAGCTTGGAAGCGTTGTCAGCCTCTGGCATCTACGTGACCATCTATTGAAAGGCGGCGAGGTGCTCCTCATGGATGCCGATGTGCTCTATGACTGGCGCCTTTTGGCGCGCCTGCTTGGCTCTTCGTGGATCGATTGCATACTCCTCGATCGGGACTTACAGTCGGGCGACGAACCTGTAAAGCTTTGTATACGTGAAGGCCAACCGGTCGAATTCCGCAAATCTATCGATCCCCAGACGCGCTACGATTACTGCGGGGAGTCAGTGGGCTTTTTCCGCCTATCGGAAGCAATGGCATACCGATTGGCGAACCGGGTGCAGGAATATGTAGACGCTGGACACCACACAGAACCTCACGAGGAGGCCTTGCGGGACCTGTTACTCTGCTTCCCAGCACGATTCGGTTTCGAGGACATCACTGGCTTACCGTGGATTGAGATTGACTTCTCGGTGGATGTGGACCGCGGACGCCGGCAAGTCCTGCCACAGCTTGTAGAACCAGGGAGATTGCGTTGAAGTACACGCAAGAGCCAAACCACGGTGCCCCCTATGAGGGATCCGAACCACACTCTAAATGTGCGGCCTTGCGCGAGCTCCTGTGTTCGTCAACATTAGAATTCCTGATGGAAGCCCATAATGGGATCAGTGCACGCCTCGTCGAAGAGGCGGGCTTTAAGGGTATCTGGGCAAGTGGGTTGACCCTCTCAGCTCAATTCGGGGTACGGGATAACAACGAGGCGAGTTGGACTCAAGTAGTCGATATGTTGGAGTTTATGTCGGACGCAACCTGCATCCCAATCCTCCTGGATGGTGATACAGGTTACGGGGATTTCAACAATATGCGTCGCCTCGTTCGCAAATTGGGCCAGCGCGGGGTTGCCGGAGTCTGTATTGAGGACAAGCAGTTTCCCAAGACCAATAGCTTCATCCATGCAGAGCGCCAAGCCCTAGCTGACGTGGGCGAATTTCAGGGCAAGATCAAAGCAGGTAAAGACAGCCAGATCGATCCGAACTTCTGTGTTGTGGCGCGGATAGAGGCACTGATCGCCGGCTGGGGTCTAGACGAAGCCCTCCATCGCGCGGAGGCCTACCAGGAAGCCGGTGCTGATGCGATCCTGGTCCACAGCAAACGTATCCAACCGGATGAAATCTTGGCCTTCGCGCGGGAATGGCCCGGTCATTTGCCCCTGATCATCGTTCCGACCAAATACTATAGCACCCCGACGGATGTGTTCCGTGCCGCTGGGATCAGCACAGTGATCTGGGCCAACCATACGCTACGCTCAGCGGTGGCTTCCATGAGTCGGGTCCTTGAGGAACTGCAACGCACTGAGACCCTTGTCAATATCGAAGATCAGATTACACCCCTCGAAGAGATCTTCCGCCTCCAAGGCGCTGACGAACTCCTTGAGGCCGAGCGCTACTACACTGTCACCCACCGTCCCTCAACCTCGGCAGTCGTCCTGGCCGCTAGTCGGGGAGAGGGATTAGAAGGGATTACCGAGGACCGCCCCAAGGTGATGGTCTCAGTGGCAGGTCGTCCCCTACTCCAACGAATGGTCTATGAATTCCGAAAGCAGTCCATCGATGAAGTAACAGTCGTAGCAGGGTATAAGCCCGAGAGCATCGATGTGCAAGGGATTCGAATGGTCCAGAACACCGATCACGCCCGAAGCGGGGAACTTGCCTCGCTTGAGTGTGCCCGAGAGGCCCTCGGGACGGACTGCGTGATCACCTATGGTGACCTGCTATTTCGTAGCTATATCCTTCGTGACTTGCTAGCAGCACCGGGTGAGATCGTTGCCGTGGTCGACTCAGCGCCCCTATCGGAATCCCCGAACCAGTTTCGCGATCTGGCCTACTGCTCGGTCCCTGATGATCGTTCCCTCTTTGGACAGGAGGTAGATCTCCTAAAGGTTACGGAACACTATGAGCCGGAGCTCGGTTCACCGAGCGGGCGCTGGATTGGCATGGTCCGGATTCGGAGACAGGGCCGCCGATGGCTACTTGAAGCAATGGAGCAACTACGCGGACGAGCCGATTTCGCCCAGCTCGGGATGCCGCATTTGCTCAACCACATAGTGGCGGCCGGACGACCCATCAAGGTCCTCTACATCCATGGGCACTGGCTGGATGTGAATAATCCGGAAGACTTGCGCCGTGCAGGCGATTTTGCCCACGGCCGCACCGAGACAGGGCGAATCCAGAGCGATGCTTGAGACCCAAGAGTTTGTCAAATGTGCCGATGAATTTGGTTATCGTTGGTATGCGGGGGTGCCTTGCTCCTTTCTCACCCCGTTTATCGACTACGTCCTCGCGGATGACGGGTTGAGTTATGTCTCCGCCTCCAATGAGGGTGATGCGGTCGCTGCCGCAGCGGGGGCGTTCCTCGGGGGGCAGCGTGGCATAGCGATGATGCAGAATTCTGGCCTCGGCAACGCTGTGAATCCGCTCGCTTCTCTAACCTACATCTTTCGTTTCCCAGTACTACTTATCATTACCTGGCGTGGCGAGCCAGATCTCCGCGATGAACCGCAGCACCAGCTGATGGGGCGCATCACTGCACCCCTGTTGGAGACCCTCGAGATCCCCTGGACCTATTTCCCGACGAACCCAGGGCAGGTCCGGCCGGTATTGGAGCAGGTTGAAGACCACCTCCAGGTTGAGCAGCGTCCCTATGCGCTCATCATGAGGCGAGATTCAGTAGCCCCGCATGGCTCGACGACCTCAACCGGGACTGAGGCTCCAGAACCCACGGCCCCGCGGTGGAGCTACTGGAACGCCTCCCCGACCCAACGACCGTCCCGCACCGAGGCGTTGCAACGGATCATCGAGTGCACGCCACTGGCGGATACCGTGATAGTGGCGACGACTGGCTATACTGGGCGGGAGCTACTGGCGTTGGCAGACCGTCCGAATCAGCTCTATATGGTGGGCTCGATGGGGTGCGCCTCCTCCTTCGGACTCGGACTTGCTATGGTGCGCCCAGACTTACGGGTAGTAGTCATCGATGGAGACGGCGCAGCCTTGATGCGGATGGGCAACCTGCCAACGCTCGGGGCCTACGGCCAGAGCAATCTGATCCACCTGCTCCTTGATAATGGAGTGCACGATTCTACGGGAGCTCAAAGGACGGTATCAGGTGGGATGTCCTTCGCCGGCGTCGCCCAGGCATGCGGCTATGGTTGTGTTCTGGAAGGGGATGACCTGGATCTGGTAAACAGGGTCCTTGCAAGACGGAAAGGGATGGAGGGCCCCTTATTCGCCCATCTACGGATCCGCCCCGGTTCCCCGGAGGGATTACCACGTCCGCAGCTCACCCCAACCCAGGTACACCAACGCCTCATGGACCACATCGGTCCCCCTCCCCAGGGGACACAGGCCAATCCAGATCATATGACCGGCACGGGTAGGTTGGTATGATCCTCCTCAACCCGGGTCCGGTCAACCTCAGCGAGCGCGTCCGCCACACGCTGTTGCACGCTGAGCTCTGCCATCGGGAACCAGAGTTCTACGATCTCCAGGATACCATTCGCCAGGGGCTCCTCGAGATTTACACCCTCGATCCGGAGCGATGGGCACCGATCCTATTGGCTGGCTCCGGTACCGCCGCCATGGAAGCGATGGTGACCAGCTTGGTGCCTTCCCAAGGGAAGGTGCTGGTGATCGAGAATGGTGTCTATGGGGAACGGTTCTCCCGCATCACCCAGACCCACGGCATTCCCTATACCGTGCAGCGACACGCTTGGGGGGAGGCTGTGGACCTGGAAGCACTCGCTCACACCCTCGAGACCGAGCCTCAACTGAGCCACGTAGCGGTGGTACACCATGAGACCACAACTGGGCGACTGAACGACGTGGCTCGTATCGGGAGCCTCTGCAAGGCTCGTGGCGTCCATCTACTCGTCGACGCAGTCAGTAGTTTTGGCGCCGAGGCACTCGACTTCGAGGGCTGGGGTATTACTGCCTGCGCTGGCACCGCCCACAAGTGTCTCCATGGGGTCGCTGGCACTTCATTTGTGATCTTACGCCGTGATGCACTGCCGTCCGCAGAGGCCCGACCCCATACCCTGTATCTCGATCTGGACCACTACTGCCGGGCGCAGGATCAGCGGGATATACCGTTCACCCCAGCGGTACCGAGCTACTGTGCACTAGCTGAGGCCCTAGATGAGCTAGCGGAGCAAGGTGGCTGGCAAGCCCGCAGGGAGCAGTACCGCCAATTGACACAACAGGGGCAAAAAGGACTAGAGCAGATAGGGATAGGCCCCCTCCTGCCGGATAGGGACTCCTCCGTTGTCCTTCGTGCCTATCGGCTCCCTCCGGGATTCTCTTACAATCGTTTACATGACGGGCTCAAGCAGCGCGGCTTTATTATCTACGCAGGACAAGGGCCTCTCACTCCCGAGATCTTCCGTATTGCAGTCATGGGGACCTTATCTCCAAAGGAGATGGACCGCTTCCTTACATCTGTAGCGCAGGTGTTGGAAACAGGGTAATTCGGCTTGGCTTGCCGCGTGTTGTTCTACCCCCTAGACAAGTAGCCCAACAAACCGGATGCCTTTCCTTAAAAAAGCAGCCTGACTTTAGGGATAGTGGGCCGTGGCCATCAAGAACTGGGATGTCCGCCTCGCACAACAGGTAATCCGACCGCTTCGCTCGAGTGGAGTGCGACCAAGCCACCTAACCACATTGAGCCTGGTAATCGGGTTAGGGGCAGCTGTGCTGTACGCTAGTGGTGACCCGATCGCGGCGGACTGGGGGGGCGGGATGTTTATGCTGGCAGCCTTCTTGGACCACACCGACGGGGAACTGGCCCGTTTGACCGATCAGGCCAGCCTATTCGGTCACTATTATGACTTGAGTTGTGATCTGATCGTCAAGATTGCCTTGTTTATCGGGATCGGGATTGGGCTACGCCAAGGGGCCCTAGGCGATTGGGCCCTGTGGCTAGGGATTACTTCAGGGATCTCAATCGGGGTGATCTTCCTGTTCCGTCTGGAGATGGAACAACGTGGGGGAAAGGAGGCGGTTCGCCAGCCCAATCTCGCTGGATTCGATATTGAGGACACCTTATATGCCCTCGGCCCGATTACCTGGTTAGATGGCTTGCCCCCCCTCTTGGTCGCTGCAGGCATAGGTGCCCCGCTTTTTGCTATGTGGGTGATATGGCAATACCTCAGAGGCTTTTAACGTAGGCGACGGTCGAAGACAATGACGATACTGGTAACAGGGGCATCTGGCTTCATCGGATCGGCTGTTGTGCGCCGATTGTTAAGGGCAGGCCATCAAGTCAGGACGCTCGTTCGTCCCAGTAGTGATCGACGCAATCTCACCGAGTTACCAGTGGAGATCGTGACAGGCGACTTAGCCGACCGGCCCTCACTGGAACGAAGCCTGCGTGGGTGTCGCTTTCTATTCCACGTCGCTGCGGACTATCGCCTCTGGGTCACTAACCCTGAAGCGATGTACCGGTCCAATATCGAGGGGACTCGCAATATCATGTTGGCCGCCGTAGCGGCGGGGGTGGAACGCATTGTCTACACCAGTAGTGTAGCGACACTCGGTCTCAATCCAGATGGTGAGCCCGCCGATGAGACCACCCCATCCAGTCTCGACGAGATGCTCGGTCCCTACAAACGTTCCAAATTCCTTGCCGAAGGCGAGGTGCGTCGGCTGGTAGAAGAGCAGGGTCTACCAGCGGTCATTGTCAATCCATCGACTCCAGTCGGTCCGGGTGATGTCAAACCGACGCCCACGGGTCGCATGATTGTCGATGCAGTTTCTGGTCGAATGCCAGCCTACGTCGAGACTGGACTCAATCTAGTCCATGTCGATGACGTTGCCCAAGGCCACCTTTTAGCCCTAGAACGGGGTACTATTGGAAAACGCTATATACTCGGCGGAGAAAACCTAAGCCTACAGGAGATCCTCATCAGACTGGCCACCATAAGTGGCCACCCACCCCCGCGTTTTCGCTTACCCCACAACCTTGTATTACCGATCGCCTATGTGGCTGAGGTGTGGGCCCGGATACGAGGGACGCAGGAGCCTATGCTGACCATCAATGGTGTACGCCTCTCCAAAAAGAAGATGTTCTTCTCTTCTGCACGTGCTGTACGCGAATTGGGATTCGCTCCCCGTCCTGTCGACGAGGCCTTAGAGGAGGCAGTGGCGTGGTTTCACAATAATGGCTATCTATCCAAACCGCTCAGTCAGGCACACGTGCCTGATTGAGCACCACTGTCGAATAGCACCTGTGGGGATATCCTAGATCATGTATAAGGCCTCCCTAAAAATGACTGCCCACTTGGGCCTCTTGCTCGGCCTGCTCCTTTTTACCTTCCTAATCGCTTATCAGGGAATGGGCGAGATCATGGAGGTTCTCATACTAGCGGGCTGGGGGATTCTCTGGGTCATCCTGTTTCACCTCTTTCCGATGCTCGCCGATATCCTGGGATGGCGGACCTTGCTATCCGACGAAGAGCGAGTCTCCCTCCCTAGCCTGTTCTGGGCCCGCTGGCTTGGAGAGGCCGTCAACAATCTACTCCCGGCAATGCAATTAGGGGGACATCTTGTCAGGGCACGTTGGATCACACGTCGCGGCGTACCTGGCCCCCATGCAGGGGCCAGTGTGGTCGTCGATCTAACTATGGGCCTTCTGACCCAGGTCCTCTTCACGCTACTCGGCTTCGCGGTGCTGCTCATTTATTTAGATAGTGGCGAGATCGCGATAGCCATACTGCTTGGGTTGGCAGTCACGGGGCTGTTGTTGGGCATCTTCTATCGCGCCCAGCGCCGGGGGTTGTTCAGCGTATTGGTGCGCACCTTGGAGTATCTTGTTCGGGGGCGTGGTTGGGCAACCCTGACCAATAAGGCCTCTGCCCTCGATGATGCCGTAGTTCGCTTATACAAGGACCGTCAGGCCTTGGCTGTTGCCAGCTTGTGGCGTCTACTTGGTTGGATCATCGGCCTCGGCGAGGTCTGGCTCGCCCTCCACTTTTTGGGTCAACCGGTCACTTGGTTGCAGGCCTTGATGTTGGAGAGCCTTGGGCAGGCGCTTCGCGTGGCTGGATTTACAGTTCCCGGCGCCCTGGGGATTCAGGAAGGGGTATACCTCGTACTGGGTGGCCTGATCGGGTTGAACCCAGAGGTTTCCCTGGCATTGTCCTTGATCAAACGAGTCCGGGAACTGGTCTGGGGGGTGCCCGGCCTCATTGGCTGGCAACTCGAAAGCGCCAAAGGGCTTATACGAACCGCCAACTCCCAAGCAACGGTGCGCCCGAACCATGAACCTTGAGCAGCCGTACCGCCCATTAATCGCCCGCGCTCTCAACATGGGGGGTCGCTTTCTGGAATGGACGGGATTCCAACCGGTCCAATTGGGCGAATCCCTCCTCCTCGAGCAGGCCTGTCAGCGAACGGGCCTCAGAGACTTCGGCGATGACTCCTTTCGTGAACCCCTTCGGGCCCTCCTGCAGTCCTACGAGACCGAATCGAACCTCAACCTGATTGGGCGCATCGCTGCGCGTCAAGACACGCTTCAGCTCCTTGTCAACAGACTCCAACTAGAAGAGGATCGAAAGCAGTACCCGGAGATCGCTCAACAGGAAATCCAGCGCCCCCTCTTTATTGTCGGTCTACCCCGTTCCGGAACCACCCTCCTACACAATCTCCTCGCTCAAGACCCGGCCAATCGGGTCCCCATGACCTGGGAGGTCATGTTCCCTTCACCTCCACCAGACCAGACCCATTATGAGAGTGATCGCCGCATTGAACGGGCCGAGCGTCAGCTCAGCTGGTTCGGCCGATTGGCTCCGGACTTCAAGATCGCCCACCCCTTGGGTGCACGGCTCCCTCAGGAGTGCATTGCCATCACCAGCCATACCTTCGCAAGCCTTCGATTCCATACAACATATAACATCCCTTCATACCATACGTGGTGCGAACCCCACTTTATGCGCTTGGCCTACGCCTATCATCGACGCTTCCTCCAACACCTGCAGTGCTACTGCCCTGGGCAGCGCTGGGTGCTCAAGTCGCCCGCCCATCTCTTCGGACTCGAGGCCCTTTTCGAGAGCTATCCGGATGCCAGGATCATCCAGACCCACCGCGATCCAACCCAGGTGATGGCGTCACTGGCGAGTCTTAGCGCAATGTTATACGGGGCCTTCAGCGATCATGTCGATCTCGCTGGCATCGGGGTCGAGGTGACCCGGCGTTGGGCAAGGGGACTCGAGCACGCCATGTGGGCGCGCGATCGGATGGCGAGTGTGGACAAGCACTTCTATGACTTACACTACAACGATTTGATTCGAGATCCAATCGCAGCGGTACGCCGGATCTATACCTATTTTGGTTTGACCTTGACAGAGGAGGCAGAGGGCCGGATGCGACGCTTCCTCACGGAAAACCCGAAGGATAAATATGGCAAGCACCGCTACTCCCTTACCCAGTTCGGGCTGGACCCCGAGGAAGAGAGCCGGCGCTTCCAGAGTTACCGTGAGCGTTTTGGGGTTGAACTGCGGTTTGTATAATGCTCTGAGAGTCTTTATCTCCCTGATCCAGAGAGGCTCTGGAGGCACTCGCGGACTTCGGCTGTTGGCAGGGCAGTTATCTGGGTGTGTTGTCGATAGGTAGCGATGGTGCGTTCAAGTCCCACAGCATCAAGCCCAGTATCGTGGAGCTGATCATTCCGCGAACCGTGCTCGACGAAGCGGTCAGGGAGACCGTGGTGCAGAATAGGGACCGCCAACCCCTGGGCTGCCAGACACTCGCTAACCGCGCTTCCAGCTCCACCAGCGATCACATTATCTTCAGCGGTGACCAACAGTTCATGGGTCTGGGCAACCTCCTGGACCAACTCTGTATCCAAGGGCTTGACGAAGCGCATATTGAGTACGGAGGCGTCAAGCCGCTCAGCGACCTCAAGGGCTGGAGCAACCATGGCCCCGAATGCGAGGATCGCTATCCCTTGACCCTGGCGGCGCCATTCCGCCTTACCGATCGGTAAGGCCTGCATCTCAGGCTCGACTGGGGTCCCAGGACCAGTCCCACGTGGATAGCGCACAGCCGCCGGTTGTTTGAGCTGGAAGCCCGTGTAGAGCATCTGACGGCACTCATTCTCATCCGCTGGGGCCATGATAGCGAGGTTGGGTATACAGCGGAGGTAGGCAAGATCGAAACTGCCGTGGTGCGTCGGCCCGTCAGCCCCAACCACACCGGCACGATCGAGGGCAAACAATACCGGGAGGTTTTGGAGCGCCACGTCATGGATCAGCTGGTCATAGCCACGCTGCAGGAAGGTGGAGTAGATGGCAACTACTGGTTTGAGCCCTTCGCAGGCGAGGCCAGCTGCGAAGGTAACGCTATGTTGCTCAGCAATAGCGACATCGAAGTAGCGCGTAGGATACTGCTCGGCAAACTGAGTAAGCCCAGACCCCTCACGCATGGCCGGGGTAATCGCCATTAACCGCTCGTCTTGAGCTGCCATATCACATAACCAGTCACTAAAGATCTGGGTATAACTCGGTTGTGCCCCTGCTTTGGTCTGTTTCTGAAGCCCAACATCTGGGTCGAAAGGAGTAACACCATGGTACTTCACGCGATTCGCCTCGGCCGGGGGATACCCTTTTCCCTTGGTGGTCACCACATGTAAGAGACGCGGTCCAGATAAGGGACGCAACCGACGCAAGGTCTTTACCAAGTTGGGCAGATCATGACCATCAATCGGGCCGAAATAGGTAAAACCCAACTCCTCGAACAAGGTACCTGGGACCACAAGCCCTTTGGCGTGGCGCTCGGCACGACGAGCAAGCTCTTGAACAGCGGGTAACCGCTGTAACACCTTCTTCCCTCCCGCACGCAACGTGGCGTAGAACGTGCTGGAGACACAACGCGCTAGATAGCGGGTAAGGGCACCCACATTGGGCGAGATTGACATTGCATTGTCATTTAGGATCACTAGCAAGTCAGCACTCAGATCGCCCGCATGATCCAATGCCTCATAGGCCATACCGGCAGTCAAGGCGCCATCCCCCGTGATGGCCACCACCTTTCGTGTACTCGCCTGACGGTGGGCTGCGGTAGCCATTCCGAGGGCAGCACCGATCGAGGTGCCTGCGTGACCAACCCCAAAGGTGTCGTATGGGCTCTCTTCCCGTCGAGGAAAGGGAGCCAACCCCCCCCATTGACGGATCGAGGACAATTGGTCGCGTCGTCCTGTAAGGATCTTGTGTGGATAGCTCTGGTGGCCCACATCCCAAACTAGCTTATCCGTCGGGGTGTCGTAGACGTAATGGAGAGCAAGGGTCAGTTCCACCGTACCAAGACCAGCCCCAAGGTGGCCGCCGTGGCGAGCCACTGTCTGGAGCAGATAGTTTCGGAGCTCATTAGCCAGAGGAAGGAGTTGGGTGGACGGGAGCCGGCGCAGATCAGCCGGTGTATCCAGTGCTTCGAGCAACGGGTAGGTGGAAGATGACATGGCTGTCCTCTTTTTGCCTCGAATCCCTATTGTACTCAAAAGAGCCATCCATTTGGGTAATAAGTTTGGAAGAGCACGGTTGCAAGCTCAAGAGACCGTTTCCACTGCACCTGTCCGTGCGCCCTGTCGTGATGGCACAATCCGTGAGGAGATTGAGCAAGCTTAATTGTAGACATTGCCATTTAATTTCGGTCCAAAGCAACCGTCTCAAAATATATTGACAGCCTTAATCGAAATAGGCCTTAAGTATGGTTTGTCATAATCAATCAAGGAGGCTCACCTTTGTAATAGGATTTGAGCTTGGCGAAAAAAAATTACTATATTGATCGGTTTGGTAGTATGACGTGATAATTAGGAAGACAGAGGTAAGCAATGAAGGTGGCCCTTGCTCAACCTCAAATCAATTGGCCTACATCACCCAGACGACCCTGAGTCTCGATGATACCCACGAGGTAATCGAGGCGCTTCGACACCGTTTCCAAACATCCGAGAACCGGGATTGGAGGGTATCTGCTACGCGACTCAAAACCGACAAGGTATAGTACGTGCGCTTACGGACCAAGCGGACATACTGCTGGTGATCGGGATTCGGAACAGCTCTAACTCCAACCGTCTAGGTGAGGTAGGGGAACAATACGGGCTCTCTTCCTATTTGATTCAGGACGCTGAGGAGCTCGACCGAGCTTGGTTTACGGAGACCTCCCAGGTCGCAATCATCGCCGGGACCTCCACACCAGAGGTATTGGTCAAGCGGGTGCTGGATAGCCTGCGCAGCTTTGGTGTGGGCAGTGTGCAAGAGATGAACGGTATTCAGGAGACCATGACGTTTGGGTCCAAGGGGCTAGTCGCTCCGCACTGAAGTGACAACAAAAGGGAGGATCCGATGGGTATACCCCTAAGGCAGCAATATCGGGTTGGCCGCTATATATTGGGCAAGAAACTACGCGGCGAATCTCGCTATCCCCTCGTGCTCATGCTGGAGCCTTTGTTCCAGTGTAATCTGGCCTGCCAAGGCTGTGGCAAGATCGATTACCCCGAACATATCCTAAGGCGTCGGATGAGTGTGGAAGAGGCTTTGAGCGCTGTGGATGAGTGCGATGCTCCCGTGGTCTCGATCCCCGGGGGGGAACCGCTGCTCCATAAAGAGATGCCAGAGATTGTGCAAGGCATCATGGCACGCAAGAAATTCGTATATCTGTGCACAAATGCGCTCCTTATGAAGAAAAGGCTAGATGACTACACGCCCTCGCCTTATCTCGCCTTCTCAGTCCATCTAGATGGCAACCGTGAACGCCATGATCACTCTGTCAGTCAAGAGGGGGTCTTCGATAGGGCGGTCGATGCGATCTGTGCAGCTCGGGATCGGGGCTTTCGGGTCAGCGTGAATTGCACCCTATTCCAAGGAGAAGATCCTGATGATGTAGTCGACTTCTTCGATTATGTAACGGAGCTTGGTGTCGAGGGACTGACTCTATCGCCCGGTTTTAGCTACGAATATGCGCCACGTCAGGATGTTTTCCTACCACGTTCACAAAGTAAGCAGCTGTTCCGCGAGATCTTCAAACGTGGCAAAGAACGCAAATCGAGGTGGAAGATCAATCAGTCGAGCCTCTTTAAGGACTTCATGGCGGGGAACCAGCCCTATGAGTGCACCCCATGGAGCAACCCGACCTATAATATCTTCGGTTGGCAAAGGCCATGCTATCTGTTGGTAGACGAGGGCTACGCCCCCACCTTCAAGGCCTTGATGGAAGAGACTGAGTGGCATAAGTACGGCACAGGGAACAATCCGAAGTGCGCTAATTGCATGGCGCACTGCGGCTACGAAGGGACTGCGGTCAATGATACCTTTGCAAACCCCTTGAAGGCGCTTAAGGTATTCCTACGCGGTCCACGGACTGAAGGCCAGATGGCCCCCGATCCACCGATCACTTATGACCCCAACCACTAGTCGGAACGGGTGTCGATGGAGATCACTTGGATCTGTTTGGCTTTGCCTGGAGCCCTTATCTGGTGGGGGATCTTGATGGCACCTGGGCGGCCTTGGGGCACCCGCGAAGCCCTCGAGGCCGACCCCAACATCCAGTCAGATGTCGACTTGCGGGATCTTACGGTTTTGATCCCGGCACGTAACGAAGCGGAGGTCATTACAAAGACCCTACGCGCCCTCCAATCCCAAGGGCAGAATCTACGGATCATCGTGATCGATGATCAGTCCACCGATGGAACCGCTCAGGCCGTGGAGGCCACGGCAAGCGGTTCTCTCCAGTTATTGTGTGGGAAGCCGCTGCCGGCTGGCTGGATTGGTAAGGTATGGGCATTGGAGCAAGGTCGCCAGTGGGTTCAAACGCCACTGATGTTGCTTCTCGATGCCGATATCGAGCTCCACCCAGGGATGGTGGCCACACTGAGACGGAAACTTCGGGCTGGGGGATACCAACTTGTCTCCCTAATGGCCAGGCTGCGCATGGTAACCTTCTGGGAGCGGCTCTTGTTGCCGGCCTTCGTCTATTTCTTCAAGCTGCTTTATCCATTTCACTGGTCCAATTCACCAACCTCCAGGGTCGCTGCAGCAGCTGGTGGGTGTCTCTTGCTCGAGACGCATGCTTTAGACCAAAGTGGCGGTTTTCAGGCCCTCCAAGGGGACTTAATTGATGATTGCACCCTGGCACAGAGGCTAAAATCTCACGGGTTTCGGACCTGGACTGGATTAACCCATTCAGTACGCAGCCTACGTTGCTATCCGACCTTTACCTCCATTTGGGATACCGTCACTCGCGCGGCCTTCGCCCAACTGCACTACTCGAGCCTCTTGTTGCTACTTTGCACTGCGAGCCTCGGGGCAGCCTGTTGGCTTGCTCCCGCAGGTCTCCTTTATCCCAATCTTTGGGCGAAGATAATCTCAGGGAGCGCGTGGGGGGCAATGGTACTCAGCTATGTCCCGATCCTACGCTACTACGGTAGATCACCGGCTTGGGCCCTAGCAATGCCCTTAATCGGTACCCTCTACCTCGGTATGACATGGGGATCGGCATTGCGGCACTGGCGCGGGGTCAGGTCACAGTGGAAGGCCCGGACCTATGCGCGCTAGTGAGAGGCTAGTGGCTTGTGTTCCTTTTCAAGCTGGTTTCCTCGCAGCCTTGCTAT
>CAYUWI010000021.1:0-15693 GCA_964448275.1 uncultured Gammaproteobacteria bacterium | reverse complement strand
CTACCACGCGGACTGGGCCCGTGCCGGCGTCTTCGAGTATCTCTTCCTGGAGGAGGCGCGCTCGTTCCGAGCCAAGCTGGAGCTGGTGCGGGAGTACGGCCTGCGAGGATTCTCAGCCTGGCGCCTCGGCCAGGCGGATCCGGCGATCTGGGAGGATTTGGAGCAAAACGTCGACGTGCGCTGAATGGGACGACTCATTGGGGAAAGAGACGGGGCAACTGGACAACCCTGGGGACCATATACCGCGAGGGTGACCAAGCATCTAACAAGGCTCCAGATTTGTGTTATTATACATTTTGGGATTGAGTCTTCCTTTGGCAGTCTGGGATATGCATGGGAGGATTCGCTATAGGCTCATCATTGGTAGGAAATAGGCTCGGCAGGCACTAATCGAACCCTTTTTGCCGCCGGAGTCACACAAACTTATGGAAATGGCCAGCAGCGACCATACTGCCCGGCATAAATACGAGCGCCTCGCCCCCCTCTACGATTACACCGACCTCGCCGAACTCCTATTCAAACCGCAGATTCGGCCTCGTCTACTTTCTAACTTGGACGGGCTCGTCCTTGAGGCTGGAATCGGTACGGGCTGCAATCTTCCCTTCTACCCAGAGGGGGTAAGAGTGGTCGGGCTTGACACCAGCCCTGCCATGCTCCTACGCGCAAAGGCGTGTGGGGACCAGCTGAGCAAAGCAGTCGATCTCGTGGCAGCGGACATTTGTGCGACAGGCCTCCGCGATCGTTCTTTCGATGCGATCATCGCCACCTTCCTGTTTAGCGTGCTCGATGAAGAGATCCAGCGTTCCGCCCTCGAGGAGTTTAGACGGCTATGTAAACCCGAAGGTGAGATTCGCATCCTCGACTACACCCAATCCAAGCGTCCACTCCATCGGGCCTGGATGGCCCTATGGCGCCCGTGGCAGAAGGTCGTCTATGGAGGCGACTTTACTCGGGAGACCGAGCGTTACATCTCGCAAGCTGGACTCGAACTGTGCCACAAGGAGTTCGTATTCAAGGATTTCATCAAGCTTTTGGTCGTTCGGCCACGGCCTTCTGCTGACCTTTGACCTTAGAGGAGACATAGAGCAACCGAGAGGAAGCAAGTCCCTTGTGCAGAAAGCCGTCCCGTGCCTTGCGAGGTATGCTGACCTTGGTCCTTGTGCTCTCCCTCGCGGGAGAAGCGTGTGGGGGCCCCGTTGAACGGGGCACTCCGACCTGGTTCACCGCAAGCAGTGCAGTTGATCTCACCCACACCTTGGACGAAAAGAGCCCTGTATGGCCCTCAGCGACCCGCTTTCAACGCTCCCTCTTGGTAGACTATGATCAGGGCTATCGGAAGTTTGAGTTTCGCCTCGATGAGGGCATCGGGACCCACCTCGATACCCCAGCTCACTTCGTCAAAGGGGGCCGCAGCATCGATGATCTGGAGCTCACGGAGCTGATCGCTCCGGCCATCGTGGTGGGAGTGACCGATAAGGTGCAAGACAATCCCGACTATCAGCTCACTGTAGCGGATCTCAAGGCCTGGGAGGCAGACCACGGCACCATACCCCAGGGATCGATTGTTTTAATGCATAGCGGATGGGACGCGCGCTGGCCTGACGAGGCACGCTACCGTAACACCGATGCGCGTGGAATAATGCATTTTCCTGGGTTTGCTCCTGAAACCGCCAAGTTCCTTATCGAAAAGAGGGACATTGCGGGGATCGGGATCGATACACTCAGTCTGGATTATGGCCCCTCGACAGACTTTGCAGTACACCAAATGATGCTCGAACACGATCGATTCCAGATCGAGAACTTGACCCGGCTCGGCAAGCTCCCCCCGCAGGGGGGAGTGCTCGTGGCCTTACCGGTCAAGTTCCAAGAGGCACCTGAGGCCCCAGCTCGGGTGATCGCCTTGGTCCCCAAGTAATGCAATTTGTTCCATCCAACACAAGATAAGTTAGGAGGAAGGATAGAGATGGGAAAGGGTGATCGGCGGAGCCGACGCGGTAAGATTCATCGCGGCACATATGGAAAGACCCGCTTGCGCAAGCATCAGCGTCTAAGAAGAAGGCGACAAAAAGCCAAGTCGTCGGTCCAGTAACTCAAACGATCTTAGGGAGGAGGCCATTATGGCGCTTCGGATCACCTTCCTCGGACATGCCGGATTTCTCCTCGAGGATAGTGAACACGCCGTCGCCATCGATCCGTTTCTTACCGGTAATGAGCTCGCTCGGCACCGGCCAAGTGAGATCAAATGCGATTACCTCGCTTTGACCCACGGCCACCCCGACCACTTCGGCGATACCCTCGAAATCGTCAAAGCCAATGACGCAACAATTATCGCTGCCTTCGAGATCTGCAACTACCTTGGAGAACAAGGTATTGCCAAGGTTGAGCCGGGCAATCCGGGTGGGAAGATCCAGACCAAGTTCGGTTGGGTCGCCTTCACCCACGCCTTCCACTCCTCCTCCTACGAGGATCGATATATGGGAATGCCTTGCGGGCTTGTGTTCCGGATGGGCGGAGCGACCTTCTACCACTGCGGGGATACCGGCCTATTTAGCGATATGAGGCTGCTCGGCGAACTCTATCGGCCCGACATTGCTGCGATCCCAGTCGGGGACCGCTTCACCATGGATGCCCAGCTTGCGACCAAGGCAGCCGAATTCATCCAACCCCGAATCGCCATCCCGATCCACTATAAGACCTTCGATCTCCTCGCCCAGGATATCAGTGGCTTCGAGCCCTCAGGGGTCCAGGTCAAGGAATTGCAACCCGGGGAGAGATGGGAATACAGCTAACCGCGGTATGGCTAGAGAGAGGTGGAGCAGATTGCTCAACTGGGCCCGCTAGATATCGAGGACCACCTCGGCCTGCCATCCCTCCTCGGTTGGACGGAGAGCGAAGCGATGCATAGTCACAGCCTTGACGTCGGCATTCAGGGGATGGCGTTCCGGCTCCAGCTTCTCGCCACGGAGTGCCCCCCATAGGGACCAACCGTTTTCCTTTTCCTCAATCTCCATCTGCTCCGGAAGCAGGAGCAGTCCCTCGGCATCTTTATAGAAGATGAGTTCTTGAAGGAGGTCGAAGAGAAGCATCTCCGCAGTCGGGGAATAAAGCTCGACGACCCGTCTCTCCCGGGGGACAACAGTTTCGAGCTCATCGACCATGACATTCGTCACGGCGGTGGCCGCATTGCGGAATACCTCCGCCAAAGAGGGCCCCCATGCCCGGAAGGCTATATCGGCAATGGCGATCTCATCGAGGAATTCAAATCCGGCTTCAGACAATGCAGCCTTCCAGTCGGGTCAAGATCTGATGGGCGAAGCGATCTACCTGAGGGCCGATCCATACGAGGCTGGGTTGGCCCTCTGCGACCGGGTCCAATTGCCAGCGGCCCGCCACATAATTGAATAGCCAGAGCCTTCCCTCAATCCGGACAAACCCTTTGGCACGGTAGACGGCCTCAGGCCAGGCCTCGACAGCCTTCTCGAAGCACGAACGCTCTAATTCACAATCCCGGTTCCAGGTAAAGGTCGCAAAGGTGTGTTTGTGATCAGGAGGGGATACCGCCCCCTCGGCACGCCGTCTCCCAAGGCGCTCCGGGAGTACGATTCGAGGGTCGATAGCGACGTAGGAGGTAGTCACTAGGGCCGCTTGACCGTTGTAGCCCAGAAGACGTTCGCGTATGGTCTCGAGCTGGTCCATTTCCACTAGATCCGCCTTATTGAGGACAATGAGATCAGCCGCCTCGACCTGGGCCCGCTCGGCATACCCCAGGGCGGGGAAGCGGGCACATACATCTGCATCCACGATGACGATCACGGCCTCGAGGCGCACTTGGGGCAGCTGCTCCTCAATGTCGAGCACTAGGGCGTCCGCTTCAGCGACCCCTGTCGTCTCCACCAGGATGCAATCGGGAGCGGTCCAGGTGATCATCTCCTCGACGGCGGCCTCGAATTCCCCCGCTAGGGAGCAGCACACACAACCACCGGGCAACTCGACCAAGCGGATATTCTTCCCTTCCACAACTTGGCCATCGATTCCCAATTCGCCGAACTCATTGATGAGAACCGCTATTCGACCCAGGTCTTGTTTAAGGAGGCGTCGCAAGAGGGTCGTCTTACCGCTTCCCAAACTGCCGGCAACAAGCTGCATGGGAGTACGTTGCATCGCGGCCCCTCCGTGGAGCTACCCCTTGATGTTACCGACTGGCCTGAAGCGCACTACCGGCTGGCTCAACCCAGCCTCCTTGGTTGCCTCCACCACAGCCTCGATATCTTTATACGCACCCCCTGCCTCCTCGGCCAGTCCTCGATTGCTGGTTGCTCTAACGTAGATACCATGCTCTTCCATGGAACGCCGGATACTTTGCCCCTTCCACTGCTTGCTGGCCTTACGCCGGCTCATCGTGCGCCCACTGCCGTGGGCCGTGGTAAAAAAGGTCTGCTGCCCCTCGGGCTGTCCCCGCAGAAGGAACGAGCCGGTCTCCATGCTGCCACCGATAATCACCGGCTGCCCGACTTGGCGATACGGTTCAGGTAGCTCCGGGAATCCCGGGCCATAGGCCCGTGTGGCCCCTTTACGGTGGACCAGGAGCCGTTGTGGGCTACCATCGACTCCGTGGTCCTCGAGCTTGGCGGTATTGTGGGCGACATCGTAGACCATGTGGAGCCCCAGCTCCTCAGGGCTGCGGTGCAGGACCTCGGAGAAGACCTCCCGGATCCGATGCAGGATCACCTGGCGGTTGGCAAACGCCATGTTGATGGCGCACTTCATCGCGGCGAAGTAGTCCTGGCCCTCAGGGGAGTCAAGGGGCGCGCAGGCGAGCTCCCGATCGGGTACCTGGATCCGGTATTTGTGCTCCATCGCATCTAGAAAAGTCTTGAGATAGTCTGTCGCCACCTGGTGCCCAAACCCGCGGCTGCCGCAGTGGAACATGATCGCAACCTGATCATCCCGATCAATGCCGTAGACAGCAGCGACCTCAGGATCGAGGATATTGGCCCGGCTCGCTGTCTGGATCTCCAAATAGTGGTTCCCTGAGCCAAGGGTGCCGACCTGGAAGTGCCCACGCTCGATGGCCCGCGGGCTGACCTTGGAGGCATCCGCCCCCGCAATACAGCCGAACTCCTCGGTATAGAGGAGATCTTCCTCCCAACCGTAACCCTGCCCCACGCACCATCTGGCCCCCTGCTCCACGACCTCTCTAAACTGGTTGCGCGTCAGCTGCAGCAGACCGCTACCACCGACCCCCGCAGGGATCCGTTCGAATAGGTGATCCACCAGTTCTCTCAGGTGCGGTTTGACCTCATCCCAGGTGAGATTGGTGCGGACCAAGCGCATGCCGCAATTCACATCGAAGCCGATCCCGCCCGGCGAGATCACACCCCCCTGATCGACATCGGTCGCAGCCACCCCCCCGATGGGGAATCCGTAGCCCCAGTGGCCGTCTGGCATACAGAAGGAGTACTTTACGATCCCATTGAGTGTGGCCACATTGGCCACTTGATCGAAGACTCCCTCATCCATCTCGCGGAGCAGCCGCTCTGTTGCATAGATCCGGGCGGGGACCCGCATCCCAGCCTTGTACGAGGTCGGCAGCTCCCAGATCGTCGGTGAGACCCTCTTTAGCTGCTCAGGGACGCCCACAACCTCCCTCCCTTCTTCTCACTCTTGGATCGACGGTATAGATTGGGCAGCGTACACTAAAGAGTACTCCCCCTTCTTTGGGGGGGATTACAACCCTATTTACGTCCTTGTACTCCTACCGACAACACCGCTTGGTAAATGTTGCAGTCCGGTGCGCCTACCCCCAACCCCCAACACGGTAGCGTGGGAGCAAGCGATTACTCAGTTTGCCAGCCAGGGGGGCACATGGGTCACACTCGGCCCGACCGACAGCGGTAAGACGACTTGGATCGCTGCTGCAGTAGCTAAGAGCGCAGGGGGGAGGCATATACCGATCGTCTCTTGCGATCTCGGGCAGGCTACCTTTGGGGCACCCGGTCTGTTGAGCGCGGGCTTTTGGGATCAGGGGGCGGAACAGCTCCTGGAAACCGAACCCAATCAAATGGTCTTCATCGGCCAGACCCACCCGGGGGGGCGATTCCTCCAGACAGTTCAAGGGGCAACCCTATTGACGCACTGGGCCCGGCACCACTCCAAGGGGATCCTAGTCGATACAGATGGCCTCGTGGAAGGAGTGGCAGCACGAGAGTACAAGCGTTCCCTCCTCGCTCACCTCAAACCGTGTAAGGTCCTCTTCTTCGGCGAGACCCCTGCCCTGGAACCTCTATGGGGCTGGTGTCAAGAACAGGAAGGGATCGAAGCTATAAAGATCCCACCGGATCCGAGTATCCAGCGAAAAACCCCTTCCGAGAGGCGCCAGTACCGGCTTTCGCTCTTCCAACGGTGGTTCGAAAAATCCGAGACTTATCGGGTAAGTCTCGCCAAAGATCAGATCTTCAGTCACGTCACAGGGATCGGGCATCCGCTCACTAGCCAAGAACTCGACCAGATTGCGGAGACCTCGGAGATTCCGATCCTCCATGCAGAGAGGAACACAGAAGGGTTGGCCATCCTAACGGCTGGGGGGGCTAAATCTAGAGCGAAACGGGAACTCGAGGGGCGATACCCCTATCTTCAAATCGACACCCAAGACATCGCAGAGTGGAGATACTGTTTGATCGGCGATGTAGGGGCTGACGGGTTCAGTTCTGGGATGGGGTACATCACAGGTTACGACCGTGAGCCGCCCTCCTTAACGATCAAGGGGCGATTCTACCGTCGTCCAGGGAAGAGCTGGCTCGTAGGGAAGAAGTCCTTCACTTAAGAACTCATCCTTCCCCGGGGTCAGTTGGCATACCTCAGTCCAACCCAAGGAACGGCCGGGCCAAAAAATAGCTTGCCAGGGACTTCGCATCAACAGCTCCCTCACGAGCAGCTCGCTCAAATTCCTGAGGTGCCATCAAGATGGTCTCCATCTCCTCATCCGGATCCCGCTTAGGGGGTACCTGCAATTGGACCAGACCTTGGGCTAGAAAGGCCCTGATATGCTCGTCAGAGTAGGCGGGGGCGAGGGCGAACTGGCCAAGGTATTGCCAACAGCTAGCCCGGTATCCGATCTCCTCTTCGATCTCACGTTTGATGGTTGCTTCTGGTCCCTCCTGCGGTTCGACCGTACCCGCAGGGAACTCGACCAACCACCCACTAACCGCGAAGCGGTACTGGTAAACGAGGACCAGCTGACCCTCAGGGGTTACCGGGACCGCAAGGGCCCCACCAGGGTGACGGATCCACTCGTATTCCCCCTCAACCTGATTGGGAAGGCGGACGCGCTCCACTGCAAAGCCAAATTTCCGGCCTTGATAGAAGAGGCGCTGCTGAAGGAATTGTGGCGACTTGTGGTTCAGGGCCATGGAGACACCTAGGTTCTTGGAATCCGATCCTGCCCAGCAGCCCCAGCCCTCAACGAGGATGAGGCAATGACTCGGACATTCAGATAGGGACAGCTGTCGTAAGGAACCGCCTCACCGTCCCATCAACGGGACAAGGGGAACAACCGGCTTAGATGGTGGGGTAATCCAATTGACCGATCAAGTAAGGGCAGGATCAGACCCAGGCGGGCAGCCTGCCCGCCTGGGTCTAGCGAGAGCCTTTTCATCCAAACCCCTTGAGGGCCTCATAGCGAAAACGGCTCAACCGACCACGTTGGCGATGATGATCAAGGCAAACATAACGATGATGAGCATCAGGAAGACACCCCCAAGGATAGAAGCCATGGCCTTATCATCAGGATGCATACCGAACCTCCTACAGGTAAAAGGGTTATTAAATATACTATATCCTGCTAAAAGGGATACGGAAATAGAAAGGTGCAGACAAGAATTCAAGCTGCGGGAAGCGCATCGGCCCCCTCATAGTTAGAGGGTCAAGGTACGACAGACCGACTGCCCTGACGCCTCTACCTTCCCCAAGGAATTCCAATGCCAGAGCAGGTTTTGATCATAAAGACCGGAGCTCCCCCTTCTCCAATAGCGGCACAACACGGGGATTTCGAGGACTGGATCACCACTGGGCTGGGACTCGACCGAGGAAGTGTTGACCTGGCTGAAGTCAGCCAAGGGGCACCACTACCAGACCCCGACTCCTTTGGTGGGATCGTCCTCACTGGCTCCCCGGCGATGGTCAGCCACCACGAGGCCTGGAGCGAGCGAACTGCCGCTTGGCTCCCTCAAGCAGTCAGCTCTGGAGTCCCCACCCTCGGCATATGCTACGGCCACCAACTGCTCGCCTATGCCCTCGGTGGCCACGTCGGACCCAACCCCCACGGCCGAACACTCGGGACATACCCGATCCATTTAGAAAGGGCCGCCCACTCCGATCCCCTATTGGCTGTCTTGCCCGACCCAGCCGATGTCCACTTTTGCCATCGCGAGGTTGTGCTCTCCCTCCCTAGTGGTGCACAGCCCCTGGCCTCCCAGTCCACCGACCCCCGGTGCGCCTTTGTATACGGAGACGCTGCCTGGGGAGTCCAGTTCCACCCCGAGTTCAACGCGGCAATTACCCGCAGCTATCTAGAGGCTAGGCGCGACCTCCTCCATGCCGAGGGCCTCGATCCCGAGGCCCTCGCTGGAGCAATCATCGACACCCCCTTCGGGGAGACCCTATTGAAGCGCTTTGCAACCATTGTGGATGCGACAAATCCCACTAGGGCCTAGCGCGGTATACTGCGTGACGGGATCTCCGGCCAATCCGGCGCAGTGACCGGGTCTCGGGCCAGGGCCTCTAAGGCGAGCCCAACGGCTTGGTCGAGCTGGGGATCAACGCCTATAGCCGCCGATGCCGGATCGAGGTCTACCTCGACATCTGGATCCACCCCGTGGTTCTCTACCCCCCAACCTGCCGCGTTAAAAAAGAAGCTAAATTCCGGTTGGGTCACGACGGTACCGTCGGCCAGGAACTCATTGATCTCGACCCCGATTACCCCACCCCAGGTCCGCTTCCCGATTAGGGGCCCGAGCTGCTCTGCCTTGAAGGCATAGCTGAAGATGTCACCATCTGAGCCGGTGAACTGGTCGCACACCACCACCATCGGGCCCCGGACCGCATCCGTTGGGTAGGTCTCAGGTTGCCCATAGCGTGGGCACTCATAGCCGATGACCCTGCGCCTTAGATAGTCAAGAACAAGTTGGGAGATGAATCCACCGCCATTGTTCCGGACATCGATGATCAAACCCGGATGCTTCGATTGGGAACGGAAGGATCGAAAGAACTCCCCCAGCCCAAAGCCCCCCATATCGGGGATATGGAGGTAGCCGAGCTGTCCCTCAGAGCGGCGGCGAACCTGACTCCGATTGCGTTTCACCCAATCCCGATAGCGCAATTGGCGTTCCGAAGCGAGGGTGTGGACAACAACCTGTCGCGGTCTCTCGCCATCTACTGGATCAAGGGTTAGCTCGACTTCGGTATCAGCTCGATGCACCAAGAGGCTCTCTGGGGTTGTCGCCTCGCTAAGGGGTTGGCCATCAATCGCGGTGATTCGCTCGCCCACTCCAACATTCACCCCTGGTGCAGCCAGCGGGGAGGAGGCTGACCAGCTCCAGCTATCCCCATCGAGGATCCGATCGACCCGATAGCCGATCCCATCCCAGCGCAGCTTGGCGCCCATTCCCCCAACCGGATAATCGCGATTGGTTGGATAATCACCGCCAAACTCATAGGCATGCGAAGTGCCGAGCTCGCCTTGCAACTCCCAGATGAGATCCGAGAGTTCGGCTCGGGTTGTCACCGCCTCCAATAGGGGAAGGTAGTGTTCGCGTACTGCCTCCCAATCGATACCGGCCATAGTCTCGGTCCAGAAGTGATCCCGCTGCAACCGCCAGGCCTCAATAAACATCTGCCGCCACTCCCCAGCAGGGACGATCTCGGCCCGGAGTCGGGAGCGATCGATCGCCCCTGTATGGCGGTTGTAGCCTGGTCGGGAGGGCTCTTCCGGGGGCTTATGCCCTGTATCCAAGAGATAAAGCCCTTTGCTTGACCAAACCAAGGTCTTGTCACCTCTTACACAGTAGTTGTGGACCCCTTCCAACATCGTGGTCTGCTTTGCGGTCTTCATGTCGTAACAGATGAGGGAAGGCAAACGAGCCTCATCCTCTTCAACCAGATCCCAGTCCAAGAGGCCCTGGAAAGGATGTTGCAGGTAGAGGAGCTTATGGACGGCTGCCTGAAGATCACTGTAGGTACCAAGCTCGATGTCGGGAAACTCAACCAATCGATCACCGAGACCCTCAAGGTCAATGCGTACGGGTTCTGGCTTCTCCTGGGTGGAGTTAGGACCCGGAGGGTCCTGGTCCCCCTCTGCACCTTCGATCTGTTCGACCCAGCGCGGATCGAAAGGGGAGAACTCCTCACGCGAGAGCACGAAGGCGTAGATCCGTCCGGCCACTGGACACGAGGCCCGAAAGGCTATCGGATCGAGTACCGGATTGAAGGTCCGTTCGGAGACCACGTACAGGAACCGACTCTGAGGATCGAAGCTCGGTGAATGGGCGGGCAACTCCTCCGAATTGAGTGGAGCTGTCATCCCGGAGTCGGTATCGTGCAGGTGAATGATCCCCCCTTCGAGGAATGAGGAGATCGGCATAACATAGGCAAGCCAGCGCCCATCTGGTGACCACGTCGGCTCCCGAATCGCACCGTGGGGCGTCTGATCAACCTCCTGGAGCCTATTGCCGCCATCGAGATCCACTACCACCAGCTTTCCGGCGACATCGCAGGCCGCCAACCCCCGCCCCACGGGCCTGGCAACAATCTCGGTGAGGCGCCCTATACCCTCTAAGGGGAGGCGAACCTCCTTACCCCTGCTGGCGACCTTGTGGATCTCTAAGGCCTCTTCACCACCCTCATCGGAAATGACCGCTAGCTCCTGGTTGTTGGCCAACCATATGGGATCTCGATAACGCACTCCCGAACGTTGGCCAAATTGACGCACAGCCCCACCCCAAGCCTGCATCGTTAGAGCCTTCCCACGGACCGTCGCAGCGAGCTGCCTGCCGTCGAGGGCAAGGTCTAGCTCCTGGAGGTGATCCTCGGCATCGACAAACTTGCGCTGGAGCTGGATCCCGCTCGGTCGGATCGCGAGGTCGCTCTGGGAGAGCTCGTCGGTGACGGTCTCATAGACCAAGAGCTCTCCCCCCTTCTGAAATACGAGGGTATTCCCATACCCCTTGAGCCATCGGCAGTAGTAATCGCTGAATTGGGTGTGTTGGCGGAAATCATCCCCTTCAACTGTGCACGACCAGATATTGCCCAAGCCGTTGGTATCCGCGATGAAGTAGACCCGACCGTTGGCAAAGGTGGGCAACACCGGGTTTCCTTGACCTTCGATCAGCCGCCTAAAGTTCCGTTCCTGGAGGGAACCAATCCAGATTTTCCCAGCGGTGCCCCCGCGATACCGCTTCCAGCGCGCTGGATCGAGCTGGTCAAGACCGAGTACAACCTGGTCATTATCTGTATCAAAGGCCACATGAGCTGCTCGTCCCACGGGGAGCCGAGCGAGCTCGGTCCCATCCGGTGCGATCTCATAGACAAAGGTTTGCTTAGGGAAGGGAGACTCGCGACTTGAACGAAATAGGATCTTGCCATTCGGCCGGAAGCCGATTAGGGCACAATCGCACCCCTCGAACGTCAGTCGGGCGGGTTGCCCCCCTTCCACTGGACAGACATAGACCTCAAAGCTCCCCTCGACATTCGAGGTGAAGCCGAGGAGGTCACCACTTGGGGAAAAGTCCGGATAACGAATCTCTCCAAAGCCCGTCACAAGCCGCCATGCGGCCCCACCCTGCGAGGACGCGATCCAAAGGTCGTCCTCGTAGACAAAGGCGAGGGAATTCTGGGAGAGCGCGGGAAAACGCTTATACGTAGGTAACATAGGTCGTTCCCTGGGTCACTTTCTGATCCTTGGCTTACATATCTGCGTAGCGGCCTTTAATGGTACCCTTTCGGGCCAACTAAGGGGGCACTCTACCCATTGGGGAACCGGACTTGGAAGACTTTGATAGGGGAATACTATGAAGGTAACGAAAAGGTTTGCCATCCTGGCAATCACTATCGGGATATTATGGGGTGGGACCACTGCATATGGGGCCAACCACCCCTATCTACACGGTCAACTCGGGGCCAACCTACTGACCGATGCCGAGCTCGAGGGGAGTCCGGGGGAGTTTGACTTTGATCCGGGAGTCACCCTAGGTGTTGCCGCAGGCTATGAACTCCAGAACCACCTCCGCATCGAAGGTGAGCTCGACTACCGCCAAAACGAGCTCAATGAGCGCCAAGCACCCGGGAGTAACCAGCTACTCGATGGGGATATCTCGGCAGTCAGCCTCTTGGTCAACGCCTTCTACCCCTTCAAGAATCTCCCTGTCCCGACCGCTGTTACCCCCTATATCGGTGGCGGCCTCGGGCTCTCCCGGATTGCACTCAATGACGCGCAACTTGGGGGAGGAAGAGCTGCCGGAACGATCCTCGCCGATGATGAGGATACCGCCTTTACCTACCAACTTAGTCTTGGATTCGAGTATGGGCTCTCCTCAATATTGGATCTTACAGTGGACTACCGTTACCTCCGAACGGTCGATCCAAAGTTTGATAATGCCTTAGGGGGTTCTCTTGAGGCTGAGTTCGCGAGCCATAACTTCCTTATCGGCATCACGCGCCACTTTCGGGGATCCTAGTGGGTCTCCTCTGAACAATCATTCTCAAGCCCGCTAGGCCCTCCTTAAAATAAAACTTTGATGGCTTACCCGTCCTGATTACCTGAGCGCTTGGCTTAAATGGGCCCTCAGCGCTCGCACTAAGGGGTAATGCCAACGCGTAAGGGAGGACCCAACCGGTTGGCTCGGGAGACAGCCAGCCGAGCCAAAGCTCCATCCACTACGTTGAGCCTCCAGTATGCCCTCCCTTACCGTTGCGCTCTGGTACCTATTCGATCCGAGCCTTGAAACAGCAAGGGGAACAAAGCAATGGATAGCGAGTTGGATCGATTGATCAAAAAGGCCGATATGGCCCTGAATACCTTGGAGAAAACCGAACCAGGGAGCAAGGAACACAAGGAGGCCAACCAGCAGTGGGAGGAAGCACGAACTGAGCTATTCGACCTGACCACTCGTGATCCGGAAACGGCCTTAAGCTTCTGGACTCGGTTCAATACCCGTCACGCCCTTATCGCTGCGGCCCAGATGAGTCGTGATATGCAGGAGAAATATGTGGAGATCTTCGAGGAATACGCCGCAACTCAAGACGAGGAAGCCCTCGAGCATCCAGAAGATGAGAGAAAATCGCGAAATCTCGAGGCGCTCCGGCGACTCATAGAATACCTCAAAACCACCGAGAGACACCCGCTCTTCTATAAACTTGCAGCTTCGGTCGCATTAGCCACTAAGAATGATCTAAACGCTTGGGCCGGAATAACCAAGGAGATTGAACGGAAATTCGAAGAACTGGACCTAGATAGAGAGGATCCAAAGAAAATATTGGACCACCTCTCGGAGCGCTTCGACGCCCTCCAGCTCTACGCGCAAGGAGAGCACACAGAGCTCGCGGAGGAACCCGAAGAGTTCTTGAATTGGCTCCAAAGCACTGGGAAGGAAGGTTCAAACACTCGACATTAGAGCAAACTCGATTCAACCGCCGTAACCTTTTCCCTTATCCACATCAAGAGGGGGTGGTCCGACCCCATCGTAGCCTGTCCCCTCATCCTTGATCCCCAACCAAGCCACCACTTGGCCAGGTATTGCAACCAAATAGGTCTCGCTCTACCTGCATACAAAGGCAGTGCAAGATGAGGAGATGGATCTCCTGGACACGGGCGGTTACGTGGGCATCGACGCAAATGACTGGATCCTCCCCACAACGGGCGAGTTCCACAAGCTCACCCCCGTCTCGGCCCGTCAGGATAACCAGCCCCATCCCCTGATGTAACGCGGTCTCGGCTGCTCGGATGACATTCCGGGAGTGACCGCTAGTGGATAAGGTCAACAGGATATCTCCAGCCTGTCCCAGGGCCTGGACTTCCCTGGCAAAGATCTCCTCGAAGGAGTAGTCATTGGCGGTCGCAGTTGCGGCAACGGGATTGGCTCCTAGGGCTATGGCCGGCAGAGGTAAACGCTCACGCTCAAATCGGTTGACCAATTCCCCGACGAAGTGCTGGGCATCACCACTCGAACCACCGTTCCCGCACGCTAGGATCTTATGGCCATTCAGGATGGCCTGCCCCATACGGCGTGCAGCCTGCGCAATCTCCCCAGATAGGCTATCGGCACACCGGTGACTGAGCTCAGCAGTTTCAAGAAAGACACGCCGAATACGGTCAGCGGAGTCGAAAAGGGCAAAATCAGCCATGGCCAGTCACCCCCAAAATCCCCCCTCATCGGGACGGAAGGCATCTGTAATCAAGTGGATTCGATCCCCATAGAAGGCAACAACATCGAACCGACAGGGGCGAGCGCCATGCTGTGGATATCGAGTAAGGAACACCCGCGCAGCCTGAACCAGCCGGCGACGCTTCCGCCATCCAACTGTTTCCTCCGGGTAACCAAACGCTAGGCTTTGGCGAGCCCGAACCTCAACAAACACCAGGGTCTCTCCATCCAGGGTAACCAAGTCCACCTCCCCACCCCGGGTTCGGAAATTACGCGCCAGGCAGGTCTGGCCATTCCGAGCAAGATACCTTAGGGCCCTCTGCTCAGCCCTATCCCCCCGGAGTTGAAAGCGCGTTCGGCCCACGGTCCCTTATCCAGCCCCTATCAGATCCAGTCGCACGGACCCGACCCCGGCGATAGATTGCCCAATGGAGTCGGCGTCGGATTCTCCCATCGGGGTCTACCCGCAAATCCCCCGTAGCCCCTTCCAGCCGAACCTCCTGTAGAGCAGGAGAGAGGGCTCGACCCATTAGCAAGGAATACCGCCATGCCCTCACAATGAACCTATAGGCATCGAATCCAAGGGCATTGAGCCGTGACAGGCCGCTCGCCTGAGAAGGGTAGTTCGTTATCAGAGAGCGCCGCGCCTGGCGTTGGAGAGGAGTCGGTTCAAGAAACCAGGGCGAGAGAAGAAATTGAATACCATCCAGGTCGTAGCGGTCTGACCGGTTCTCTGCACCCCGGTAGATATGGCTAGTTGCCACAATGGGAAGGTCTCCAGCAGCGTAGAAGCGGAGTTGCGGTTTGATGAGGCGAGCATTCACAGGATGAGCGACCAGAAAGAGGAAGCCAAGGTCACGATGACGCGGTGGGGTGTGGTTCTCACGTAAATCGACGTCCAAATCCCGCGACAGCTGCTGCCGGCGGTGGATTACATTGTCTAATGCAAGGAGTCGCTTGATGGCCTCGGAGTGGTCCTTGTCATCAGGTTGGAAGCTCTCCATGGCTCCAGTAAGACCCCCGAGCTCCAACCACCGTCGCTCAAAGTGGGCAGCCAGGCTACGGCCCCAGTCCGTCTCGGGAAAGAGTATAGCAGCGTGATGATACCCGCGAGCGTAGGCGTACTCTGCCGCCTGTCTGGCCTCCTCCTTGGGGTCTAGGCCAAACTGAAACAGACGGGTATCGCCCGGGGACCACGCTCGCGAGGTGTTGAGGAGAACTAACGGCACGGCTGGGCGTGACCCTGACACCTCCCGAGTAAGGGCGTGAGCTGCCGGGC
>CAYUWI010000020.1:0-16482 GCA_964448275.1 uncultured Gammaproteobacteria bacterium | reverse complement strand
GGTGAGGACTCCACTATCCCGGTCTATGTCGATTCCAATAAGAACTTTAAGCTGCCGGAGGACCCATCGGCCCCCATCATCATGGTCGGGCCGGGGACAGGTATTGCCCCCTTTCGAGCCTTCCTCGAGGAGCGGGAACTCCAAGGGGCCGAGGGCCCGAACTGGCTCTTCTTTGGCGACCAGCGCTTCCAGACCGATTTCCTCTATCAGACCGAATGGCTGCAGTACCTCAAAGACGGCTTGCTGACCCGGATGGATGTCGCCTTCTCCCGGGATCTCGATCGAAAGGTTTATGTCCAGCACCGCATGTTGGAAAATAGTTACGATCTCTACGCCTGGCTCCAAGAGGGGGCCTACTTCTACGTCTGCGGTGACGCCAATCGGATGGCCCCTGATGTCCACGAGGCCCTCATATTGATCGCAGAGCGGGAGGGGGGGCTGAATCGCGAGCGAGCTGAAGAGTATGTCAAATCGCTCCAGCGGGAAAAGCGGTACCAGCGGGATGTCTATTAGTGGCTACCCTGTGCCGAGGTAAGGAACTCCCTCAATCAGTGCTCGAGGTACCCTCGACCACGGGATCACGGGCTGACAATGGCGGGTCCCCATCGCGCAGGAGGTAGTGATGACAACTAAGGAAGCACAGGAAGCGATCGAGCGCAGAGATATCAACCGGCCCCTTGAAGAGCTCCACCCGAATGAGGCCATCAAGGCAAAGAGTGACTACCTCCGTGGGACGATCGCCGAGAGTTTGGCCGATCCAATCACCGGAGCACTACACGGAGACGACCACCAACTCACCAAATTCCACGGGATCTACCAACAAGACGACCGCGACCTACGGAGCGAACGGCGTAAGCAGAAGCTGGAGCCTGCCTACCAGTTTATGGTCCGGCTCCGCCTACCCGGTGGGGTTTTGACCCCGCAACAGTGGTTGGCCCTCGACCAGCTCGCCCACACCCACGCTAATGAGACACTCCGCCTAACGACTCGGCAAACCTTCCAGTTCCATGGAGTCCTGAAGGGGAACCTCAAGCCGACCATCCAAAAGATCAATGAGACCCTGATCGATACCATTGCCGCCTGTGGGGATGACAACCGGAACGTCATCTGCAATACCAACCCGTACCAGTCCGCTGTCCATGGGCAGGTCCACGAATGGGCCAAGCGGATCAGCCACCACCTGCTCCCACGCTCCCACGCCTACCACGAGATCTGGCTCGATCAGGAGCGCGTTGCCGGAGGCGAAGAGGCAAGCGAGGTCGAGCCGCTCTACGGTCAGACCTATCTCCCCCGTAAGTTCAAGATCGCCATCGCGGTGCCGCCGAGCAATGATGTCGATCTCTTTACCAATGACCTCGGCTTCATCGCCATCACCGAAGGGGACAAGCTGGTCGGATTCAACGTTGCTATCGGCGGCGGCATGGGCATGACCAACGGGGAGCCTGCCACCTATCCGCGATTGGCGGATGTGATCGGCTTCTGTGCCCCAGAGCAGGTCCTGGAAGTCGCGGAGAATGTTGTCAAGGTCCAGCGTGATTACGGTGACCGAGTCGACCGTAAGCACGCCCGTCTGAAGTACACCATCGATGACCGGGGTATCTACTGGTTCCAGAATGCCCTGGAAGAGCGGATGGGCTGGCCTCTGGAACCGCCGCGCCCCTACCATTTCGAGGACAACGGCGACCGCTACGGATGGATCAAGGGGGCAAACAACCACTGGCACTACACCCAGTTCATCGAGAATGGCCGGGTTCAAGATACCCTCGACTATCTGATGATGACGGGGCTTCGGGAGATCGCCAAGATCCATGAAGGGGAGTTCCGGGTAACTACCAACCAAAATCTCATCATCAGCAATGTCAGTGAGGCGCAAAAGCCTCGTATCCAGGAGCTCTTGGAACGTTATGGGCTCACCGATTCCGAGAAGCAGAGCCGCCTGCGGCGCAGCTCCATGGCCTGTGTCGCCTTCCCCACTTGCGGTCTCGCAATGGCCGAGAGCGAGCGCTATCTCCCAAGCCTCCTCACCAAGATCGAGACCATTATGCAGGAGGCTGGACTCGAGGAAGACGCCATCATCATCCGGATGAGTGGCTGTCCCAATGGCTGCTCCCGACCCTATGTGGCAGAGATTGCGTTCACGGGGCGCGCGGTCGGTAAGTACAATGTCTACCTAGGCGGGGGCTTTGAGGGCCAACGGCTGAACAAGCTCTACCTCAATAACGTGGACGAGAAGACGATCTTGAAGGAACTCACCCCGATCATCCACCACTACGCTACCGAACGGTATGAGGGGGAGCCATTCGGGGACTTCGTAATTCGTTTGGGATATGTCAAAGAGGTCAAGGCGGGTAAGGAGTTCCACGACTGAGGCGATCGAGCCGATGCGGATACCTGACACTATGCAGGCCATGGTCTTCGAGCGGAGTGGTCAGCCGCTGATCCAGAAGAGTGTGCCGGTCCCAGAGCCCGGGCCAGGCCAATTGCTCCTCGCGATCCGGGCCTGCGCTGTCTGCCGAACCGACCTCCATGTCGTGGACGCTGAGCTCAGCGAGCCGAAGCTGCCTTTGATCCCGGGTCATGAGATTGTGGGTGTGGTCATCCAGGTTGGGGAGGGGGGCCAGCAATCCTATATCGGGGACCGGGTTGGTGTCCCGTGGCTCGGCTATACCTGCGGCGACTGCCGCTACTGCCAGCGCGGGCAGGAGAATCTGTGTCCTCAGGCCCGCTTCACCGGGTATACCCTCGACGGCGGGTTTGCCGAGTATATGGTCGCGGACCAGCGCTACTGTTTTCCGCTCCCAAACCGCTTCAGCGATGTTGGTGCGGCCCCACTGCTCTGCGCTGGCCTGATCGGCCACCGCAGTTACCGAATGGCAGGTAAAGAGGTTGAGCGACTGGGGATCTACGGCTTCGGTGCGGCTGCCCACATCCTGACCCAGGTTGCGGTCCATCAGGGGAAACAAATCTACGGGTTCACACGGCCTGGGGACACTACGGCCCAGGAGTTCGCGCATCGCCTAGGGGCTGTATGGGTGGGCGGTTCTGATACTGCTCCGCCGGTGGAGCTCGACGCAGCGATCATCTTTGCTCCGGTTGGGGACCTGATCCCAGAGGCATTAGCCCACATAGCCCCTGGAGGGACGGTCGTCTGTGGTGGGATCCATATGAGCGATATTCCGGAGTTCCCTTACAGCCTACTTTGGAAGGAACGAGTCCTGCGCTCGGTTGCCAACCTGACCCGAGAAGACGGCTGGGATTTCCTGCCCCTGGCTGCCGAAGTCCCGGTCTACACTGAGACCCAGACCTTCCCGCTTGAGGCGGCTAATGAGGCCTTGGCTGCCTTACGTGAGGGTCGGCTTCAAGGGGCCGCAGTGCTCACCCCAGCGACTCCCTCTAATACCGGAAGTGCTTGATCGGCTCGCCTCGGGTTCCGATTTCCAACATCGCCTCGCTCCCGATCTGGAGATGGATATCGGTCCACTCAGCGGTCACAGAGGCATCCGAGACCTCGCTCTTGACACCCTCGGGAGTCACCGGGAGATCGGAGACCAGGAGGAGTGCCCCCCGCGCGATCTCATTGGCGTGGCCGACAATGAAGATTGTCGCTGTCTCCATGTCGACTGCGATCGCGGTCATGCGCTCGAGGCGTTCTGCAAACTCCAGGTCATGCTCCCACACGCGGCGATTGGTAGTATAGACAACCCCGGTACGGTAGTTGTGGTCGAATCCGAGGATCTTCTCCGAGACGAATTTGTGGAGCTTGAATGAGGGCAATGCGGGGACTTGGGGCGGGAAGTAGTCATCGCTGGTGCCCTCGCCGCGGATGGCTGCGATCGGCAAGATGAAGTGGCCGATCTCGGTCGAGGCCTTCAGCCCCCCGCACTTCCCGAGGAACAGGACCGCTCGAGGGTAGCGGGCAGTAAGAAGGTCCATGATCGTGGCCGCATTGGCGGTCCCCATCCCAAAGTTGACGAGGGTGAGTCCTGCCGTTGTGGTTGCAGCCTGCATCGGCTTCCCCTCACCGTAGACATCGCAGTGGAACTTCTCGGCGAACTTCGTCAGGTAGTTCGGAAAACAGGTCAGCAGGATGTAGTCGCCGAAGTGGTCCAGTGGCATACCGGTATAGCGTGGAAGCCAGTCCTTCGCGATCTGAAAAAAGCTTGGCATCGATCTCTCCGAGTGAAATCAACCCGAGTCACGGTAGTTCTCTATGACCGTCTACCTGAAGCGTATCTATGAGGAACCCGTTACCGAAGATGGTCTGCGCATCTTGGTCGACCGCTTGTGGCCGCGTGGGGTTTCCAAAGGGGCAGCGCATATCGACCTTTGGCTCAAGGACCTCGCGCCGAGTGAGGAGCTGCGCAGGTGGTTCAACCACGATCCGTATAAATGGGAGCAGTTCAAGGCGGCTTACTTCCAAGAGCTCGATCAACGACCCGAAGGGCTCTCTATTTTGGAGAACTGCCTCCAACGGGGAGATGTAACCCTCGTCTACGCCGCGAAGGAGGCTCGATTCAACAACGCAGCCGCCCTCAAGGAGTATCTCAAGACCCAAATGGGGGAGACTCAGACCAACCCATCGCCGTGATCAATACCAATCATTGAGGGCTCGGTGAGCGGCCTCATTGGCCGGGCGTGCGAGGAGCCCGCTCGTAGAGAGCGAGACCCGATAGTGAGCCTCGTCCGCCATCGGCATATAGGTAGCGCTACCATACAGCGCATCGACCCAAGGGATCCAACCCTGATAGCGCTGGACCACCCCCCATAGGCCCACGCCCTGATCCTCGCTAAGCTGATAGACCGAGTGTCGCATTCGACGGGCCTGCGCCACATCTTTGAAACGCCCGCTGAGACGTTCTAGGCGGTAATGGGTATTGAAACCGAGCAATGTAGCGTAGCCCCGCCATTTCAGGATGCGCGCTTCCAGGCGCCATTGGTCCCCGTGCAGGCGATAAGGGCCTTTGCGAGGCCCGTGGGGGTAGCGGAGCGAGACACGGTAGAGCTCCGGTCCCAGGCGACGGAAGTGCAGCTCCGCCACTGGCTCCTCAGTATTGAGGCGCTGATAGGTATACAAGTTGATCACTAGACCCCAGCTCAGGCCAGCCGCCACCAAGAGGAGTGCCCCGAGCAGCCCCTGTCCACTGCCCGTGATCAACTTACGATGCCACAGGCCATGCAGGCCGGCCCCTAACAACAAGAGCCCAACCAAGGTGAGGGCCACAATCGCGATCCCGAACACTACGCCTAAGGCCATTCACCCCCCTGACGAATTCACCACCCCCTCGCGAGTCACCAGCTTGCGATACGAATGCACCCAAGCCGGACGGGCACTTTTGCCGAAAGCCCAGCGGCGCGTTATCCTTAGCGAAATAGCCCGGCAGCAATTCGGCCGGATCACTCAGTGGGCCACATTCGCCCTCTCCCCACAGGAGAGGGCGTTTCTAAGTGACCTTTGATGGGCTTCCCAAGTGATCGAGGGTGTAAGTAATGGATATCCGGAACGGTTTTGCCGGTACGGTCGGCAATACTCCCCTGATTCGACTGGAACGACTCAGTGAAGAGACCGGTTGTAACCTCCTCGGGAAAGCAGAATTCCTCAACCCTGGAGGTTCGGTCAAGGATCGGGCAGCTTTATATATTATCAAAGATGCGGAGGAGCGCGGTGCGATCCAGCCTGGCGGCACTGTCGTCGAAGGCACTGTTGGGAACACAGGCATCGGCTTGATCCACATCTCCAACACGCGCGGGTACCGTTGCATCATCATCATCCCCGAAACCCAGACCCAAGAGAAGATCGACCTGCTACGTACCCTGGGGGCTGAGGTCCGCTTGGTCCCGGCAGTCCCCTACAGGGACCCCAACAACTATCAGAAGATCGCCGGCCGACTTGCCGAGGAGCTCGATAACGCGATCTGGGCCAATCAGTTCGACAACACTGCCAATCGGCGCGGCCACTACGAGACCACCGGACCAGAGATCTGGTCCCAAACCGGTGGGAAGATCGACGCCTTTGTGGCGGCGACTGGCACAGGTGGGACCTTGGCCGGTGCGGCCACCTACCTCAAGGAACAAGATTCGAATGTCCGCATCGTCCTGAATGATCCGAGTGGCAGTGCCTTATACCACTACGTCAAATATGGGGAGCTCAATGTCCTCGGAGGCAACTCGATCACCGAAGGGATCGGGACCAGCCGAATCACCCAAAATTTCGCCGGGACCCCTGTCGACGATGCCGTGATGATCGATGACCAGGAGTGCGTCCGGATGGTCTATCGACTTCTGCGGGAAGAAGGGCTCTTCCTGGGGAGCTCGACTGGACTCAATGTCGCTGCAGCCGTCCAAGTCGCCCGGGAAATGGGACCAGGCCACACGATCGTCACGGTCCTCTGTGATGGTGGGGCCCGTTATCAATCGCGCCTATTCAATCCGTCCTGGCTCGCCGAACGCGGATTGGCCCCTGAGTAAGGCCATCGACCGCTGCCGGGAGCCCGCCCCCGGGCCCGGCAGCAATCTAGGCTTCTCCGGGCCCATGGCGCGGTCCGGAAGGGCTCCGACTTGATTAGGCAGAAGGAGTTAGGTGCTCGAAGGCTTGCCGCGCTGCAGGGACCGCGCGGCCGGAAAGGATCTCTGCCCCCTTATCTGTCAGTACGGCATCGAGGGCACCTAGGCAGGTCAATACGTTCTTGACATTGCTCGCATAGCCCATGAGACCGACCCGCCAAATCTGACCCGCCATGGGCCCAAGACCTGCCCCGATCTCCAAGTTATAGTCGCGTAGTAGGGTCTCTCGGACAGCGGCCTCGTCGATCCCCGCTGGGACAGTGATGGAGTTCAGCTGAGGTAGGCGGTGTGTCTCATCAACGAAGAAGGAAAGCCCCATGGCCTCAAAGCCCGCTTTCAGTGCTTGATGGTTGATGTCATGGCGGTGCCAGGCATTCTCCAATCCCTCTTCCTGTAAGAGGAGCAGCGCTTCATGCAATGCATACAGGGAGTTGATCGGGGCGGTGTGGTGATAGGAGCGTTTACTCCCGCTGCCCCAGTACCCCATGACTAGATTCAGGTCGAGGAACCAGCTTTGAACCTTGGTTCGGCGGGATTGGAGCTTCTCTACGGCCCGTTCACCAAAGCTGACCGGGGCGATACCGGGAACACAAGAGAGGCACTTCTGGGTCCCAGAGTAGACCGCATCGATCCCCCATTCATCGACCTTCAAGGGGGTCCCGCCCAATGAGGTCACCGCATCGACGAGACTGAGGCAGTCGTAGCGGTGGGCGAGCTCGGTGAGCTCCTTGACATCGGAGCTCGCCCCGGTCGAGGTCTCCGCATGCACGAAGGCGAGTAGCTTGGCATCGGGGTGGGCCTTCAACGCGGCCTCTACCTTATTCAGATCGACGGGCTTTCCCCAATCGTCATCGATCACCACAGGTTCCGCGCTACAACGCTCGACGTTCTCCTGCATGCGGCCACCGAACACCCCATTCCGGCAGACGATGACCTTCTCCTCAGGCTCCACAAGGTTGACGAAGCAGGTCTCCATACCCGCCGATCCCGGTGCAGAAACTGGGAAGGTCAAGGCATTATCGGTTTGAAAGGCGTACTGCAATAGCGCCTTGACCTCTTCCATCATCTCGCTGAAGCTCGGGTCGAGGTGGCCCACCGTGGGTCGTGACAAGGCCTCGAGGATACGTGGGTTGACGTCGGAGGGCCCCGGCCCCATCAGGGTTCGGGCGGGAGGATGGAAAGATTTTGCCGTCATATCTCACCCCTGAAAAGGTTTTAACAAAACTACTAGACTACTCGTCAGTGATCAGATGATCATTGGTCGACAGGCTGGACAGGATTCGGGCATGGAAGCCGGCCCGCTCGAGGGAGGTCATGAGCTCGTGGACGTGATCTCGATGGCGCATCTCGACGACCACATCGATCTCGGCCTGTTTGACCGGTACATCATAGAACTGGCGCTGGTGCTCTACCTCGACGATATTGCCCCCGGTCTTGCCGATTAGGGTCGCAACCTGCCCAAGGATCCCAGGCTTATCGGTGATATCGATGCGCAACCGGACAAGACGACCCTCATGGAAGAGGGCCCGGGTCAGGATCGAGGCAAGCAGCCGGAGATCGATATTGCTCCCGCTCACGACCAAGCCGACCTTTTGGCCCTTGAAATAATCGGGATTGTCCACTAGGGCAGCGAGTGCTGCAGCACCGGCCCCTTCTGCTACAACTCCTTGGTTTTGCACCAAGAGGTAGATTGCGTGCTCCAGTGAAACCTCACTCACCAGCAGGATCTCTTCGGCATAGCGCTCGACAATTGTACGGGTCAGCTCACCAGGCTCTTTCACGGCAATGCCCTCGGCGAGGGTAGTCCCACCAGACGTTGGTGGCTGACTGTAGATCGCCTGGTACATCGAGGGATACCGCTCGGCTTCCACTCCGTACATCTTGATGGCGGGGTTGAAGGCCTTGGCCGCAGTGGCCACTCCCGAAAAGAGCCCACCCCCACCGATCGGAACGAGGAGGCTATCGAGATCCGCCACCTCCCCGATCATCTCAAGACCTGCGCTTCCTTGACCGGCAATAACCAATGGATCGTCATAGGGGTGGATGAAAGTCAGACCCTCACTTTCGGCCAATGCCCGGGCCGCCACCCCGGCGGTATTGAGGGACTCTCCGGAGAGGACGATCCGAGCACCGAAGGCGCGGGTACGCTCTACCTTGGTAAGCGGAGTATCCTCCGGCATGACGATCGTCGCTGGGATCCCGAGGTGTTCGGCGTGATAGGCCACACCCTGGGCATGGTTGCCGGCCGACATCGCAATAATCCCGGCGCTAGCCTGCTCGGCAGTCAAGTGCTTGATGCGATTGAGTGTTCCCCGATCCTTAAACGAGCCTGTCAGGTGTTGATTCTCGAGCTTGAGGTAGAGCTCACAACCGAGCCTCCTCGACAGATAGAGGGCCGGCACCGTCGGGGTATGAGGCACTGTTCCGGCGATGGTGGAAGCGGCCTTCCGGATGGTCCCTAGGGTGATTTCAGCCACCGTGGACCCTCCCTTGAAGCCGCAGGCGCAAGGCGTTTAGCCGAATAAAACCGGTCGCATCGCGCTGATTGTAAGCGCCGCCCTCCTCGAAAGTCGCTAGTTCAGGGTGGTAGAGGCCGTTCGAGGCCTTCCGGCCAACCACCGTGACCGAACCCTTGTAGAGCTTGAGACGAACAGTCCCGGTCACAGTCTCCTGGCTGGCATCGATCGCTACTTGCAACATGGTTCGCTCCGGGGCCCACCAGTAGCCGTTATAGATGAGCTCAGCGTAGCGGGGCATCAGCTCATCCTTCAGGTGGGCCGCGCCACGATCCAGGGTCAGGGATTCGATAGCCCGGTGGGCATCGAGCAAGATCGTGCCCCCCGGGGTCTCGTAGACCCCTCGAGATTTCATCCCTACATATCGGTTCTCCACGAGGTCATCGCGGCCGATGCCGTGTTCACCCCCGATTCGATTGAGGTAGCTCAAGAGCTCATGCGGCGCGAGCCGTTGCCCATCGACAGCCACTGGATCCCCACGTTCGAACTCGACCTCTACATAAGCTGGCCGGTCGGGAGCATCTTCAGGGGGCGCAGTCCACCGGAACATGGCGGCATCCGGCTCCCTCCAGGGATCCTCAAGTACCCCACCCTCGTAAGAAATATGGAGGAGATTGGCATCCATCGAGTACGGGGGACCCTCACCCTCTTGTTGCTCTACCGGAATACCGTGCTGCTCGGCATAGGCCATGAGCTTGGAGCGGGAGTCGAGCTCCCACTCACGCCACGGGGCAATTACCTGGACATCAGGCTCCAGGCTGTAATAGCCGAGCTCGAAGCGGACCTGGTCGTTTCCCTTACCGGTCGCCCCGTGGGCGACCGCATCGGCCCCGGTCTCGCGTGCAATCTCGATCTGCCGTTTTGCGATCAGGGGTCGAGCGATACTGGTACCCAACCGGTATCGACCCTCATAGAGGGAATTAGCCCGGAACATCGGAAAGACATAGTCGCGGACAAACTCCTCCCGCAGATCTTCGATGTAGACCGCGGTAACCCCAAATTGCCGCGCCTTGGCTCGGGCCGGCTCGAGCTCTTCCCCCTGGCCGATATCGGCGGTAAAGGTCACGACCTCGCAACCGTAGGTTTCTTGAAGCCACTTGAGGATGATCGAGGTATCTAGCCCCCCCGAATAGGCGAGTACAACCTTGTCGATCGCTGCCACGGGCCTATCCTTCTCTACCTGAGTCAATCGGTTATTCTTTCATTTCCTCTGCGCAGCCGTCCAGAAAGGGGCGGCAGCCGGTCCAAACGGCCTCTGGAGGCCTAGGCTGGAACCGACGCGACCCATAGTGCCGTAGGAGGCCCTTGGTCAGCGGGCCGTCGCAGGCTAGAATAGGGAGGGCTCAAGGCTGAGGGGCCTGGTCACCCTAAGAGAGACCAACTCAAAGAGATGGTACGATCGTGATGAGCACACAAGCGACCATAGAGAGCAAGATCCGCGAAGCGCTCAACCCAGAGCACCTCGAAGTGATCAATGAGAGTTACATGCATAATGTCCCCCCGGGTTCGGAGTCCCACTTTAAGTTGTTTGTGGTCTCCGAGGCGTTCGAAGGGCAAAAGAGGGTAGCCCGCCAACGTGTGATCAACAAGCTCCTGGCTGAAGAGCTCAAGGACAAGATCCACGCCTTGTCTATGCACACCTTTACCCCGGAGGAATGGCATGCCCAGGAGACTACCTCTCTGCAATCGCCCCGCTGTCGAGGGGGAGAGCGCAAGGCAGGATAAGTAGCCTGTGGGGAGCTTTCCTTATTGGAGCAGAAACTCCAAGAGTGCCTTCTGGATGTGCAAGCGGTTTTCGGCCTCCTCCCAAACCGCGCTCTGCGGTCCCTCTAAGACCTCAGCAGTCACCTCTTCATCCCGATGGGCAGGGAGACAGTGCATAAAGAGGGCCTTGGGGCGTGCATGGGCCATAAGCTCGGCGTTGACCTGATATCGGCTGAAGACCCGCGCTCGCTCGGCTCGCTCGCTCTCCTGCCCCATGCTCGCCCACACATCGGTGGTCACTAGATCGGCCCCGGTCACGGCCTCGAAGGGATCAGACAACCAACGGACCTGGGCCTGTTCAGCCGAAGAGAGGGGCCCTTCTTTAGGGGCAAAGCCTTCCGGGCACGCCACACGGAGCTCGAAACCGAGCAAACAAGCGGCGTTGATCCAGGAACGTGCCATGTTGTTGCCGTCACCCACCCAAGCGACTGTGTGCCCCTGGATTGGACCGCGCAGTTCATACCAGGTGAAGAGGTCAGCGAGGAGCTGACACGGGTGGAACCGGTCGGTGAGCCCATTGATCACCGGGACATGGCTCGCCCGAGCAAACTCGACGACTTGATCGTGGCTATAGGCCCGAATCATAATCCCGTCGAGCATCCGAGAGAGGACCTCAGCGGTATCAGCGATCGGTTCACCGCGTCTCAGCTGGAGCTCCTCAGCGGAGAGAAATAGCCCATACCCCCCAAGCTGAGCGATCCCTGCTTCGAAGGAGACCCGTGTCCGGGTGGAGGGCTTCTCGAAGAGCATACCGAAGGTCTTGCCTACCAGGGAACGGTGCTCTACACCTTCGCGTCGATCGTGCTTGAGCTCGAGCGCGCGTCTACATAGCCCCTCGATTTCCGAGAGGCTCAAGTCCTGAATACACAGGAAGTGGCGCACATTCAAAGCCCTTCCTCCAACACCCAAGCGAGGATCTCGGCTACACGTTCGGCTTCCTCCCGACTCATGATCAATGGAGGGAGTAGGCGGATCACACGCTCACTCGGCACATTGATTAGGAGCCCGTGTTGCAGGGCGCGTTCCTCCAATCCGTGCGCTGACCGATCTAACTCAACGGCCAACAGTAGGCCTAATCCTCGAACTTCACGTACCGCAGGGAAGGGAGTCAGGGCTTGGCCCAACCGTTGCCGAAGATAGCCCCCGATCTCTGCAGCGTGGGCAACCAGCTGTTCGTTCTCTAGTGTTCGGATCACTGTCCGTGCGGCTGCCATTGCCAGGGGGTTCCCGCCAAAGGTGGACCCGTGGGTCCCCGGACCGAATAGCTGAGCAAGCGATTCTGTAGCGAGCATGGCACCCACGGGGACCCCATTACCGAGGGCCTTGGCCACAGTTACCACATCCGGTCGGATACCGGGATGCTGATAGGCAAACCACTGACCAGTGCGCCCCATCCCGGTTTGGACCTCGTCCACCATGAGCAGCCAACCTCGCTCATCGCAGATA
The DNA here is from genome assembly GCA_964448275.1 of uncultured Gammaproteobacteria bacterium. Classification (GTDB taxonomy): domain Bacteria; phylum Pseudomonadota; class Gammaproteobacteria; order Thiohalorhabdales; family CAYUWI01; genus CAYUWI01. The sequence goes on along the minus strand of CAYUWI010000020.1, from coordinate 4,195 downwards.
CGCCGGAGCTCACCGAGGTAATGCCCTTCAGGGATGATAACACCGGCCTCTCCCTGGATGGGCTCAACGAGGACCGCTACCGTAGCGGCTGAGCTGATACGCTCGACCGCTCCTAGGTCATTGTACGGGATCCGCTTGAATCCGGGCATCAAGGGTTCGTAGCCCGCCTGGACCTTGCGATTCCCGGTTGCTGTCAAGGTTGCTAGGGTCCGGCCATGGAACCCTCCCTGCATTACGATCACTTCGGGGCGCTCGAACCCGTGATGATGGCCATACCGGCGGGCGAGCTTTAACGCCGCCTCGTTGGCTTCGGCTCCTGAGTTGGCAAAGAATGCCCGATCCAGCCCTGCAATTCGGGTAAGCTCCCCGGCGGTCTCCTCTTGGAGAGGAATTCGGTAGAGGTTGGAGGTATGGATGAGCAGCTTCGCTTGTTGGCACACTGCTTCTGCTACGGCAGGATGGGCGTGCCCTAAGCCACATACGGCAATCCCACCCACTGCATCGAGGTATTCGCGCCCTTCCGTATCGATCAACCAGCAGCCTCGGCCACTGGCAAACTCGACCGGAAAACGGGCATAGGTCTCCATTATGCGTGAATCCGACATAACTGCGCCCGCCTTCGGAGAGGGCCGGAGAGCCCAGCCCCTTCCATCTGCCTCACGGTTTCTCCGGGATCACTCAAGCCGCACAGCTGACCCAATGCGACGAGCCACCCAGCCGCTGCAGGTAGGGAGTGAGGCATTGGGAAGCACACGAGAGTACTGGGTATGGCCCTAAACCACGAGAAACCCGCTCGGTCTCTGCCCGAGCGGGCTCTCTACGACCCAGGAATCGGTCCCTTATCTCTTGGCCTTCGCGTACAACTCCTCAACCTTGTCCCAGTTGACTATATTCCACCAAGCATGGACATAATCCGCTCGGCGGTTCTGATACTTCAAGTAGTAGGCATGCTCCCACACATCAATCCCAAGGATCGGGGTGCCCGGTGTATCCGCTACCCCCTTCATGAGGGGGTTGTCTTGATTCGGCGTTGAGGTGAGCTCAAGTTGACCGTCCCGCACAATGAGCCACGCCCAACCGGAGCCGAAGCGGCCCAGGGCCTGTTGGGTAAATGCCTCTTGGAAGGACTCAAAGGTGCCAAACTTGGCATTGATTGCATCGGAGAGTTCACCCATGGGAGCACTACGGCTTTGGGGGCTCATGAGTTGCCAAAAGAGTGAATGGTTAGCATGACCGCCACCATTATTGCGAACAGCAGTCCGAATGTCCTCTGGTACACTGCTCAGGTCAGCGATCAAGTCCTCGACTTCCTTCTCATGGAGTGAAGGATGTTTGTCCAGGGCATCGTTGAGCTTGCCAACATAGGTTGTGTGGTGCTTGTCACGATGGATCTGCATGGTCTGGGTGTCGATGTACGGTTCCAGGGCATCATAGGCGTAGGGGAGTTCAGGGGTCTTATGTGCCATCCCTCATACCTCCTTTGATCTCGATGGCTTGTAGATATAGGTAAAATCAGAGGCAAGTCCCATCTCATCGAAACCGATTATGGTAGGTTCTCAAGTGCTTTTATACAACCTGCACCGAATCCGCTTTGTCGAAATAACTACTTGTACTCGACCCCATAGACGAGGTAACAGGGATTATACTTCTTCCTCCACCGCCGCCAAGGAGAGGATACACCCATGGAAGCCGTAGGTCGCGATTCCCGACTCCACCAATCCGAGGTCTCGGAAGAGGCAGATAGTAGGCGGAAGCGCCTCCTTCAAGAGATGCTCTTTGCGCGCCGATTTGAAGAGCGCTGCGCCGAGGCCTACCACCACCGAGACATTGGGGGATTTCTCCACCTCTATCCAGGCCAGGAGGCCTGTGCTATAGGTGTCTTGGATCAGGTCCAACTCGGCTCCGATTATGTGATCACCGGTTACCGTGACCATATACACGCCATTAAAACCGGGGTCGACCCGAAGCGGGTAATGGCCGAGCTCTTCGGAAAAGAGACCGGGTGTTCGAAGGGCCGAGGAGGCTCCATGCATCTGTTCGATGTAGGATGCCGCTTCATGGGGGGCTACGCAGTCGTTGCCGAGCCCTTACCACTGGCGGCTGGGATAGCCAAGACCCTGCAGCTCCAAGGGAGCAATCAGATCGTGGTCACCCTGTTCGGCGATGGGGCCAACAACCAAGGGACCTGCCATGAAACCCTAAACATGGCCCAACTGTGGCGTTTACCGGTTCTATTCGTCTGTGAGAACAACCTCTACGCCATTGGCACCGCGCTCGACCGCTCAACCGCAGTCCAGGACCAGTTCAAGCGGGCCCAAGGCCACGGCCTGGCGGCGTCTCAGCATGACGGCCAGGACCTTGATATTGTGATGGCCGCCGCTGAAGAGGCCATCGATTATGTGCGCTCCGGCCGTGGCCCCTACTACCTTGAGCTGATGACCTACCGTTTACGGGGACATTCTATGTCTGACGCTGGGAGCTACCGCTCGGAGGGTGAAGTCCAGCAGTGGGCCCAACGCGACCCCATCGAACTCTTCCGGCAGCGGCTCGGGGAAGAGGGCCTCCTCTCAACAGAGGAGTTCCAAACGCTGGGAGACACCATCCAAAAGGAGATCGATACCGAGATCATTCCCTATGCGGAGAACAGCCCCGAGCCTGACCCCAACGAGTTGACCCGCTATGTCCTTAGCGAGAATTCCGATTATATTACTGGTCCACCCGAGACGACGGGAGAGAGCTAAATGGCCGAGACCTCCTATTGGGACGCCGTGAGGCGGGCTCACGATGAAGAGTTGGCCCACGATCCCCTCGTATACGTTCTAGGAGAGGATGTGGGTCTTGCCGGCGGGACCTATAAGGCTACCCAAGGGCTCTATGAGAAGTACGGGAGTGAGCGAGTCGTCGATACTCCGATCTCTGAGAACAGCTTTACCGGCTTGGGGATCGGCGCCTCGATGATTGGGGCGCGGCCGATCGTCGAGATCATGTCGGTCAACTTCGCCCTCTTGGCCATGGATCAGATCATCAACGCCGCTGCCAAGCTCCGCTATATGTCAGGGGGCCAGCTTGGCTGCCCGTTCGTGATCCGCAGCCCCGGGGGGGTAGCCCACCAACTCGGTTCCCAACACTCCGGTCGCCTGGAGAAGATCTTCGCCGGAACCCCGGGTCTACGAGTCCTTACCCCAGCTACACCTGACGATGCATACGGGATCCTAAAAAGCGCGGTTCGATGCGATGACCCGGTGATCATCCTAGAGCACGAAGCCATCTACAACCTCAAGGGCGAGCTCCCGGATGAGGAGTACTTTGCCCCCCTGGAAGGGGCTCGGGTCCTCCGCGAAGGCACCGACATTACCCTGATGGGGTACCTCATGAGTAGCCACTGGTGCTTACAGGCGGCGGAGCAGTTCGCCCAGCAGGGTATTGCGGCCGAGGTCATCGACCTACGGAGCCTGAGGCCCCTGGATCGAGCGACCATACGAAACTCCATTGCCAAGACCCATCGGGTGGCCGTGGTCACCGAGGATGAGGGCCCGGTTGGGATGAGTGCAGAGTTGGTTGCCCTGATCAATGAGGAGTGTTTCTTCGAGCTCGATGGGCCGCCGATCCGGATCCATGCCGAGGATGTTCCGATACCGTATAATCGGGCCTTGGAACGGGCTGCCCTCCCCGATCCGGAGAAGATCGTGGTGACCTGTCAACAACGGCTGCTCGGGGTCGCCTAACCATGGGAAACCGCTACACCATCAAGATGCCCCAGCTCTCGGATACGATGACCGAGGGCCTGCTCGTGGAATGGGAGAAGAAGCCAGGGGATAAGATCTCCCGGGGAGACGTGGTAGCCCAGGCCGAGACCGACAAGGCAATCATGGATGTGGAGGTCTTTCGGGAAGGCCATCTCTCCGGACCACTTACCCCTCCCGACACCACTGTCCCTGTGGGTGAACCGATCGGTTACCTCGTCGAGACCCTCGAAGAGGTGGTGTATTCTGAGAGCAGGCGTGAGCGCCCCTCCGCTGAAGCGTCTCCCGCCCCAGAACAGCCAGCGGAGGGCCCTTCCCCATCACAGAAGAAACGAGGGGAACCCCCCCAACCGGCAGCGGAGTCCCCTCTCCAAACGGCCGTTCCACGTCAGCCAGCCCCCCGTCCCAAAGGGCGAAAGGCCACCCCGTATGCACGGGTACTTGCCCGCCTA
>CAYUWI010000019.1:0-18832 GCA_964448275.1 uncultured Gammaproteobacteria bacterium | reverse complement strand
CTCACCCACCGGCCGCAAAACCCACAACTCTCCCTCATCCCAATTGTTAAAGAGCCTAGGGCCACAAACCCCTTTCGCTAGAACGGCCGATTATCTCGAATCAACGAGGTCAGGTCAAGGGAGGATCGAGTCCTACGAGGCTAGGGATATTCGTACGCGGAGGTAGCGCCGCTTGCCCACTTGAAGTAGGTAGCCTGCATTTGGGGGGAGGATTATATCCTCTTGGATCCGCTCACCATTGACTCGGACCGCCTGTTGCCGAATCAAACGTCGGGCCTCGGAGCTCGACTGCGTCAGCTCTGTAGCCTTGAGGAGTCTACTTATCTGCAGCCCCTCGATCTCCTCTGCCCTTAACTCGACCTCTGGGATGTCGGATGGTGCTTGGCCGTGCTTGAATTGGTCCTCGAAGGCCTGTTCAGCCCTCTCTGCTTGTTCAACTCCTGCAAAACGGGTTGTCAACTCCCGGGCCAGATCTGCCTTGATATCACGGGGGTTGCGCCCCGCTGCTTGCTCTTGTCGGAGGTGCTCAATCGTTTCGAGCGAGCACTCGGAAAGCAACTCATAGTATCGCCACATAAGCTCATCTGAGATGGACATGATCTTGCCAAAGATCTCCTTGGCAGGTTCATTAATCCCAATATAGTTATCCAATGACTTGGACATCTTCTGTACTCCATCAGTCCCCTCCAAGATAGGCAGGGTCATGATCAGCTGCTGGGGCTGGCCATAGTGTCGTTGGAGTTCACGTCCGACTAACAAGTTGAATTTTTGGTCGGTCCCGCCGAGTTCAATATCTGTCTCTAGCACCACCGAGTCGTAACCTTGGATCAAAGGATAAAGGAACTCGTGGATGGCGATGGATCGACCTGCAGTGTAGCGAGCGTGGAAGTCCTCGCGTTCAAGCATCCGGGCTACTGTATAGGAAGAAGCCAAGCGGATTAGGTCGGCAGAAGACATCGGTTCCATCCAGGTAGAGTTGAAGACAACCTGGGTCTTTTCCGGGTTGAGTACCTTAAAGATCTGTTGGGCATAGGTATCAGCATTAGCCCTTATTTCCTCTGCAGTCAGCGGGGGACGGGTAGCGTCCCGGCCGCTTGGATCACCGATCCTCCCAGTAAAATCCCCGATCAGGAAGTAGACCGTATGCCCTGCCTGTTGAAATTGGCGCATCTTTTGGAGTAGTACAAGATGACCTAGATGGAGATCTGGAGCAGTGGGATCGAAACCCGTTTTGACGCGTAAAGGTCGTCTTTCCCACTCTGCCTGTTCGAGTTTGTCCCTTAAACCGTCTTCCGGCAAGATCTCCTCGCAACCACGCCGGAGTTCATCGAGCCGGATATCGAGGCTGGCTTTTTCGTTGGTCTTCTCCAAGACTTGTCACCTCCTTAGATGTGACCTATCGGAACATAATCTCTCAATTCCATGTCAGGGTGGTGTGCACGAACAGAACTCCATTCCTCCCTATCAATAAGAAGATACGAATAATATCCATGACACAAAGCACCCTTCCCACTACCCGGAATGTGCCGGAGTTAGCCACTCGACTCCAGCTTGCCTTGGAGCAAGAGGATTTCACCACAGTCGAGGCGATCCTCAGGGATTTGCATCCTGCAGACCAGGCTGATCTCTTGCTTCAGCTACCCGACGAGGAGCGCCGCCAGTGCTTGGATCTGCTTGCTCCCGAGGGGATTGGGGCCCTGCTCAATGAGAGCTATGGTCACCTGCGTAAGGAACTTCTGGCTCATCTTCCGGCCTCGCTCCTGAGTGAGGCGATTCAAGAGCTTGATTCAGATGAAGCTGCTGATCTCCTCCAAGACCTTGAAGAACCCGCAGCGGACGAGGTCCTTGCCCATCTCCCCACTGAAGAGCGCACCGAGGTCGAAGAACTCCTTACCTATCCAGAGGATACCGCTGGTGGCCGAATGCAGCGTGAGGTCTTTGTGGTCCCTGCTAAGATGCGGGCCAGTCGGGTACTAGACAAATTGCGCAAGGCCCCTACAGACCTCGAAGAGCTCCGGGATATCTATCTTGTGGACAATCGTGGCGTATTGGTCGGGTCGATCTCCATCTTTCGGCTCTTGCGCCTTGAACTCCACAGACCTGTGATCGAAGAAGCCGACACAGCGCCACTCCGGATTACCCCGGAGGAGGATCAAGAGACAGTTGCCCAGATATTCCACAAATATCGGATCTATAGCTTACCGGTGGTTGATGAGACCGGTCACATACTAGGACAGATTAACGCCGATGCCATTTTGGATATTATGGAGCAAGAGGCCACTGAAGACCTTTATCGCCTGGGTCAAATCAACGAAGAGAGTGATCTGACCGAACCGGTCTTGCGTTCAGTGCGTAGGCGTTCCTTTTGGCTTGCCGTTAACGCGTGCTCGGCATTATTGGTAGCCTTTATCATCTCTCTATTTGAGAAAAGTATTGCCCAACTCACACTGTTGGCTGTGTTGATGCCTTTGGTGGCCAGTATGGGAGGAATCGCCGGAGTTCAAACCTTGACTGTCATGGTGCGTGGCATGGCTTTGGGTCACGTTCAATCGGGTAATACCTTCCTGGTTGTCCTCCGGCAGGTGGCTGTCGGTTTGGTTATGGGACTGATCTTCTCTATGCTTGGAGTGTTGATTACATGGAGCTGGCTGAACCAGCCGTGGTTAGGGATTACTCTAGGGCTCGCTTTGATCTGTAATCTTCTAGCAAGCGGCATCTTCGGAGCACTTATCCCCTTGATCCTACGCAAGCTCAACATTGACCCAGCACTAGCTTCCGGGGTACTGTTAAATACCCTTACAGATGCGTTGGGCTTTTTCTCATTCCTCGCTCTCGGGAGCTGGATTCTAATCTAGGTTACAAGGATCTCGGAAGGCTTGAACGGCAGCGTGTACCGGTAATAGCCTTTTAAAGACCAAGATTGCCAAAGTAAAAGTATAAGTATAAGTAAACCTAGCCAGAAACGATTATGCCCAGACCATCTACTTTCCACCAAGATTTTGCCCAGCCTGTCAGGGGAGTGTGGGATCCTAGGGTGCAAGAGAAGAGGAAGAGAGAGCGAGTTGTTCCCTCAATAATCAGATTCAGCCGACAGCGGCGAGGCCGTTTTGTGTTTGGGATACTGGTGATCGGTGGCATTGCTCTATTGGCCACACAGAGAGAACCTTCTGAAATACCAGAGTTTCATCCAATTACCCTCTCTCTCTCGCCAACGTTAAAGTCAATTTCCGCCCACCCTTCTAAGAAGACCCCTACTACTGCTCATACAGGGAATGAGTTAGGCGCGTCTTGGCATTCCTTGACCCTAAAAACAGGGGAAAGCCTGTCCCAGCTCGGCCAGCGGCTTGGGTTTGATACCCATAGTGCCCTCGCGATGGCCCAAGCGAGCGCCGATCTGTTCCCGGTGAAACGGATGCGAGCGGGCCATAAGATTCGCGCTAAATACGGGTCAAGCGGGCAGCTAGTTGCACTTGAATATGCCATCGATGCCGCTCGCTACCTGCATTGGCAGCGTAATTCGGGCAGCTCGGGCTTTGATGCTGTTATCCGTGAACGGCCTCATTCTGTGCAGATCCGTTCGGGATTTGGTCGGATCCACTCAAGCCTCTTCCAAGCAGGTCACAAGGCTGGATTGAGTGATAAGATTATTCAGGAGTTGACCCGGGTATTTGGCTGGGAGATCGATTTTGCGCGTAATTTACGCCAAGGTGACCACTTTAGGGTCCTCTACCAGGAGATTTACCGCGACGGACATAAGGTCCGTGATGGGACCCTCTTGGCGGCGGAGTTTGTCAATCAAGGTAAGAGTTATCGGGCCATACGGTTTGAAGATGCTAACGGGGAGATTGATTTCTACACCCCTGAGGGGCGTTCGGTTCGCCGAGCCTTCTTACGCAGTCCTGTTGAATTCACACGTATCTCAAGCCGTTTTAGCCGCCGCCGTTTCCATCCGATCAAAAAGGAGTGGCGGGAACATACAGGAGTTGACTACGCTGCGCCTAAAGGAACACCAATACGCGCCACCGGCGACGGGAGGGTATCCTTTCAAGGACGCAAGGGCGGTTATGGCCGAATGGTTGTCCTTCGTCACAATAGCCGTTATACAACTGCCTATGCCCACATGTCTGCCTTCGCAGACTCACTACAGCCCGGCAAGGCTGTTGAACAAGGCGAAACCATCGGCTATGTAGGAGAATCAGGCCTTGCGACTGGCCCCCATGTCCACTATGAATTTCGCGTTAAGGGGGAACACCGCAACCCGCTTACTGTCGAGCTACCTAAGGCGGCCCCCCTCCCCGAATCCCAAAGAACAGCCTTCAAACAAAGGCGCCACCACCTCCTTGCATGGCTGAAATCAGTGGGATCCTCGCTTGAGTGGGGATCACATCTTGCTCAGGTTCGCCCTACTGGGGGCTCCCAACGATGATCTGTCTCTAGTCCTCTAAGAGTGGAAGGCTGTTAGACCCCAAAAGAGTTCCCACACCCACAGGTGGTGGTAGCATTGGGATTGCTGATCACAAACTGTTCCCCTTCGAGACCTTCCTGATAGTCGATATGCGCGCCAATAAGATATTGATAACTCATCATATCGACCAGGACAGTTACTCCATCCTTCTCGATCGCTGTGTCACCTTCTTCTACATTTTCCTCAAAGGTAAACCCATACTGGAATCCCGAACACCCCCCTCCACTTACAAACACACGCAGCATGAGTTCGTCATCACCTTCCTCGGCGATCAACTCTTGTAGCTTCTCTACTGCGCTATCGCTCAGTTGGATGGGATCTGGCGCCTTCTTCTCTGTCTGAGGTACGGCTTCAGTCTCTGGCATGGCGTTCAACCTCCAATTTGCCTCTTTGTAGGTTTTGCCTGCTCTCAAATCCTTAGAAGGCTATAGTATTGTACTAGCCTGAGAGTTGTCAAAATTGCTTCTCCGAGTCAAGGTAGCAAAGCGGGTATCTGTAACCCTTCTTCCTCTGGCAAACCAAACATGAGATTCATGTTCTGTATTGCTTGGCCTGCAGCCCCTTTAACTAGGTTATCGATTACTGAGAGGATCACTACCCATGGGCCCGCGGTCGGTCGGTGGATGGCTATACGGCAATAGTTGCTACCACGTACACTGCGAGTATCCGGATGGCTACCACGGGGTAAGACATCCACAAATGGGGCCCCTTGGAAACGCTGCTCGTAAAGGTGTTGTAGATCGGCTGAGTGATCGGTGAGGCGACCGTAGAGCGTTGCGTGAATACCGCGGATCATAGGGGCGAGATGGGGGACAAACACCAATTCCACCGCTCTGCCCGCTGCTCGGGATAACCCTTGCTCGATCTCAGGGAGGTGACGATGCCCATCCACCTTGTATGCTGATAAGGAGTCATTTGTCTCCGCAAAAAGGAGGTTGGTTTTGGGTTCTCGTCCACCGCCACTTATGCCAGACTTGACATCTGCCAACAGGCTTGTTGGGTCGACCACTTGATCCTCTAATAGAGGGAGCAAACCGAGCTGGATGGCTGTGGGATAGCATCCCGGGTTTGCTACTAGTTGGGCCTCAGAGAGCACCTCGGCATTGACTTCCGGAAGGCCATAGATGGTCTGCTTTAACCACTCAGGGGCTGTATGGGGCTGGCCGTACCACTGCTTATAGAGGGTTGGCTTGGTAAGGCGAAAGTCTGCTGAAAGATCAATTACCCGGACCCCACGGTCGAGCATTGGAGGAATCTCATGCATGGCCACTCCGTGAGGGGTGGCACAGAAGATAAGCTCGCACTGTTCGGCCAATTGAGTCGGATTGGGTTGTTCGAAAGGTTGGTCAACGAAACCCCGCAAAGAAGGGAAAAGTGCACTTACTGGACGCCCTGCAGCCTTCCGTGAAGTCACCGCGGTGATCTCGACTGAGGGGTGGTTGCTCAGAAGACGAAGGAGCTCAACACCAGTATAACCGGATCCTCCCAAGATCCCTGTAGAGATACGACGCGGCATGAATACACCCCAACTCCCAGGACCACAAGATTCGGTTTCCAATCCACTCAGGCGGTTATTAATCCCTTGTCCTAGGGGATGGTTTAGGGCCCTCGATCAAGGAGGGTCGAATCCAGCTGATCTGGTTGGCTTAACGCTTGGAGTATTGTGGACTTCGCCGGGCCTTATGGTGGGCTATCTTCTTTCTTTCGACCTCCCGGGCATCCCGGGTTAGAAACCCAGCTTCCTTTAAGGTGGGGCGGAGTTGAGGATCATACTCGAGCAAGGCGCGAGCGATCCCGTGCCGAATTGCTCCGGCCTGGCCCCCTAAACCACCGCCTGAAACGTTGACCTTGATATCGAATCGATCCTGCAAGCCGACGATTTCGAGTGGTTGGCGCACGATCATCTGCGCGGCTTCTCGTGGAAGATACTCTTTCAAAGGACGATAGTTGACCTGGATCTCGCCTCGACCAAGGCGGAGAAAGACTCGCGCCGCGGCACTCTTACGGCGTCCAGTTGCGTTATACTGCTCTGTTGCCGGCATCCTTAACCTCGGTAGCTAAAGCTCCAGCTCGACCGGTTTTTGGGCCTGATGGGGGTGATCACTTCCCCTGTAGACCTTAAGCTTGGTAAGCATTTGGCGTCCAAGCCGATTCTTCGGAAGCATACCCCATACTGCATCCCGTACTACCCGTTCCGGATAGGTCTGAAGCCGCTCCTGTAGGGGGGTTTTCCTTAAACCGCCGGGGTAGCCTGTATAGCGGAAATAAAGCTTTTTCTCCTGCTTCTTACCAGTCGTCTGAACCCTCTCGGCATTCACAACCACGATATAATCGCCGGTATCCACGTGGGGAGTATACTCCGGCTTATGCTTCCCTCGGAGCCGATGGGCTACCTCACTTGCTAACCGGCCCAAAACGTATTGGCTAGCGTCCACCACGTACCAGCTTTGGAGAATCTCATTTGGTTTCGCCGAATAGGTTTTCATCGGCCTGTCCCTCACCCATCTTAGGGTCTTATTGGCAAGTGAGGCCCGGATTGTATCGGGTCGAGCATCTCCGTTCAAGGGGCCTGCAACAGTGTATTATTGTATTGCTCACCTATTGTCGGTGGGATTATTAGCGAGTTGTAGGTGTTCCACTACCTCACCGTTAAGTATATGTTCGAAGAGGATCTCATCGATATCTTCTTCGTTTTGGTAGCGGTACCAAACCCCATCAGGGTAGACTACTAATAGGGGACCCTCGTTACATCGTCCAAGGCACCCCGCCTGGTTAGCCCGGACACCTCCAGTCCCTTTAAGACCCCACTCCTTGATTCGTTTTTTAGCGTGCTCTCGGAGTTCAGCGGCACGACCGTCCCCATTACAGCTTTGTGCACCTCCCTCTCGGACATTCTGGCAGAAGAAAAGGTGGTGGCTATAGTAAAGCGGTGCCATACAGATCCTTAAGTCCTTATAGCTCAGCTTTAGAACGGAGAGAAGAGCCGACAGTGGAGTCAAGCTCTTGTTCTTCTTGTTGAGATTCCGGCAATGGGGCCCTGAAATTGCACCCTTTGACCGGACACACCTTCTCTCGCCCGTGCTTCTTTGTGGTCTTTTCCATCAGGATCTTAGAACCACACTCTGGGCAAACCTCGTCGCGAGGGTAATCCGGGATAGCATACTTGCAATTCGGATATTGCGAACAGCCATAGAAGACCCTTCCGCGACGCGAGCGCTTCTCTTGGAGCTCTCCAGTGCCGCATTCGGGACATTGGACTCCTGTCCCCTTGGGCTTTTCCAGGGGTTCAAGGTACTTACAGTGCGGGTAACCGGTACAACCGTAGAACTTCCCATACCGGCCGTGTTTGATTGCCAAGGGTTTACCGCACTTAGGGCATTTTCGGTCGGTCATCTCAGGCTCCGGTGACTCCTGCCCCGCTACAGGCCGGGTATAGTCACACTCCGGATAGCCAGAGCAGCCAATGAATCGACCGTGACGCCCTAATCGACTAATCAGCTGACGGCCACATCGAGGACATTGCTCATCGAGGGCTTCAGAGGTGACCTCCGCGCGCGAGAGCGAATGGGTCTTCTCTTCGACCTGCTGGTGAAACGGTTCCCAGAACTCTGCCAACACCGGTTTCCACTCTTGCTCCCCCCGAGCAATGGCATCGAGATCATCCTCCATCCGCGCAGTGAATTCGTAGTCCACGTAGGCACGGAAGTGATTGACCAAGAATCGGTTAACCACCCCTCCGACATCGGTGAGGTGAAAGCGCTTCTTGGTATCCATGGTGGCATACTCACGCTCTTGTAACGTGGACAAGATGGTGGCGTAGGTTGAAGGTCGTCCAATTCCGTAGGACTCTAACTGCTTGACCAGTGAGGCCTCTGTGAAACGCGGCGGGGGCTCAGTGAAGTGTTGCTCACTCCGAACCTGCTTGAGCAATACACGCTCGCCCTCGGACAGGCTCGGGAGCTGCTCTTCACGCTTCTCTCCAGATTCCTCCTGTGTATCTTCTTCGTAGACACGCAGGAAACCAGGGAAGGTAAGTGTAGAGCCTGAGGCACGGAGCTTATATCCTGGAGTGACCTCAAAGTGGGCGGTTACGGTCTCGAGTCGGGCCTGGACCATCTGGCTAGCCACCACTCGCTTCCAGATGAGGGCATAGAGCCGGAATTGATCCGAAGTGAGGGCGTCTTTGATCGACTCTGGGAGTCGAGAAGGCTGCGTCGGTCGGATCCCCTCGTGGGCCTCTTGGGCGTTTTTTGATTGCGATTTGAATACACGGGGCTTATCGGGCAAGTAGTCCTTCCCATACTGCTTTTGTATGAGCTCCCGGCATTCGTTGAGCGCCTCTGCGGCGATATTGACGGAGTCAGTTCGCATATAGGTGATCAAGCCGACTCGACCCTCGCCGAGTTCCACTCCTTCGTAGAGTTGTTGTGCAACACGCATGGTCTTGGCTACGGAAAACCCGAGCTTGCGAGAGGCCTCCTGTTGTAAGGTTGAGGTGATAAAAGGTGGGGCTGGATTACGCTTACGTTGTTTGCGCTCGAGAGAGGTGACGGTTAGACATCCATCACTGACCGCCTCTTCGATCGCCTGACGCAGCTTTTCGGCCTTTTTACCCTCGGAGATACTATGCTTTTCGAGTTTTTCCCCCTCGGCCTCGACCAACCGTGCCGTGAATTGGGAGAGCGCGTCGGTGGCCTTCGTCGGGAGTAGATCCGCTTCAATGGACCAGTACTCTTGAGGCTGAAAGTTTGCGATTTCAGTCTCGCGTTCGGCGATCAGCCGCAGGGCGGCACTTTGCACACGTCCCGCAGAGAGCCCGTGGCGCACCTTTTTCCATAAGAGTGGTGAAAGGTTGAAGCCCACCAAGTAATCCAAGGCTCGACGGGCCTGTTGGGCATCGACGAGAGATTGGGTAATCTCACGAGGGTTTTCTATAGCCTCTTGGACCGCTGACCGGGTGATCTCGTGGAAGACGACTCGGAATATCGGCTTACCATTGAGGCTTCCCTTTTCCCGCAGAACCTCACCGAGGTGCCAAGCGATCGCTTCCCCTTCTCGGTCGGGATCAGTCGCTATATAGAGGTCTTCAGCCCTGGTGAGTTCGCGACTGATAGCTTCTACGTGCTCCCGGTTACGTGCAATAAGCTCATAATGCATTGCGAAATGCGCCTGGGGATCGACAGCCCCCTCTTTGGCACGTAGGTCCCGGACATGGCCGTAAGAGGCCATCACTTTAAAATCCTTGCCTAAGTAGTTATTGATGCTCTGGGCCTTTGCCGGCGACTCTACTACAACCAGGTGTTTTGCCATTCGGCGACCTACCCTTAATCGATGACTTGATTTCCCTCTTTCTCACGGTATTCGGGTGAATTGGCCACCCGGACTACTCGCTACCCTTCCTTCGATTTCGAGTTCGGTCAGCACGGTCGAAACCCGTTCGATGGCCAGTCCAGACCGCTCTACAATCCGCTCTAGTGGGGTGGGATAATAGTCGATGCATTCCAACACACCTTCTTTGTCTGTCCCAGCTCCACGCTCGGGGCGAGTGGATTGCGTTTGCTCAGTTGTACAAGCCAATGAGACTTCGGTTGAAGGGTCGAGTTCCTCGACGATATCAGTTAGAGTCTCTACTAACTTCGCCCCTTCCTTGAGGAGGCGATGGGGAGCCCGGCTTAACGGTGAGTGGATCGAACCCGGGATAGCAAAGACCTCTCGACCTTGCATTCCGGCCCAGCGGGCAGTGATCAAAGCGCCGCTCCGATCGCTTCCTTCGACTACGACAACCCCAACAGAAAGCCCGCTAATGATCCGGTTGCGTTGGGGGAAATGTGGAGGCCGTGGTGGGGTCCCGATTGGAAATTCGCTGACTACTGCGCCACGCTCACGTAGCCCTTCGGCGAGGGAAAGGCTCTCTCTAGGATAGATTCGGTCGGGACCGCAACCAAGCACTCCTACTCCGACACCGTCGGCTGCTAATACCCCACGATGGACAGCATGGTCGATCCCGCGAGCAAGTCCGCTAATGAGGATAAAACCAGCGGAGGCGAGATCCTTGGCAAAGGCGTACGCTGTTTCGGCTCCGGTGCGGGTTGGGCTGCGGCTACCTACGAGCGCCAGCGTGGGGCCCTGATCCAAGGCCTTCGCATTGCCCTGTACATAGAGTAGTGGAGGGGGGGCGGAGATTTCGGCAAGCAGACTAGGGTATCCTGGAAACCCTCGAATGAGGAGGGTGCAGTCGGAATGGGCTGCCCAGTCACAATCGGCCTGGAACCCCTTGCCAACCCGTCTCTCGCGGATGGCCTCGGCGAGCCAGGGCGGGATTCCCTTGATTTGGTTGAGCTCCTCGAGAGAGGCCGTAAAGGCGGCCTCGGCACTCGCAAAGCGATCTTGGATACGAGTCAGCACCCCAGAACTGATCCCCTCGACATGTCGAAGGCGTAACCACTCTATTGCTTCCGCGCTGGATGTCACCTCTCAACTCCTCGGGCTAACCACTCGATCACCCCGTTCCAGGGACCGAGTGTTCTCCGTAACGAGGGCAAAGCTCAACTCTCCCCCGTTTTGTATGACCCTCACCACCCCCTTTTGGCGTCGGGGTAACCGGGTCCGAGTACCGATTCGAGGATTGACCACAGTGCGGGGTTCACCTTGTACGATTAGCACGTGTCCTTGCTTAAGTCCATCTTGGCGCCCCAGATTCAGTATTACCACATCGCCTTGGCCCATCATCTCTTGATCATCGACACTTTGGAGGAGGATCCCCTCCATTTTTTTAGGGTCAGGGTGCTGTTCAGAGTGGGTGTTATAGGGGGAAGCAGGAGCGGGATAGAGGTGATCACCAGGCCGGGGGGCCGCGAATACCTTAACGATTCGACCCGATCGGATACCTTTATGGGGCGCTCCGAGCTGGACCACCGCGGTGTGCTCGAGGAGATAACCGAGGCGCTTGCCTGTCTCAGGATGCACGATAGGCTGCGGATCGCGGAAGGTGTACCACTTCCCGCTTCTCGGGGTACGGCGTTGGGTGTGGGCGTATACCCGGTCAGCGGGGGCCAATAGGGTACGATTCTTTCCTCCAGCTACAAGGTGGCTAGCCAAGTCCTCTGGTGGGAGACTCGAGGACAACAAGCTGTATCGATTGCTAAATGAGTGGAGAAAGGTTTGGTCAACGGCAGGGGTGGCCTTCAGCCGTTGGACCTTAGCGGTATGTGGCTTGGGTGAAAGGTGCTCAACCCGTTGGCGCGGTGGCTGGTGCTTCTCAGCGACCCCCTCTAGATGTAGGCGATCCCCAGGGTAGATCAGGTCAGGATTGGATATAAACGGATTCCGGTCCCACAGGTCTAACCACTGTTGTGGATCCTTGAAGAAGCGGTTAGCGATACCCCAAAGGGTGTCACCCTTTTCCACGCTATAAGTGACCGGGGCTTCCGCTGCTGTGGTGGTGGAACTCGATGACCAGGCAGTTGGGGTAGCAAGTAGATTTGCCCCGGCGAGCAACATCCCTAGGCTCAAGGCTTGGTTGGGGTTCGCGAGCCATCGGTCTAGACTCCGGGATCTGCTCGATCTGGACTTCCCTTTTTGCACCGAGTGCATGGCCCAGGGACACCACTTTCCCATGAGGGATCTCCTTAAAGTGCTCAGTAGTCAAATAAGATTGTTTGCTCGCTCCACCTTAGTGCGTGCCACACTATGGAAGTCTGAAGTGTGGTATTCTAAGAAAGGAGGAGTGGAGTAGAAGCGAGAGGGTCTAGGTAAAATGAAGGACATAAAGCATGGCAGTGTTGGAAATCCTGCAGTATCCGGATGAACGCCTTCGACAGCCTGGTTCGCCGGTGGACACCCTTGATGGGGGCGTCCATCAACTGCTTGATGATATGCTTGAAACCATGTATCACGCACACGGGATTGGCCTTGCCGCTCCCCAAATAGGCGAACCCTTGCGGTTGACGGTGATCGATATCAGTGACCAACGCAACGAACCGATGGTCTTAATCAATCCGAAGGTCGTTGCGTCCTCTGGTGAGGAAGAGCGGGAAGAAGGGTGCCTGTCCATCCCAGGGATCTATGAAACTATCAAGCGGCCCGCAGAAATAACCGTACACTACCTCGACTCTAAGGGCCAAGAGTGTGAGGAGGCCCACGCCGGTTTGGCGGCGCGTGTTATCCAACACGAAGTGGATCATCTAGACGGTAAGCTCTTCATAGATTACCTTTCCCGACTTAAACGCAATCGGATCCGGAAAAAGATGGAAAAAGAGAAGCGCTTACAACAGGCTGTTTAAGGTTTGCCTCCGAACGCTGCTCGAACCGCTCTGCCGTGCGAATCGCCTTTGCTGGAACCTCAGAGTTTGCTGTCCCAAGCCTACAAGCCCTGCTTGCCGGCCCAGGGGTTGTCGGGGTATTAACCCAGCCTGACCGGCCTGCAGGCCGAGGTCAGCGGGTGATGTCGACCCCTGTCAAGCGACTGGCAGAACGGGCCGGTATCCCTGTGGATCAGCCGGAGGGTCTGCGTTCCCCTGAGCAACGTCACTTCCTTGAGCTCTGGTGTCCAGACTTGTTAGTGATAGTGGCTTATGGTCTATTGCTCCCAAAAGAAGTCCTCGATCTTCCCCGCCTGGGCTGTGTCAACCTCCACGCCAGCCTGCTCCCGGCTTATCGAGGGGCTGCTCCGATTCAGCGAGCGATTCTAGACGGTTGCTCGGAGACAGGGGTCACGGTCTTCCAGATCGATACCGGCCTCGATAGCGGTCCGATCTTGTTGCAGCGCAAACGGCCTATATCCCCTACGGAAACTGCTGGAGAACTCCATGATGCCCTTGCCGAACTGGGGAGCGAGGTTGTGCTTGAGGTGGTCGAGCAACTTCGACAGGGGCGAGCCCATCCTCAACCCCAGGATCCGGCTCAAGCCACCTATGCGCCGAAGGTCCAGAGGCATGAGGCGGCCCTTGACTGGCATCGCCCTGCCTATGTGCTTGAGCGTATGGTTCGGGCCTTCAATCCCTGGCCTGTTGCCTATACCAGTTGGGCAGGGGAAATCCTACGGATCTGGTCGAGCCGCGTCGTGGAAGCGGCGCACTCAGTTGAGGTCCCGGGCACGGTGCTCCAAGCGGATAAGAAAGGCCTAATGGTGGCCTGCGGTGATAGACAAGGCCTCGAGCTGATGGAGGTACAGCGGCCCGGCCGCAGTCGCATCAGCGGTGTCGCCTTCGTCCGTGGGAGTTCCATAAGCGTAGGCCAACGACTTGGAAAAGACTGATCAGGTCGCGGTGGGTAAGATGAACTCACAACCTTATAGAGCTGTGGGCTGAGGCCCTGCACAGGGAAAGGGCCCTTGATATGCTCTTCGTGGCCGCGGCTGTCTAGGGAGACCGAACAGGAGAAGAAAGCATGAAAAGTGGCTTGAAGACAGCTGCCTTAATGGCCGGTTTAACGGCCTTATTCCTAATTTTAGGTAACGCGATCGGGGGGCAGGTAGGCATGGTGATCGCCTTCGTGATTGCGTTGGCCATGAATGCCGGAGCCTATTGGTTCTCCGATAAGATGGTTTTGAAGATGTACCGGGCCCAGCCGGTCGATAAGAACACGGCTCCTCGGCTAATGAAGGAGGTAGACAGCCTCGCCCAAAAGGCAGGGCTTCCAACTCCGAGGGTTTACATCATCGATGACCCTTCCCCAAATGCCTTTGCCACGGGACGCAATCCCGACCACGCGGTGGTAGCTGTTACAACAGGGCTCCTCCAGCTACTGGAGTGGCGGGAATTACGTGGGGTACTATCTCATGAGCTCGCCCATGTAAGGAATCGGGATATATTGATCTCGACCGTGGCGGCCACTATTGCCGGGGCAATTACTGCCCTTGCCAATATGGCGCAGTTTATGTTGTTGTTCGGTGGTCTCTCAGACGATGAGGAGGGGGGTGGACCCCTCGGTTTCTTGGGTGTCTTGGTCATGATTATCCTGGCCCCCTTAGCGGCAGGCCTGATCCAGATGGCAATCTCCCGGGCGCGTGAGTACGGTGCTGATCGGGGAGGGGCCGAGATTTGCGGTGACCCCGAGGCCCTAGCCCAGGCCTTGGAGAAGTTGGCTCGCGGTGTGGAACACATGCCGATGGCAAATGCAGAGAGCCATCCCGCAACCGCCCAGATGATGATCGTGAATCCTCTAAGCGGGAAGAATCTGGCCCATCTCTTTGCCACCCATCCCCCATTGGAGGAACGAGTCCAGCGTCTGCGGATGCTTGCTCAGGGTGCTGTCTAGCATCTTGTCCGCTATCGATGGCCCCCATCTGTACGCCTACTTTTGTCCCTCCCCGTGGTTACTGCAGAGGGGCGGTGGCTACCTTTACCGCTTCCTTAGCGCAACGGCTTGAATGTTCGTACCTTCCCTATGGAACAACACGTGGAGGTAAGCACTGGACACTCCACCTAGTCCTGGTTGGGGATTCTGATCATGGTGGCAACCTCGGTCCTCGTAACTGGCTGTTCCTCGGGGATTGGCCAGTGTATTGCGCTCGGATTACAAGCACGCGGCTACCATGTATTAGCCACTGCCCGAGGTGAGAGGGACCTAGACTGGCTCGCCTATAGGGGGCTTGATCCCATCCCTCTTGAGCTAGCAGATCCCGACTCGGTAGCAGAGGCCGTGAACACGGTCCAAGAGAAGACCGCAGATCGCCTCTGGGCCATAGTGAATAATGCAGCCTACGGCCAGCCGGGGGCGGTCGAAGACCTAAGTCGAGCTGCCTTGCGAGAGCAGTTTGAGGTCAACCTCTTTGGGACCCATGAGCTTACCTGCCGCCTGATCCCTACTTTGCGTGCACAGGGTGCAGGCCGGATCGTCAATATCAGCTCAGTGCTCGGGATGGTTTCATTGCCTTACCGGGGCGCCTACAATGCAAGCAAATTCGCCCTTGAAGGGTTGACCGACACCCTCCGCTTGGAGCTCGCCACCAGTGGCCTCGATGTCATCCTCATCGAACCAGGGCCGATCAGGAGTAACTTCCGGGAAAATGCCCGTCGCCATTTCCAGAGCCGTATCGATTCAGTCAATACCCCTCATCGAGAGGTGTATGTTAACTTAGCAGCCCGGCTAGAGAGCGACAAAGAGGATCCCTTTACCCTCGGGCCTGAGGCGGTCCTAGCCAAGTCGATCAAGGCCTTGGAGTCTCGCCACCCTCGGCCACGGTACTTTGTTACATTGCCTACCTACCTCTTTGCAGGGTTGAAACGGCTCTTGCCTACCAAATGGTTGGATATCCTCCTGTATTGGATCGCGTAACAGCGAAGTATTTAAGGGACCAGACTCTGTGAAGATTGTTATCTTGGGGGGCGGTCAGGTCGGAAGCCCGGTGGCTGAGCAGCTCGCCGCTGAGAACCACGATATTACGGTTGTGGATCACCAACCGGAGGTACTCGGGGAGCTCGGGGAGCGGGCTGACCTGCGTACTGTGACAGGCCATGCGTGCTATCCACAGATTCTGGAAGAGGCCGGGATGGCAGCTGCAGATATGGTATTGGCTGTGACTGCGGCCGATGAGGTTAACATGGTCGCCTGCCAGATGGCCGAATCGCTCTTCCATACCCCGACCAAATTGGCCCGCCTTCGAGCCCAGGAATATCTCACCCATCCCGAACTCTTCAATCGAGAGTCCTTCCCAGTCGACCATATCATTAGCCCCGAGAAGATAGTCACCGACTATATCCTCCGCATTATTGAGCAGCCGGGTGCCCTCCAAGTGATGGATTTTGCCCAAGGGCGTGTCCGTCTTGTCGGAGTTCGCGCTGACCGAGATGGACCGTTGGTCGGCCATCAGCTCCGCGATATCGGCCCGCAGGAGCGACAAGGGCACGATATCCGGGCGAACCGGCGGCGGGTCCCCTTCCAGCGCACCCGAGAGGGCCCCTCTTCCTACGGTCTGCCGATATTGAATACCCGAGTCGCAGCCATTTACCGCGGCGGCCAAGCCATTATTCCGGAAGGTGATACTGTCATCGAGGAGGCGGATGAGGTCTTTTTCATTGCGGCGCGGGAGAAGATCCAAGAGGTCCTGAAGGCTCTACGGAGTGAGCAGAAGGCGGCGCACCAAGCCATAATCGTCGGTGGTGGCCGGATCGGCGGCGCACTCGCCCAAGTCTTGGAGCACTCTGCCATCCAGGTCAAGGTGATCGAGAGCCATCGGCAGCGTGCCGCACAGTTAGCGGCTGAGCTAGGGCATACCCTGGTCCTTCAGGGTGATGGCACCGATGAGGAGCTCCTACGAGAAGAGAATATCCGTGCTATGGATCTCTTCGTGGCAGTGACCAACGATGATGAGGCCAACATCCTCTCCAGCATGTTGGCCAAACAGCTCGGGGTCTCTCGGGTCATCACCCTGATCAAGCGGGGCGCTTATGTCGATCTCATCCAGCGTACCGGCATCGACGTCGCTGTCTCCCCTACACAAGGGACGATCGGTCGGATCCTCGCCCATGTACGTCGTGGCGATGTCGCGATGGTACATAGCTTACGTCGGGGGGCCGCCGAAGCTATCGAGGTACTCGTCCATGGAGATTCCTCCACTTCGCGCGTGGTCGGGCGGAGGCTCGATGAACTCCGACTACCTAATGGGGTAAGCGTCGGGGCAATTATCCGCGGCAATGAGGTCAAAATCGCCCATCATGATGTTGTAATCCAGCCCGACGACCACGTCATCCTATTTGTTGTGGACAAGAAGCGTATTGCACAGGTCGAGAAGCTCTTCGAGGTTGGGCTAGGGTACCTCTAAGTGCACTGGAACAAGATTGGCCACCTCCTCGGCTTTCTCCTAATCCTCTTTAGTACCGCTGTGCTCCTCCCTCTCGGGGTCAGCTTATACTACGGTGATGGGGGGGTAGAGGCCTTTGGTGTGGCGTATCTCTTGATACTCGGTAGCGGTTCCCTCTTATGGCGCTTTGCCAGCCTAGGTGACCTTGAACTCCATCATCGCGACGGTTTCCTGCTTGTTACCCTCGCTTGGCTTGTCCTCACCCTATTTGGTGCGGTCCCTCTATTCTGGTCTGGGGCAACCCCAACCTTTACTGACGCCTTTTTCGAGTCGATGTCGGGGTTAACAACAACTGGTGCCACGGTGATCACAGAGTTGGATGGACTCCCGCATGCGATCCAATTCTGGCGCCAGGAGATGCAGTGGCTGGGAGGGATGGGGATTATCATCTTGGCTGTTGCCGTTCTCCCCGTGCTGCGGGTTGGCGGGATACAGCTCTATAAGGCCGAGGTTCCAGGACCGGTCAAAAATCAAAAGCTTACCCCGCGCGTCACCGAGACTGCCAAGGCCCTATGGATGATCTACGCTGGCTTGACTGTCCTGGCGGCGGTGAGCTTCTGGCTAGCCGGTATGAGTCCCTTCGATGCAGTCTCCCATAGCTTTAG
This sequence comes from uncultured Gammaproteobacteria bacterium, assembly GCA_964448275.1. Classification (GTDB taxonomy): domain Bacteria; phylum Pseudomonadota; class Gammaproteobacteria; order Thiohalorhabdales; family CAYUWI01; genus CAYUWI01. The sequence goes on along the minus strand of CAYUWI010000019.1, from coordinate 960 downwards.
TACTGTATCCGCTGGTGGATTTTCGCCACACGACACGAGCATCGCCTACTTCCAAAACACCTTGGTGGAATATCTGGTTATCCTATTCATGTTCCTCGGGGGGGTAAATTTTGCTCTCCACTTCAGTTTCCTCCGTAGCCTGCGCCATATGGTCCTGCCCACTTATCTACAGGATCCGGAATTCCGCACCTATGCCCTCCTCCACTTACTGGTATTCGGTTTGGTCTTCGTTTTTCTGGCTGGCCACGAGACCTACCCTACTTTGGAAGAGAACTTCCGTCGGACCCTATTTCAAACCGTGTCCATCGGCACCACGACAGGGTTTGCCACTGCCGATTACGGGGATTGGCCCTCACTCGTGCCGGTCGTCCTCCTCCTGTCAGGCTTCGTCATGGCTTGTGCTGGGAGCACTGGTGGAGGAATCAAAGTGATCCGGTTTCTTCTCTTGATCAAGCAAGGGCTGCGCCAGAGTTATCTGCTCATCCATCCCCATGCCGTTGCCCCGATCAGATTGCGTGGGCATGCGGTCCCAGAGGCGGTTATTCAAGGGGTGTGGGGATTTGCCGCTGTATACGGTTCAACATTCGTGATATTGATGCTGACTATGCTCGCACTCGGTGAAGGTATCGTAACTGCTGGAGGGGCAGTGGGTGCGACCTTGACCAATATCGGCCCAGGCCTTGGAGAGGTTGGGCCACAAGAGAACTACGCCAGTATTTCCCAATCCGGAAAGTGGGTCCTCGCATTGGCCATGCTGATGGGACGGCTCGAGCTCTTCACCGTCTTTGTCCTGCTTATGCCGAGTTTTTGGCGGAAGTAAGGAAGGTGGCGATATGCTTGTATATCAACACATGATTCGAATTCTCGGAAGCTTAGCGCTTTGACCGAATACTACTGTCGGCCTTGATTTGGGGACTTGCCTGGTGAGAAGAGCTCGTGGATTATACTGGGGGCTAGCTG
>CAYUWI010000018.1:0-19037 GCA_964448275.1 uncultured Gammaproteobacteria bacterium | reverse complement strand
TTGAAGGGGAAGGGTGGAACACGGCCGAAGGCGGTGATGTTGGCCCGGGCCGGCACATCGAGACGCAAAATGGGCGTGCCGAAGCTCGCCCGCATCGCACGTAGCGCCTGCTGCACCTCGCCTCGCTTGTTGCTCCAGAGCTTGGTCCCCAGGACTCCATACTCACAGAGATGGGCACGATAGCGGGTCAAGTGCTCCTGACTTCGCATCACCGGAGCAGGGCCTTCACCCCGGTAGGCATCCATCAAGATCAGATCGTAGCCATCGGCGGAACCGGTTTGGGGAGGGGGGACAAACTCCTCGGCCTCGACCAGATGGATCGTCATGCGGGGATCGGAGTCCGGTAAATGGAAATATCGCCGGGCCACCTCCACCACACGGGGAGAACTCTCTACTATCTCGAGCTGGCACATGGGGAAGTAGCGGAGGAGGAATTGGACCTGGACGCCACCACCGAGCCCGATCAGTAGGGCACGTCTGGGATCCTCCCGAAACAGCAAGATCGCCATCATGCGCTGGATGTAAGGTAAGAGCAAGCGATAGGGGGCGTCGAGATCGAGGCAACTTTGGAGTGCAGCACTCCCGAAGTACAGGAACCGCATCCTCCCCTTCTGGATCACCTCGATCGTGTCGTCGGGGGTGCTCTCTCGGTGGATGACTGTGCTTATCACTCTACAACCTCTGAATGTAAATCCCTCGATTCTCCAGCGGATTGACCGAGCTTAAACGCTCTCTATCCCGATAATCTATACCATAAAGGGAGCTGGAACCCCCTGGGTCGACGGTGAGCGCCACACCCCCTTGCGAGAGGGTAACGGGCGAGTGATGATTGGTTTGATAGCTGCATATGAGGAGCCTGTAATGGGTGGTTGGCGGAGCGCCGCAGTGAGTGAGAGCGGGAAGCGAGCAACCAATGAGGATGCCTTCCTCGAAGCCCCAGAGTTCGGTCTATGGGCGGTCGCCGACGGTATGGGGGGGCACCAACACGGGGAGATAGCCAGTGCAACTGCCGTTCAGGCCCTGCGGGAGGCTACTGCGGCGGGCTATTCCCTCGCTTCAGCGGTCGAACTGGCCCACCTCGCGACTTGGGAAAAGGCCCTCGCTCTGGACTCGGACATGGGGACGACCCTGGTCGCCCTCAAGCTGGAAGCGGACTCTACCTATAACGTCGCCTGGGTTGGGGACAGTCGCGCTTACCGTTGGGAGCAAGGCCAGTTGGCCCAATTGACCTCGGACCATACAGTGGTCCAAAGGTGGGTTGACCAAGGGCTATTGAGCCCTGAAGAGGCACGCACCCATCCCTACGGTCATGTGCTCTCCGCAGTGCTCGGGGCCACCTCGGAGCCCTCTCCCGATATCTATCACGGGAGCACTTCCTTCGATGACCTCTTCCTGCTGTGCTCCGATGGGCTGACCGACACCCTGGATCGGGAACGGATCACCGAACTGGTCGAATCGACCCCCCCTAGCGAGTTGCCGAGTACCCTAGAACAAGCGGCCCGAGTGGCAAACAACCCGCATCAAGACAACCTGACTGCTGTTGTAGTCTGGTGGGAAGATTCTACATAGGGGAGTGCACATGCCGGAATTATCGATCGATGCCTTGGCCCCCTCCGGGAGCAAGGCGTGGCGCCTCAAGACAGATGAGAGCTGGCGGACAGCAAGGTTCGCCGAACCCCTCTCCCCGGGGGACTTCACGACCGAGGACCCTGCTGTGATACGCAGATGGCTCACCGGGCGGATTACCCGGGTAAAACGGGATGAGATTACCTGGACTACTGCCCCTGAGCGCTCCATGTTGGCCCCTGGAGAGGTTAGCCTGCATGCCATCGTGCACCGAAGGCAAGCTCCCCCCCTTCCAAAGCGAGAGGTATTGCAGCAGGCGATAGGCGAGGCTCAACCCGGCGCCCACAATGTGATCTGTCTCGATCTCGAAGGCAATTTCCTGGTACGTGATGCGAGGACCGAACCGGTGATGGGAGATCCTGCCATCGCAGTTCACGGGGACACCCTGACCACCTCAGCCGACATTGGCCCCCAGGCGGCGCGCAACGACCAGTACGTGGATAGGATCTACCGAGAATTCCTCGCCGCCTGGGAACGCCACCTGCATAGTGGCCGCACCAACCTGTATGCCGGTAACGGGGGTTGGACACCGGATCTGGCCACCCTCCAGCAGCGGCTGTCTACGTGGCGCCCCCACCCCCAAAATGGTTAAAGCCAGCCGATCTCACCCCTCTGCAGGGCCTTGAAGCGTCGCAGAGAGGCAAGAACCACCCGCCTCCGACTCGAGGGAGAGACCGAGTCGATTCAGGAGCCTCTGATCGGAGCCGTGGTCGGGATTGGGGGTAGTCAGGAGCCTCTCCCCGCAAAAGATCGAATTTGCTCCAGCAAGGAAGCAGAGGGCCTGTTCTGTCTCGCTCATCTCCAGCCGCCCGGCAGCGAGGCGCACATAGGAGTGGGGTAAGGTGATCCGTGCCGCAGCAACGGTGCGAATGAATTCGAGTGCATCGAGTGGGGCTGTGCCCTCCAAAGGCGTACCTGTCACCGGCACCAGGTTATTGATCGGGACGCTCTCCGGTTGGGGATCCAAATTGGCCAGCTGGGCAATAAGTCCCGCTCGATCATAGCGGTCCTCCCCCATCCCGAGGATCCCCCCACAGCAGACCTTGATTCCCGCCCGTTGCACCCGATCCAGGGTCTCCAAGCGATCCTGGTAGGTCCGGGTCGAGATGATCTCTTGGTAGTAAGTCGACGAGGTATCGAGGTTGTGATTGTAGAAATCGAGCCCCGCCTCTTTGAGGCGTTCGGCCTGGCCTTCCTTGAGCATGCCCAGGGTGGCACAGGTCTCCAGACCCAATGCCTTGACGGCAGCAACCATCTCTGCGATACGGTTGAGGTTGCGCTCCGTCGGACCACGCCATGCAGCGCTCAAACAGAAGCGCGTGGCCCCTGCCTCCCGGGCAGCGCGGGCCTTAGCCGTCACCTCCTCGAGCGACAAAAGGCCCTGTTGTTCCACACCGGTCGCATATCGGGCAGCTTGGGCACAGTAAGCGCAGTCCTCAGGACACCCACCGGTCTTGACGGAGAGCAGAGTACTGGCCTGGATCGTGCTGGGCCGAAAGTGTTGGCGATGGATCTTCTGGGCCTCAAAGACCAGGTCGAGGAATGGCCGTTCAAGGAGTGCATAGACTGTCTCGGGGGTTGCTGGATCTGCCATCGGTCTCCCCGTTTCCAGGTCGGTAAGGGCGAATTGTAGGGGCTGCCCCGCACACAACCCATTGCAGAGTAATCCCCTATTCGGGAGGGACTCCCGGGGAAGTCGATAGGGGATGTTCGGCTTTGGGAGGTCGCTCCATCAGGCTCCGAACGGCGCTCTGTGGCCGTTCACCCTGATACAATACGCGGTAGACCTGCTCAGTGATCGGCATCTCGACACCCAATGTCTTAGCCCGCTTCCGCAGGGCCTTGACGGTTCGCACCCCCTCAGCGCGTTGCCAGAGTCTTTCAGGGATAGCCTCCACTGGGGTCCCAGACCCCAAGAGCTCCCCAAGTTGTCTGTTGCGAGAGAGCGCCCCAGTACAGGTCAGTACTAAATCACCTGTGCCCGCGAGCCCAGTTAGGGTCTCCAGACGACCGCCCAGGGCAATCCCCAGACGAATCAATTCCGCCAGCCCCCGGGTAATCAATGCCGCCTTCGCGTTATACCCAAACCCCAACCCATCCGAGATCCCCGCGGCGATCGCAATTACATTCTTGATTGCCCCTCCAAGCTCCACACCTACGGGATCATCGCTCGAGTAGACCCGCATCGAGGCGTCCCGAAACCACCCTGCGATCCTCTCGGCTTGGTCGATTTCGACGTGAGCGAGGGTGACCGCCGTCGGCATCCCTTGGGCTACCTCTAAAGCAAAGCTTGGTCCCGATAGGACTGCGATCCCCCCGAGGCAACTGCCGTGGAGGGCCACTTCGAGAACCTCATGCATAAGCTGCCCACTCTCTTCCTCCAATCCCTTGGTGGCGATGACCACCCAGCTAGCCGGTGTGAGCACGGCTCGCATCTCCTGACCCAGTGCGCCAAGGGCCACACTCGGCACGGCCACCACGACTCGCTGCCTCCCAGCAAGGGCCCATTCGAGATCAGCAGTGACCTCTAGCGCCTCGGGGAGCACGATGCCAGGCAAGTGGTCCGGATTCTCACGCTGCTCTTGGAGAGCGCATGCACGCCTTGGGTCCCGGGCCCATAGGCACGTCGATTGGCCGCAACGTATAAGCTGGATAGCCAAGGCTGTCCCCCAAGCACCGGCTCCCAGTACGACAGCCTTCGCCAAGGCTCAATCACCCCAGACGAGCCGTTCGTGTACCCACCCCTCATCACCATCTGGGTGGCGTACGTGGACCCAATCGCCCTTCCTTCCGAGGTAACGTAACAGGACGAGACGCTCCGCTTGAAAGGCGATCGGATGGTCAGTCCCCGGTTGCTGGCGAATATTCACCAGATCCGCAGTCACGATTGCCATCCTACGCTCAGAGAGCAGGCGTTGGGCCACCCAGGCTGTATCCCCTTCGAAATCCCGCACTTGGGCCCATCCGTCCTTGCGCTTCAAGACCTTGAGGGGATAGCCTCGACTGACCACCCAGCGCCGGGTGTGGTTGAGTCCAGGGCCCGCTCGCAGATTGACCCGCTCGCCGGCAATACTGACGTATTCGGCGGCGTGTCCCGAACTGCTATACCCACTGGCAAGGAGCAGCAACACCGAAGAGGTGATGGCCGCCCACACGGTGTCTACCTTCAAGCAACGCCCCATACCTTGTTGTTGAATCGCTAATTATTCCCTTCACCCCCTCCGGAAGACTCCTCGAAGGAGCTCTCATAAAGTTCTTGGAAGTTGACCGGCTCCAAAAGGAGCTGTTGGAAGCTCCCCCGGGTGACTAGGCTGGAGACCGCCTCCCGAGCATAGGGGAAGAGAACGGTGGGGCAGTGGACTTCCATAAAGGGGTTCATTTGGTCGTCGGGGATGTTGGTCGTCCGAAAGATCCCTGCCTGCTGGACTTGGACCTTGAACACCATTTGATCTCCATGGGAGGCCTCAGCCTGTACTGTCAGTACTGACTCCAGCCTCTTGCGTGACTCCACTTCCTCTTCTCCTCCTTCACCGGTCTCCCCAGTGGGCACCTCCTCCTCTTCGAGGATTCGCCCCTCGCTATTCATATTCACGTCGATGGTGGGTGTACCTTGCTGTTCAAAGATCTCTGGGGTATTCGGGGCCTCAAAGGAGAGGGACTTGATGTAGATCCGATCCAAGGTGAACATCATCGGTTTCTGTTCTTCCTCGGATTGCGCCTGATCCACATCCTCACCGAGTGGACCGAGCTGCTCCTCGAGCGCGCGTTCCAATTCGTTGCGCTGATCCTGCTGGCGATTCTCACTCATACAGCGGTCTCCTGCTTAGGTTACCTGTGGCTTAGGGAGAGCGTGAAACTTGCGAACTCCAGTGGTTGGGAGCTCAATAATGGCGGCGAGCCGAGGCCCGGTACTTATAGAGATCCGCATCTGGGCGACCTTCTCGCCCGATATAGGTGGGGACTATCGCTTCTATGGAGTGCGGTTCGATCCCGAAGATCGCTGGAAACGGCTCATCACAGACATTGTCCTTGGCCAGACTCTGGAATTGATCGGTGGTCAGCGGGCGGCCCGGTAGGTGCTCGAGGATACTCGCTTGGAGCCAACCGAGTCGCTCGGGAAGGACCCACACCCAACGGTGTATCCCTTCGAGTTCAGCGGTAAAGCGGATGAGATCGGCAAAAGTGTATTCCCCGGGCCCACACAGGGAGTAGACCTGTCCGTAAGTCCAAGGGTTATCCAGGGCAAGCACGAATGCTGCGGCCACATCCTCTACCCACACGGGACCCAACCGAGTCTCTCCGCGCGGCAATGGGAATACCCCCGGGGTAAGACGGAGCAGTTTGGCAAAGCGAGTGAAGAAGCTATCCCCTTCCCCAAAGATGATACTCGGTCGAAACACGGTGACTCGCATCCCCCTCCCGAGGGTGACCTCGTAGTCTCCCAAACTATCCGTAGTGCTTATCCCATCCTCAGGTTGACCTGCCTCGAGAACAGCCTGCTCCCCCTCGGCCTTGGTACGTAAGTAGGCACTTGGGGAGTTGAGATCCGCCCCATTGGCGCTCATATGGAGGAGCCGACGAACCCCTTGGTCCTCTGCTGCCTGCACAAGTCGACGCGGGAGCTCGACGTGGACCTGGTAGAAATCACCATGATGTTTGTCCTCAGTCAGGATCCCTACCAGGTTGATGACCGCGTCCATCCCTTCGAGATGGCGGTGGAGATCCCCAGGATCGAGAGGGCTCCCTTTGACGAGCTCGAGCCCTTGGAGGACCCGCAAGTCCTTGTAGCGATGGGGGTTACGACTCACGACCCGGATTGTATACCCATTGGTCGAAAGACGGTGGGCAATGTGGTGCCCCACGAAGCCCGTACCGCCTAAGATACAGACTCTCTTGATCATCCGTCCTCAATACGTCCTATACTCGCTTGTATTCTGGGGCCGACGCCCCTTTCCCTACTGCATGGATAGGTTTATTCTCAAGTGGGGAGGCAAGCGCGTCAAGGAACCCTGTTGGGGCCCTCAATGTTGCTCGAATCCATTATTGAGCCGCACGGGTAAGCGAGGTTGGACCATGGCCATACAATCCATCAACCCTGCGACCGGTGAACCGATCCAGACCTTCGAGGAGCTCACCGACCAACAGCTGGATCGGTCCCTCGAGACAAGCCATACCGCATTTCGAAGCTGGAGCGCTACAGCGCTCCCCCAGCGCCGCGATATCTTACGCAATGTCGCGACCCGCCTGCGAGGGCACACCGAAGAGTACGGCGCCTTGATCACACGCGAGATGGGGAAACCGATCAGGGAAGCGCGTGCGGAGATAGAGAAGTGTGCTTGGGTCAGTGACTACTACGCCGACCGTGCAGAGGAGTTCCTCGCTGACCAACCAGTCGAGACTGAGGCTGGCCGGAGTTACTACCGCTACGCCCCACTCGGACCGGTTCTCGCCGTTATGCCGTGGAATTTCCCCTTCTGGCAACTCTTCCGCGCCGCTGCTCCCATACTGATGGCGGGCAACCCGCTCCTTCTCAAGCACGCCTCCAATGTCCCAGGGTGTGCCCAGCAGCTCGAGCTCACCTTTCGAGAGGCCGGACTACCCGAGGGGGTTTTCCAGAACCTGATGATCAGCGCGTCCCAGGTCGAAGGGGTAATCCAGGATCCCCGTATCGTGGCGATTACCTTGACGGGCAGTGAACGGGCCGGTCGCAAGGTTGCCGCAGTTGCTGGTGAGGCGATCAAGAAAACGGTCATGGAGCTCGGGGGATCAGATCCATTTATCGTGCTCGGGGACGCTGATTTAGAAGAGGCAGCCCGTGCCGCTGCTGCGGCACGGACAATCAATAGTGGCCAAAGTTGCATTGCTGCCAAACGGTTTATTGTGGTTGAGGCTGTCGCAGACGCCTTTGTGGAGCGCTTCCGGTCACAACTTGCGGCCATGAAGATGGGCGATCCGACCGAGGAGTCGACCCAAATTGGCCCACAGGCCCGTAGCGACCTTCGGGAGGATCTCCACCGCCAGGTACAGGCCAGTATCGAGCAAGGGGGAGACTGCCTATTGGGGGGCAAGATCCCAAGCGGGGCGGGGTTCTACTACCCTATTACCTTGATCGACCACGCCGCACCTGAGATGCCGGTAGGGGCTGAGGAGACCTTCGGGCCAATTGCACCGGTGTTTCGAGTATCCAATCCTGAGGCTGCAGTGGATCTAGCCAATGCCAGTCGCTACGGTTTAGGGGGAGCGGTCTGGTCCCGAGACCGGGGACAGGCCGAAACGCTTGCTCGTCGCTTAGAGGCTGGGGTGGTATCCATCAATGGGGTGGTCAAAAGCGATCCGCGGCTACCCTTTGGCGGGCTCAAGGCCTCCGGTTACGGGCGTGAGCTCGGTTCCCAAGGGATCCGTGAGTTCACTAACATCCAAAGTATCCGGATCGATTAAGCGGCCTGTCCCACTCAACCGCCCCCACCCAAGGGAGGCCCATCCAGTGATGTGCCTCGCCGCCTCACACCCGGGCCTTGAGCTTGGGGTCGGTTACGTGGGATTTCCTGCATACTTGGGGATCTGGTAGATTTGGTCGGTTAAGCTTTGGGGCGAGTGAGCTCGGCACCAGAGGACAACGGAGCGAGAGATGCTATCGGAGGCTGCCCATGAGCGATGAAGTGCAACTGAAGAATCGCCTCAATCAATGCTCGAGTCCCTATCTCCAACAGCACGCAGACAACCCGGTAGCTTGGCAGCCATGGGATGAAGAGGCCCTTCGATTGGCCCGAGAGCTCAATCGCCCTATCCTCTTGTCCATCGGCTATTCCGCATGCCACTGGTGCCATGTAATGGCGCATGAGTCCTTCGAGGACCCGGAGATTGCCGAGCTAATGAATGAGCACTTCATCAACATCAAGGTCGACCGCGAAGAACGCCCCGATCTTGACCAAATCTATCAACTCTGCCACCAGATCTTTAATGAGCGCAGTGGAGGCTGGCCCCTCACCGCCTTTCTTGCCCCGGATCAGCGGCCCTTCTATATGGGGACCTACTTCCCGAATACCCCCAAATACGGGCTCCCCGGGTTCAAGCAGGTGCTCACGGAGATCGCCCGATTCTTCCGAGAAAACCGGGAATCCGTCGAGCAAAACGGTGAAGTAGCGACTGCAGCCTTAAGCCGCCTCGATCCTCTCCCGAGTGAGGCCCTGTCGGATAAGCCGATCACACGACTCCGCGAGGACTTGGGCGATGTCTTCGACGCTGAGCATGGCGGGTGGGGAGAGGCCCCCAAGTTCCCCCCTTCGACCGATTTGGAATTCTGTACGCGCAGGGCAGCCCTCGATCAAGATGCCGGGGCGTATACCATGGTAGAGAAGAGCTTGCAGGCCATGGTAGACGGCGGGCTCTTCGACCACCTCGGTGGGGGTTTTTTCCGCTACTGCGTCGACTCGACCTGGACCATCCCCCATTTTGAGAAGATGCTCTACGACAACGCGCAGTTGCTAGAGCGTTTATGCGATGCCTACACCCTGACCGCGAATTGTGACTTCGAGACAGCCGCTCGCGCAACGGCCAATTGGGCCTTGCGAGAGATGCAGGACCCAGCAGGGGGCTTCTACGCAAGTGTGGATGCAGACATCGAGGGCCAAGAAGGGGGACACTACTTATGGTCTCTCGAAGAGGTAACGACCCTGCTGAGCCCTGAGGAGCTGGAGGTCGTCCAGCGCTATTACGGCCTGTCCCAAGAGGGCAACTTCGAGGGCTACAACCATCTGCAAAAGGCCCAACCGCTCACCGCAGTGGCCCAGGAGCTTGGCCTCACCGAACAAGAGGCCGAGGCACGGCTCCATTCAGCACGTGCTACGCTCTGGAGCGAACGGAACAAGCGAACTTGGCCTGAACGCGATGAGAAGGTATTAACGGCTTGGAACGGCCTGATGATTCAAGGACTGGCACGGGCTGGAAGGGTGCTGGATAGCCCTCACTACACTCATGCTGCCGCTGAGTGCATCGCCTTTGTCCGCGATCAGCTTTGGGATGGAGAGCGTCTCTTGGCAGTCTATAAAGAGGGCCAGGCCCATCAAAGCGCCTACCTTGATGACCACGCCCTGGTCCTGAATGGGGTCTTGGAGCAGTTACAAACCCAGTGGGACAGTGATTATCTCACCTTTGCCCAAGGCTTGGCTGAGTCCCTACTCAACCGCTTTGAGGACCCCGAGATGGGTGGCTTCTACCTCACCGCTCACGATCAAGAGGCCCTGATCTACCGGCCTAAGATGGGCTATGACCATTCTCTCCCTTCAGGCAACGGGGCGGCTGCCAGGGGGCTCTTGGCACTAGGCCATCTCCTCGGAGAGGGCCGTTACCTCACCGCAGCTGAGAACACTGTCAAGCTCTTTATGAGCGATATGAAGGCCCACCCGGCTGGGTGTGCCAGCCTGATCCTGGCACTCGAGGACCTCACCAAGCCACCCACCCTGGTGACCCTGCGGGGTGGGGAGACAGCGCTCCAGTGGCGCGCATACATCCTATCCGGCTACCAGCCGCAGCGTCAGGTCTACTATATCCCTGAAGAGGAGGCCGAAGAGCTCCCCGCAGTGCTTGCCTCCCGGCGGCTTCAAGAGGGTGAGGACGTGACAGCCTATGTCTGCCGAGGGACCCGTTGTACAGCCCCCATCACTCGGTGGGAGAAGTTTGAACGGGCCTTGTCAAAGCCACCCGGTTCCCGGCCAACGATTACCCTGGCGGCACGGTAATGCATCCCGCCAACCGGGCCCCAAGGGGCCCGGTTTGTTCACAGCAGACCGCGACTCCCAAAGTTGGCCTCCATCCGGGCCTTGAACTGCTCGTGCGTGAATTCGTGGTTCTGGGAACCGGGCTTTTCAACCTTGTAGGCCCCCATCACACTTGCAATTCGCCCAATGGATTGCCAATCATAATCGCGGCTTAATCCGAAGAGCACCCCGGCGCGGTAGGCATCTCCACAACCGGTTGGATCGACGACTGATTCAGGCCGTGCGGCCTGGATATGCAGTTGCTCTCCTCTGGTGTAGATATCGGACCCTTCTCCACCGCGGGTAACGATTAGGGCATCGATGCGCCGAGACAGGTCTGAGGCCGAATGGCCCGTTTTGTGCTGGACTACGTGCCACTCGTAATCGTTCACTGCTAGGACCTTTGCCTGATCGATCACGTGGAGCAGCTCGTCCCCTGTAAAGGCCGGCAGCCCCTGGCCCGGGTCGAAGAGGAATGGGATCCTCGCCTCTGCAAACTGCGCCGCGTGTTGGATCATGGCATCCTTCCCATCGGGGCTCACGATCCCCCACTCGATCGGCTCATCGACATCCTCAATGCGCTGGAGGTGGGCCTGCTCCATCGGACCCGGATGGAATGCGGTGATCTGATTATCCTCAAGATCTGTGGTAATGAATGCCTGGGCAGTAAAATGGTCATCGAACTGTCTGACATACTGGCGGGGGATACCCAGGCGATCCATGTGCTCAGCATAGGAGGTGAAATCACTTCCTACCACCCCCATTGGCAGCGGATCTCCACCCAGCAGCCTCAGATTATAGGCGATATTGCCTGCCGTTCCTCCAAATTCGCGCCGCATCTCAGGCACCAAGAAAGAGACACTGAGCACCCGCTGCTGTTCTGAAAAGATATGATCTCGAAATCGATCCCGAAATACGAGGATAGTGTCGAAGGCAAAGGAACCGCAAATTAAAGTGCTCATAGCCTCTCCTGGGGTCGGTCGCACATAGACATCGATCGGTCGCACATCCTGGAGCTACCCTTCGGATGCACACAACTCACGGTAGGCATCCGCATCTAGTAGGGTCTCTAACTCCCCAAGGTCATCGGGCTGGAGCCGATAAATCCACCCCTCACCATAGGGATCTTCGTTGAGCTTTTCCGGGCTGTCTCCTAAGGCCTCGTTTACAGCGAGAATCTCCCCCCTAATCGGGGCGTAAATATCCGCAGCCGCCTTCACCGACTCGGCAACTGCCACCTCATCACCTGCCTCGACCTTCTCCCCAACCTCCGGTAAGTCGACGAACACCACGTCGGAGAGCAGATCCTGGGCATAATCGGTAATACCGATGGTCACCGTGCCATCTTGCGCCTTCCTTACCCATTCATGGCTTTTCGTGTAGTAGCAATCGTCCAAGATCTGCATGGTGCCTCCCTCTTTTGAGCAAAAGTAGCCTCCCCCCCTACTTGAGGTAGGGTAGTGATGGGCTAGAGGTCAAACGTTGCGCGACCCGACTTGACGAAGGGGAGCTTGACGATCTGTGCTGCCAATTCCCGCTCCCGAGTAACCAGCCGACAGGGGGTATACGGAGTGGCTACCTCGGTTGGGATCCGCACCATCCCGATCCCCCTCTGGAGGGTTGGAGAAAACCCCCCACTAGTGATCTGACCCACCTCCTCGGTAGTGTCGAAGCGAACCTCCTGACCATGGCGGGGCACCCCTTTCTCTTCCAAGATGAGACCGTGGAGCTCAAACCGGATCCCCTGTTGGCGTTTTGCCTCTAACGCCGCCCGACCAATGAAATCGCGATCCTCCGGTGACCAAGCGACAGTCCAACCAAGATTGGCCTCCAAGGGCGTGACGGTTTCATCCATCTCATTACCGTGCAAGTTCAGCCCCGCTTCGAGGCGTAAGGTGTCCCGTGCCCCAAGACCACACGGACGTGCCCCAATCTCGGTAAAGAGATTCCAAAGGCGCTGTAGGGTCTCCCCGGTCGCAGCGAGCTCGAAGCCGTATTCCCCCGTATAGCCCGTGCGGCTCATGAACACCCCCCGCGTCCCGGTCACACGCATCCCATAATCGCCCAGCGGTGTGGGGACCTGCGCTGCATGGAAGGGCCGCATCTCGTTCAAGACAGCCGTGGCTTCCTCTCCGAGCTGTGGGAAGATATACGTTGGGATCTTCGGCCCTTGGATCGCCATCAATCCGAGGTCGTTACGCTCACTCACCTCGACACTAGGGGCATGAGCATCTCGGTGTTTACGGATCCAGTTGAGATCCACCTCGCCGTTGGCTGCATTGAGCACCATACGGTACCACTTGGGACGCATCACATAGACGATCAAATCGTCGATCACCCCCCCGGCCTCATTGAGCATACAGGTGTAGAGCCCTTTCCCTCCCTTTTCACCTATCTTGGCTACATCGTTGGCTAGGAGATAACGGAGAAAGGCCTGAATCCCCTCACCTTCTAGGTCCACAATCCGCATATGGGAGACATCGAAGATACCGCAACGCTTCCTGACATCACGATGCTCTTTGATCTGGGACCCGTAGTGCAGTGGCATCTCCCACTCGCCGAACTGGACCATCTTGGCCCCAGCCTTGATATGGCCCTCATATAATGGTGTTCTACGCCCCATGGATCCTGCTCCATCGTTGTATCAAGCCTGCTCCTCTTCGGCATGGTACGAACTCCGCACCAGCGGCCCGGCCTTAACCCAGGTAAAGCCACGCTGCCGGGCAGCTTCCTCGAGGGCCTGGAAGCGCTCGGGATGGATATACGCCTGGACCGGGAGCTTGTCTCGTGCTGGGCGCAGGTATTGTCCCAGCGCGAGTCGTGTTACACCGACTTCACGTAGATCATCCATCACAGCTAAGACTTCGTCCTCGGATTCTCCGAGGCCGAGCATGAGGCTAGACTTGGCCTCTACTTGGGCCAGCTGGGCAACATTGCGCAGGAGTCCCAAGGAACGCTGATAACTGGAACCTGGCCGGACCGGTTTGTAGAGCCGGGGGACAGTTTCCACATTATGGCCCCAAACCAAAGGTGCGGCGGGGGCAAGTTGGGCTACCGCTTCGCTTTGATGGCGACGGAAGTCCGGTGTCAGCAGTTCTACCCCAATATCCGGTTGACGAGCCCGCAATGAGCGAACCGTGGCGGCAAACACACCGGCGCCACCGTCAGGGAGATCATCTCGGTTGACCGAGGTTAGCACAACGTAGGCCAATCCCATTTCGATCGCGGCTTCGGCTACACGCTCGGCCTCATTCAGATCGGGTGAGGTACCGGGCTTCCCCGTCTTAACAGCGCAGAAACCACAGGCACGTGTGCAGACCTCTCCCAAGAGCATGAATGTGGCTGTCCCGCGGCTCCAACACTCACCACGATTCGGACAACGGCCTTCTTCACAAATAGTTGTCAGGCGGCGCCTGTGGACTGCGGCCGCCGTCCGACCATAATGGGACCCCCGTGGATCCCCCAACTGGTACCGGATCCAGGTCGGCATGCGGCTGATATTCTCCCCTGAATCCTTACCTGTGCGGTGCTCCATCCGCTGCCTCCTCAACTACGAGCCCCTTCCCAGAATGGGGCCAACCGACTCACTCCGAAGAGCGCAGTAAGTCCTTCTCCTAGGGAGCGATTTGAATCGAGATCTGGTATCATTAAGCTAATTAGAGCCTTTGATTGTAGCCGTGACGGGGAGGCTGTCAAATCCTACCCGTTTTGCCAGATTTCTACTACCTTCGATGACTGCCCACGCCTGTGATCGCATCGCGCTTGCCTGGACCGGGGCCTCCGGGGCGAAATACGGATTACGCCTACTCCAACAGGTGCTGGAGAGTGGCGCAACCGTCGAACTCCTGATCTCCAAAGCAGCCCAAATCGTGGTTGCGGAGGAAACCGGACTCACTCTACCGGGTCAAGCCGAAGGGACTCGGCAAGCCCTCGTAGACCATCTCCACATACCAGCAGAGCGCCTCCATGTCTACGGTCGTGAGCAGTGGACAGCGCCAATGGCCTCTGGATCCAACGCCCCTCGGGCAATGGTCATCTGCCCGTGCACTTCAGGGACTGCCGCCGCTATTGCACAAGGTTCCAGTACCAACTTGATCGAACGGGCGGTCGATGTAATGCTCAAAGAGCGGCGCCAGCTCATCCTGGTCCCTCGGGAAACACCCCTGTCCGCAATCCAGCTGGAGAATCTGACCAAGCTCGCCCAGGTCGGGGTCACCATCCTACCGGCCAATCCAGGATGGTACCATCATCCGCAGACTGTCCAAGAAATAGTCGATTTTGTAGTTGCCCGGATTATGGATCACCTTGGCCTCCCGCAGAGCCTTGTCCCACGCTGGGGTGAGGTAGGATATCCCAAAGAGAACGGTTGATCAGGAGGTCGTGTGAAAGCCTCCAGCGCCCTCAAAACTCTCCATCGATTGACCCGCGAAGTGGGGCAGGCCCCGGAGTTTGGCCACGCCCTGCAGACCCTCGTTACCGGCCTGGCGCGGGCAATGGAGACGCAAGCGTGTTCCATTTATCTGCCTGACCCACAGCGAGAGGGGGGATGGGTCCTTCGGGCTGTCGATGGGTTGAACCCAGACTCCGTGGGAGCGATCCGCCTAGCCCCGGGGGAAGGCCTCATCAGTCAGGTGGCCCGGGAAGAGGAGCCCCTCAACCTGGGAAGTATCTGGCAATACCCCCATTACCGTTACTTCCCCGAACTCTGTGAGGAGCGTCTTGTTGCCTTCTTGGGGGTCCCAATCTTCCATCGTGGCCAGGTACAAGGGGTCCTCTGTATCCAGAGTGCCTACCCGCAGGCCTTTAATGAGGAGCATGAGACTCTGCTGTTTACCGCTGCCGCTCAGCTCGGCGGCACCATTGCCCACTCCCAGATCCTAGAGCGCCTCAAAGTCCCCCCCCAGGACCCGTCACAATCGGTTAGTGTGCCCATCCCAAGGGAACGCGAGGAGAAGCTCCTCGAGGGTCAGCCGAGTGCCCAAGGAATCAGTATTGGAACGGCTTGGGCCCTCAATCCCCCTGCTGAGCTGAGGATGGTGGAAGATCTGCCCACGGCCGATCCCGAAGCTGATAAGGACCTCTTCCGGCAGGCCTTTCAGGCGATCGAAGAAGAATTCAAGGAGCTCGGCGGTCCTCCTTCAGAGCAGCTCCAGGGAGAGGATCAGGAGCTCTTCCATGCCTATCTCCATATCCTACAAGATCGGAATCTCCAGGAGCGGGTCGAAAGGCTTATTGACGGGGGAGCCTGGGTCCAGACAGCGATCCGCAACGCGGTCCAAGAGTATGCTGAGGCGCTTGATGTCCTCGCCGATCCCTATCTACGAGAGCGAGCCGCTGATGTTCGCCATTTGGGGCAACGCCTGCTCGGTTATCTCCGACAAAGCCACGAGGGGAACGAGGAGGTCCCAACAGGGACGATCTTGATTGGTGAGGAGATCTCCCCTTTGCTCATGGCGAGCTTCCCGCCTACCAATATACGGGGGATCATCAGCGCTACAGGTTCAGCGGGCAGCCATACCGCCGTCCTCGCTCGAGCCTACGGCATCCCCGCAGTACTAGGTGTAGAGGGCCTCCCTATCTCGCTCATTACCAACAAACAAGTGGTCGTCGACGGCTATCAGGGACGGGTCTATATCGACCCCTCGGAGACGATCCTCAATGAGTATCGCCGGCTGGAACAGGAGGAGGCGGCGTTTACCCAGCAGCTCGCCAAGCTGCACGATGAGCCCACCGCCACGAGTGACGGCCATACCCTGACCCTGCAGGCCAATACAGGGTTGCTTGCCGATATCGAGCCGGCATTGCGCAGCGGCGCGGAAGGGATCGGCCTCTATCGTACTGAATTCCCCTTCCTCACGCGCGACCGCTTCCCAAGCGTCATGGAACAGGTCCGAATCTTCCGTCAGGTGCTCGAGGCCTTCTCACCTTACCCCGTCACGATCCGTACCTTGGATATCGGCGGGGACAAACTGCTCCCCTATCTCCCCATTCAAGAAGACAACCCCTTCCTTGGTTGGCGCGGTCTCCGGCTGACCCAGGACCATCCCGAGATCTTCCTCGCCCAAGTGCGGGCCATCCTTAGGGCAGCCGAGTATGGTCAAGCCCGTATCCTATTGCCGATGGTCAGCACCTTGGAAGAGCTCGACCGTGCCCTGGAACTCATTAGGCAGGCTCGACAAGAGCTGGCCCAGCATCACGGTAAGCCAGCAGCGGAATTACCGATCGGGGCGATGATCGAGGTCCCCTCTGCTGTCTTCCAGGCAGGCGCCATCGCTCGCCGCGTCGATTTTCTCTCGATCGGCACCAATGACCTGACGCAGTACCTCCTCGCTGTCGACCGGAACAATGCTCGAGTCGCCCATTTGTTCAACTCTCTTCACCCTTCGGTGATCCAAGCGGTCCGAATAACAGTGACCGCAGCCCACGAAGAAGGCCGCTTGGTCAGCGTATGCGGCGAGATGGCCGCTGACCCCTTGGGTGCCTTGCTGCTCGTCGGGATGGGAGTTGATGAGCTCTCAATGAGTGCAGCGGCCCTCCCACGAATCAAGTGGGTCCTGCGCTCCTTCACCCTATCCCAGATCCAGGAATTCGCCGAGCTCGTCCAACAGGATGAATACACCCAAACCACCCTGTCCCGGATGCGGGGCATCCTCGACGAGGCCGGTCTTGGAAGGCTGATCCGATCTGGAAGCTAAATCGGCAGCGAACGCCACCTGCCCACTCACCCAAAGGTCGTGCGATTGTTCCCCCAAAAGGGCCTCTCGACATCCTGAAAGTGGATGTAGACCCGAGCCGGATCGACCCGAAGGTGCGTTTCGATAAAACCACAGAGCTGGGCTGACAGCTCGGGGGTTCGATCCCTAGGGAGCCCAAGGCTGCGTAGCTCGAGAAAGGCGCAAGGTTCATCGCTCCCCGCAAACAACATCGTATGGGCAGTCTCCAGAACCACCATACAAGCCTGTTCAGGTTTGCCAAGCGCCTTGGCGAGGCTAGTCGAGGCGGCCCTGAGCAGGTTGCTCGTCTCTTCGGTCGTTCCGATCCTTTGGTTGGTTTGGATACACAGCAGAGGCATCTATCCCCCCCTTCGGAGTAGCCACCCTCTCTTGACAATTCAAATCCCTGGGCCCTACTTTTGCTTTGCTCTGGCGGTCTCCATCACTGTGCCCCAGGGTCCGATTCGGCAACCTATGGATCTATCATGAAGAACTATATCCTCACAGGGAAGAAGGGACAGCCTGTCCTCGACCTCCATCGGATCGTCTTCCCAAGTGCAGCCGGTCTGGCCGTTCTCTTCGTGCTCCTCAGCCTCATCTTCCTCGATACGATGGGCTACTTCTTCGAGGCTGCCCGCACCGGCACCGCCGATAACGCCGGCTGGTTCTTCACCCTCACTGTCAACGCTATCTTAGTCTATACCTTGGTCCTCTTATTCACTCGCTACGGTCGGATCCGGCTCGGAGGTGCAGATGCCCGACCCGAGTTTAGTACATTCGGGTGGTTCGCTATGCTGTTTGCTGCCGGGATGGGGATCGGTCTCCTCTTCTATAGTGTGGCCGAGCCGATCCACCATCTGATCATTCCACCCCAGGCCAAACCGGAAACCGCTGTAGCGGCCGCGGCTGCTATGGGCTTTACCTACCTACATTGGGGCCTCCATCCTTGGGCGATCTATGCCTTTATCGCCCTCTGCCTAGCCTTTTTCGGCTTCAACCGGGGATTACCCCTCTCGATCCGCTCGGCCTTCCACCCCTTGATGGGGAATCGTGTCTACGGTGGGGTCGGCCACCTCATCGACGTAGTCGCGATCCTTGCGACCCTGTTTGGCGTGGCTACCTCGCTCGGATTGGGGGTAAAGCAGATCAATGCAGGGCTAAACCACCTGCTTGGGATCCAACAGACCGCTCCCGTCCAGATCGTCCTGATCGCGCTGATTACGGCAGTCGCTACCACCTCAGTGGTGCTCGGTGTCGACAAAGGGATCCGCCGGCTCAGTGTGACCAACCTGGTTGTGGCAGGGATCCTGGCCCTCTTTGTTCTTATCTTGGGTCCTACCTTGTTCATGCTCAACGGCGTCATCGAGAATATCGGTTATTATTTGCAGCACTTCTTCGAGCTCGCTACCTGGAACGAGGCCTACACGAGGAGCGATTGGCAAAACAGTTGGACGATCTTCTACTGGTCTTGGTGGATCGCCTGGTCCCCCTTTGTGGGGATGTTCATCGCCCGAGTCTCTTGGGGCCGTACAATTCGGGAGTTTATCACCGGGGTTTTACTTGTCCCCACCCTGGTTACCTTCGGCTGGTTGACCATCTTCGGCAATAGTGCGCTATGGGTGGAGCTCTTCGGTACCGGTGGGATTGGTGCTGCCGTCCAAGAGAATATCGCGATCTCCTTGTTTGTCTTCCTTCAGCACTTCCCACTCGAACTGATCACCGGCCTACTTGCCACCATCGTCGTTGCCATCTTCTTTGTTACCTCTGCGGACTCGGCCTCGCTGGTGATCGACACCATGGCAGCCGGTGGTAAAACCACCGCTCCAACGGTCCAGCGGATCTTCTGGGCTGTCCTCCAGGGGGCTATTGCTGCCACTCTCCTGCTCGGCGGCGGCCGAGAGAGCCTGGAGGCGCTGCAGACGGCCGTCATCACGACCGGGCT
>CAYUWI010000017.1:0-19320 GCA_964448275.1 uncultured Gammaproteobacteria bacterium | reverse complement strand
CCTGGCTCAGCTGAGTCCGGGGGGCAACCCCCGCAACCGCACGATCACCGTCGAGGCGGCGGTTGGTGAGGTGCGCGACAGCATCGAGATCGAGGTCGTTGGCACGCAAATCAGTATCGATGGGCCGAGTTCATTGGTGCTCGGTGACACTGGGCCATTTACGGTCATCCTGACGGATGCCGGCGGTCATGGGATTGCGAATCAAACGGTCTCGGTCTCTTCAGCGCTTGGCAACCCTTTCCGTACAACTACACTTGCAACCGATCTCCAGGGCCAGGTACAGGTCGATCTAGTCGCTCAAATGGGGGGGCAGGAGACCATCGAGGCCTCCGCTCTCGGCCTGACCGATCAGGCCTCCCTCGCTATTTCAGTGGATGATTTCCACTTTATCTCCCCAGAGCCCGGTGCCGAAATCGAGCTGGGGGAGTCCCAAACCGTCACGATCAAGTGGGAGAAGGAGGGTGCACCGCAAATCGGTAAGCAGATCAACTTTGCTACCACTCGGGGAACCTTGACCGGCTCGGCTACGGCCACCACAGGGCCCAACGGGGAGGCGCAGGTCGAGATCACCTCCGATAATGCCGGTGGCGCTGTACTCACTGCGGAGGCGGCCGATGGGCCGTCTGCGCAGCTCGAGCTCGAGTTTATCGCCACAGATCCAGCCTCCCTCGATCTGCAGGCCGATCCATTCTCTGTGGCACCCGGGGAGACCAGCGCCATCAGGGCGGTCGTTCGGGATCCGAACAACAACC
Organism: uncultured Gammaproteobacteria bacterium; assembly: GCA_964448275.1. Classification (GTDB taxonomy): domain Bacteria; phylum Pseudomonadota; class Gammaproteobacteria; order Thiohalorhabdales; family CAYUWI01; genus CAYUWI01. Next base: position 18,568 of record CAYUWI010000017.1, on the reverse strand, counting down.
CAGTCAAGGACCAAGTCGTTGGGTTCAACCTCCAAGCTGTCACAGGCGGGACCCTATCTGTCCCCTCGGACACAACAGACAACTTAGGGAGGGCGACCACGGTCTATACGGCTGGGGGGATTACCAGCGCCAAGGATGGGGTCAAGATCATGGCTCAGGTCCGAGGGGCAACCCCCATAGTGGAGGGGGAGATGAGCCTCACTGTCGCGGAACGGGAGCTCCGCCTAACCCTAGGTACAGGGAACGAAATCGTGGCCCCGAACGAGACCCAGTATGAGCAACCCTGGGTGGTGCAGGTAACCGATGCGAATGGTAACCCTGTCTCAGGAGTGGATGTGGAGCCCAGTATTATACCGGAAGCCTTTTTCAAAGGGAGCTATGTGCCGGCAGACACTGATGGGGATGGGACAGCAGACCGGTGGGCGATCCCCGATCCTGTGAGATGCCCCAATGAGGACACGATTCTCAACGATGAGGACGCCAATCTCAATGGGATCCTTGACAAGGGTGAGGATCGCGATGGGGATGGGGTGCTCGAGCCGGGCAACCCGGCTACGGTCTCACCAAGGACCATCACGACCAATGAGAACGGCTTCGGCTTCTTTAGCGTATTCTATCCCCAAGGGAACGCCAATTGGGTGGCGGTCAAACTGGAAGTCCAGACACAAGTCGAGGGAACCGAACACAGAGAATCCGAACAGTTTGTCTTAAAGGTCCTCGCTGAGGATGTCTCTGACCCCGAGGTCGATCCGCCAGGTGGGCAAGCGAGCCCGTATGGCACTGAGACCGATTCCATCGATCCTTGTGCCGACCCCAATTGAGGTCTACGACTTGGTAATAACAAAGATCTATCTCGTCGGTCCGATGGGTGTGGGAAAGTCTACCGTGGCCCGCGCGCTCGCTGGCCATTTGGGATGGGGGGCGCTCGATCTCGATGAAGCAATCGAGGCCGCTACGGGACGCTCGATCCCAGAGCTCTTCGCGGAGGAGGGGGAAACCGGTTTTCGGGATTGGGAGCAAGGGGTGATCAGCTCAGTTGCTCACCGCTCAGGACCGTTCGTTGTCGCGACCGGCGGTGGGGTGGTCCTCCGTGTGGCTAATCGCCAGGTGATGGCAGAGACAGGCTGGGTGGTCTACCTAAGCGCCGGGATCGACACCTTGATGGCTCGGATCGGTGAAGACCCCAACCGCCCCCTCCTGCAGACGGAAGATCCTCGGGGCCGGTTGGAGGCTCTGCAGACCGAGCGTGACCCCCTCTATCGTGAGGCCCACCGCATCGAAGAGACGACCGGGTCCACTCCGGACCAGGTCGTGGCGCGCTTGTTGGCTTGGCTGGAATCTAACAACCCCTCCACGCTAAACTAAACACCCTTAACCTTATAGCGGGCAGACCCCATTAATCGCACAAGCCATGAATACCCTTACCGTCGACCTAGGACCCCGTAGCTATCCGATCCATATTGGCTCGGGATTGCTTGCCGCTGGGGAGTATTTGCGGGAGGTGCTACCCTCGCCCCAAGTGGCGGTGATTACCAACCAGACCGTCGGCCCCTCCTATTTGGGCCCATTGATTCAAGGATCAGAGCGTTCCGGGTTAGAGGTTGTCGCGACCATCCAGCTCCCAGACGGGGAGCAATACAAGTCGTTAGAATCCCTGGAGTCGGCCTATGACCAGCTGCTGGCAGCCAAGGCAGATCGGCAAACCGCCGTGCTCGCCTTGGGCGGTGGAGTCATCGGGGACTTGGCCGGCTTCGTCGCTGCTACCTACCAGCGTGGGGTCCCCCTGATCCAGATCCCGACGACCCTTCTTGCCCAGGTCGATGCTGCGGTCGGGGGCAAGACCGGGGTGAACCATATACGCGGCAAGAATATGATCGGGGCCTTCTACCAGCCCTGGGCTGTCATGGCAGATCCCGATACCCTAGCTTCTTTGCCTGAGCGTGAACTGCGTGCCGGTCTAGCGGAAGTGGTCAAATACGGTCTGATCCGAGATCTGCCCTTTTTTGAGTTTATCGAGACTCATCTAGCCGATATCCTCGCACGGGAGCCCCATGCCCTTGAGGAATCTATCTACATCTCTTGCTATCACAAGGCCGCGGTTGTGGCTGCGGATGAATGTGAGGCAGATCAACGCGCCTTGCTCAACTTCGGGCATACCTTTGCCCATGCCATTGAGACCGGGACCGGATATACCCATTGGCTCCACGGCGAGGCGGTCAGTGTCGGGATGGTGATGGCCGCAGAGGTCTCCCAGCGGTTAGGCCTTTTGTCCGGTGATGAGCGAGATCGAATCCAGACGGTGTTAAAGCGCGCCGGTTTGCCGGTTACCGGACCACCGGAACTGGATCCGGAACAGTATCTGGGGCTGATGGCTGTCGACAAGAAGGTTGCCGGTGGTTGTATCCGGTACGTCCTCTTGGAACACTTAGGGCATGCCTTTGTTACCGAGACAGTCTCACCGTCTATAGTCCGAGAAGCTATCGTCGCCTGTACTTAACCGCCTCACAGGAGGAGGGATTGGAGCCGCTCAATAAGGCCACGGCCGAGCTCGCAGAGGAGATCGAACTCCGCTGCCGTCTCAATCCGGAGATGACCGCCCGGATCGGCAACTTTGGTTTTATTGAGCTGGAATCTACATGGGGTGATGAGGCTACGATCATCAACACTGCCCGAATCAGTGCCACAAACCGGCGTTTGACCTCTGTTGACGACTTCTCTGACCGCGACCGTCAGCTCCTGTACCACCTATTGCGGGAGAACCACGGTACCCCCTTTGAAACGGTCTATTTACGGTTCCGCTTCATCGCTCCGATCTTCATTCTGCGGCAGTGGGTCAAGCATCGCATCAGCAGCTGGAATGAGTTCTCTCAGCGTTATCGCAAGCCGATCTCCGTTGGCTATGTGCCCGATCGGGACGCCTGTACTGTGAATGGCTTTGAGGTTCTGACCGAGGCCCAAGTCGAGGAGTACTCGGCGCTCTTGGAGCAACTTTACCGACAATACGAGGCGATGTACGCCGAGGCCACCCAACGCATCGAGGCAGCCCGTGAGACAGGGGAGCTCCCGGAAAGTAGCGGAGGTCGGGATCCCTACCGAGGCCGGGCGCGGGAGTTGCTGCGCAACCTGATGCCTCTAGCCACCTATTCGGATGTCTATTGGACGGTCAATTTCCGGAGCTTGATGAACTTTTTCAACCTGCGATGTAAACCTGATGCCCAGTATGAGATCCGGCAGTATGCAGATGCAGCCTATACCATGTTCAAGAGACAGTTCCCGCTGCTTGGCGTAACGATGGAGCAAGTCTTGGCAGAACAGGGAGTACGAGGTGGTTGAGTCGATCGTGGAACGGAGTGAGGCCCAGCTCGCTGCGTATGCGGTGACCCAACAGCGCTCCCGAGGGCGGGTCTACGAAGAGTCACCCCCCGCTACACGGACCGAATTCCAACGCGATCGGGATCGCATTATCCACTCCACAGCCTTCCGGCGGTTGGAGTATAAGACCCAGGTCTTTGTTAACCATGAAGGTGATCTCTACCGGACTCGCTTGACCCATTCCCTTGAGGTAGGACAGATCGCTCGCTCGATTGCTCGGGCCCTCGCAGTAAATGAAGACCTCGTCGAGGCGATTGCTCTTGCTCATGATCTCGGCCATACTCCCTTTGGCCACGCGGGTCAGGACGCTTTGAACCAATGTATGGCTGATTACGGTGGATTCGAGCACAATCTTCAATCCCTTCGAGTGGTAGAGGTACTAGAGCAGCGCTATTCGGGGTTCGATGGACTCAACCTCATCTTTGAGACCCGAGAAGGGATTCTCAAGCGCTGTCCACCGGAGACTGTGGACAAGCTTGGTGAGGTTGCCCGCCGCTTTCGAGAAGGTTCTCATCCGGTAGCAGAGGCACAGATCGCCAATATCGCGGATGAAATCGCCTACAACAACCACGACATTGATGATGGGCTACGCTCTGGTCTTATCAACATGGACCAACTCCAGGAGCGCGTCCCGCTATTCCGGGAGGAGTATGCAGCTGTCCGTAGACGTCACCCGGAGGTAGACCGGGAGAGGCGCTGGATCTACGAAACGATCCGCCGCCTTATTGACAGGCAGGTAACCAACCTGATTGATACGACCCGCCACCGTTTGGAAACCTTAAAATGTGATAGCCCGGAAGCTGTTCGCGCTGCAGAGCAACCAGTAGCTGCCTTTTCACCGCCCATGGAGGCGGCCAATCGGGAGTTAAAGGAGTTCCTGCATAGTGCCTTGTACCGCCACTACCGGGTTGTGCGAATGGCAGTCAAGGGAGGCCAGATCATTCGCTCTCTCTATTCAACCTTTATGGATGATCCAATGATCTTGCCTCCAGAAGCCCAGAATTGGGCCCAACAGCTTGAGACAGAGCAGGGGCAAGCTGGACGGGCCACCGCTGTGGCCGACTATATTGCTGGTATGACAGACCGCTATGCGATCGGGGAATACCAGCGGATCTTCGACCCTTATCAGCGCCCTTAGTCCAGTGTTGATACTGGACTTTGGGCACAATAGGTTCTTTAAATGGTGTATGATTTTTTCTACGGGGTAGGCAGCGGGCTACTTTTGGTGCTTGTAGTGGCACTAGGAATCCTCTTTGTCCTATGGTTGGGTCAGCCCATCCTGGTCTGGCGGTTAGTTCAAAGTAATCGCGTCCTCCTCGAGGAGGTGCGATCCCTTCGGCATCGCCTCGAGAAGGCCAAAGAGAGCGAGGAGACAGATCCCGAACGCTAGGGAGAGGATATGGTGTACGAATCGAGTGAGAATGAGCAGGCCTACGAGTCCGACGAGCGCTTTCAGGCTCTCAAGGCACGTCATCAAGAGCTGGATCAAAAGGTCGATGCTGCGGAGGCAGGTCAGATCCATATGGGGCACCTGGAACTGAGCCGCTTGAAACGTGAACGCCTCTACGTCAAGCAACAAATGGAATTTATCAAGCGACGCTGGCAGATACAGGGGGGGTGAGGGAGGCATCCACCCTGTCAGGAACAGGCCCCCTGTCCCGAGCTCTAGTAGATCTTCAAAGGGCGCTCTGGCGCCCTTTTTTCGACCCCCGGTGTGGAATGAGGCAAAATGAGTCGTCCGGAAAACGATACCTTCCTCCGCGCCTGTTGGCGTGAGCCGGTCCCCTATACCCCCGTCTGGATGATGCGCCAGGCCGGGCGCTATCTCCCTGAATATCGACGGGTTCGCGCACGTTGTCAGGATTTCCTCAGCCTCTGCCGCGATCCGGACCTCGCGGCGGAAGTGACTCTCCAGCCGGTGGATCGGCTCGCGGTCGACGCAGCCATCCTATTCTCTGATATCTTGACTATCCCTGCGGCTATGGGGCTCGGCCTCCACTTCACCGCTGGCGAAGGGCCTCAAATTGAGCATCCGGTTCGCTCCGCTGCTGCGCTGGACCGTCTGGGGGTACCTGATCCCGAGGCGGAATTGGGCTATGTCCCTGAGACAGTACGCCGGATTCGGAAAGACCTCGCTAATCGTGTTCCCTTGATCGGTTTCGCTGGCTCCCCCTGGACCCTGGCCACCTATATAGTGGAGGGGGGGACGAGCAGGCACTTTGCCGTGATCAAGCGCATGGCATTCGATGAGCCCTCGCTCTTACACCGCCTTCTCGCACTTCTCGCCCGGGCTGTTACCGACTATCTCAATGCCTTGATCGCCGCCGGTGCCCAAGCTGTCCAGATCTTTGATACTTGGGGAGGTGTACTGGCCCCCCGAGCCTACCGGGAATTCAGTCTAGCCTACTTACAACAGATTACTGCCCATCTGACCCGTGAGAACGAGGGGGAGCGCATACCGATCATCCTGTTTACCAAAGGGGATGGGGGCCGATTGGAAGAAGTCGCCTCTGCAGGGGCGGATGTGATCAGTCTCGACTGGAAAATCGACCCGCATGTGGCCCGAATCCGGATAGGGGACCGAGTCGCTCTGCAGGGCAACCTTGATCCCTGTGTCTTGTATGCCGGCCCGGAGCGCATCCGCGCTGAGGTGGAGGCAATTCTCGACGGATTCGGACCAAAACCTGGCCATATCTTTAACCTGGGCCATGGGGTCCTTCCGGATACCCCTCCAGAGCATGCCCAGGTAATGGTTGAGGCCGTTCATGCCTTGAGCCGGAGGGAGACCCATGCAAGCGGTGGTCTTTGATTTTGATGGGATATTGGTCGATAGTGAACCTGCACACTATCGGGCCTTCCAAAGGGTTCTCCAACCACTGGGGCTAGGGTATGGCTGGGATACCTATAAGAAGGACTACATCGGCTTGGCCGATCGAGAGGCCTTCAGCGCAGTGCTCGAATCCGCTGACAGGGTCCCAGATAGGAGTATCTTGGATCGGTTAATCGCGGAGAAGGCGGCTGTCTTTGAAGAGGAGCTCCAGGCTGGACTAACCCCCCTCCCTGGTGCGATCCAGTGTGTGTACCACCTTGCCGCCCAGATCCCGCTTGCCTTGTGCAGCGGGGCCTTACGTAGGGAGATCTTCACCAGCCTGGGCCACCTTGAGCTCCTATGGCAATTCCGAGTGATTATCGGGGCAGAGGATGTGGCCTATAGTAAACCGGATCCTTCTGGATACCGCATGGCGATTGCGCGGCTCGGTCAGCACCTCGGTCGCTCGCTCGAGCCCATGCGCTGTGTAGCCGTGGAGGATACCCCGGCCGGAATCGCCAGTGCCCAAGGCGCGGGATTGAAGACCATAGCAGTGACCCATACCCATCCTCGCGAAGTGTTCAAAGGGGCAGATTGGATAATTGACTCACTAACGGAGCTTACAACGGAGGGGCTTACAGGCCTAAATAGCCTATACAGCCCTTCATATCCCTAGTCAGGTAGATCGGCAATGGCGCCGCAAAGGCCTCGTATGGAAGAGCCGCGATTCGATGTCCTTATCTGCGGTGGTGGGATGATCGGGGCCACGCTTGCATGGGCGCTTGCTGGCCAGGGGCTCCAGGTGGCGGTCGCCGAACGCCTCTCCCCTTCCATTTCTCAAAATCCGACCTCCGGACCACCTCGGGTCACTGCTATCAATGCTGGTTCTCAGGAGATCTTGGATCGCCTCGGCCTGTGGCCTGCGATCCACGCGGCGAGTGCCCACCCGATCCATAGCATCGAGGTCCGCCATGGCGGACGCCACGGTACTGCCCTTTTGAGCCCCCACGAAGCAGGTGTCGATCCCCTAGGTTATGTGGTCGAGAACCGTGCCCTCACCACTGCTTCCTGGCAGCGCCTCGAGAGGTCCCGCTACGCTACCCTGTTTTGTCCGGCAACCGTTCACGCCCTCCGACCTAGGGCCCGATACTGCCAGGTTCAACTGGAGACGAAAGGGGGCTTCTCCTCGATAAGGGCTCGACTAGTAATAGGTGCTGATGGCGGATATTCCCACATCCGACGGTTGCTCAGAATCCCGACCCGAGGGTGGCACCATAATCGATACGCCTTGGTTACCAGAGTCGATTGTCAGAAGGATCACTGCGGACAGGCCTTTGATGTATTCCTCTCCGAGGGGCCTCTGGCCTTCTTACCGATGACCGAGTATCAAGGTGCCATTATATGGTCCCTTGGCCCTCACGCAGCCGTTGAGGTCATGGAATTGGGGTCCGAACAGCTAGTAGATCGTCTACAATGGTACCTCGGTAATCGCCTCGGTCGCCTTGAGGCCCCAGGGACGCGGGCCTGTATCCCTCTGGAACTGCAGCTTGCCCGGCGGTTCACAGCCTCTCGCACCGCGCTGGTGGGTAACGCTGCCCACCTCCTGCATCCAGTGGCTGCTCAGGGGTTCAATCTTGGGATGCGTGATATAGCGACGCTCGCTGTCGTGCTCCAGAAGGGGCAGGATCGGGGGTTGGAAGCAGGCCATCCGGCTCTCCTCGGATACTATGCGCGCAAGCGGTGGTTGGATACAGCGCGGACTGTGGCCTTGACGGAAGGCCTTCACTCCCTGTTTGCCGGCAACCAGGCCCTGTTGACCCCCTTGCGTGAGCAAGGACTTCACCTGTTCGACCACCTTTCCCCACTCAAACACATCCTACTACGTCAGACCGTAGGGATTGGCTCAACGCCTCGATTGCACCCGATCCAATTGGACTGAATAGGGCATCCAGTGAAGGGCAAGGGAGAGACTTTGGGAGAGGCAGAGTTCGACCTCCTAATCGTCGGTGGCGGGATCGTTGGGGCCAGCCTGGCGTGTGCCCTTGCCTCGACCCCCCTCCGGATCGCGGTTATTGAAGCCCGTCCACTCCTCGACCCGCCCCTCACCCCAGATGGTCGCCGGGTGAGTGCATTGACTCTGGGTTCAGTGCGACTCTTGGAGAGAATTGGTGTCTGGTCTGCACTCCCAGCCGGTGGGACGGAGCCAATCTACGGGATGCGGATCTGGGATAGGGGGCAGCCTGGTGGGCTTGACTTCGATGGCCTTGAGGTCGGTGCGGATCGGTTGGGAGACATCGTACCGAATGATCTCCTTGCGTATGCTCTCCAAGAGAAGTGTCGTCACGCAGCGGGCATCGAATGGCTGAGCTCTTCACGATGGTGGGCGTTGCAACGTCGTGGCGGAAGGGTCAAGCTGGGTGTCGAAACCCCTTCGGGAGACTACCGATTGTCGGCCCCTCTGCTGGTGGGGGCCGATGGAGGGGGCTCCAAGGTTCGTCGTGAGATGGGGATCGGTGTGTGTGGTTGGCCGTATCGGCAGACAACGATCGTCGCCGAGGTCGAGCCGCTGCGCCCCCATCACAACCGAGCGTACCAACGCTTCCTCCGCGGAGGACCGGTGGCCCTGCTCCCCTTGCCCCAGGGGCGCTGTTCGTTGATCTGGCACGCCCCCGAGGCACGTGCTGAGGGGCTATTGGACCTCGAAAGGGAATCCTTTCTCCGCCAATTCCAGCGGGCCTTTGGCCCAGAATTGGGCACTTTCCGAGAGGTTCGGTCCCGCCTTAGCTTTCCACTCCATTTCCAACATACCCAGAGGTATTGGGCCCATCGGGTGGCGCTAATCGGTGATGCTGCCCATACCATTCACCCATTGGCGGGCCTAGGCCTAAACTTAGGCCTTCGGGATGCGGCCCAATTGGCGGAAATACTCGCTCAAGCCTATGCCGTGGGGGAAGACTTGGGGGCACGGACTGTATTGAGCCGTTATGAACGAGCTCGGATCCCCGATAACTGGTTGGTCAGTGCCTACACTGACGGTTTCCACCGCCTCTTCACCCTCGATTTCCGTGTTGTCAACGAGCTACGCAACCTGGGAATCAATCTGGTCAATACCTCTGGTCTGTTGAAGGAGTTCCTGATAAATCAGGGGATAGAGGGGATGGTGCCCCGATCCCGTCTGGCTCAAAGGAAGGCATTGGTTGGGGAGAAGTAGCCCCTTCGAAGCCGCTCTGCCGCCATGCCTCGAACAGGCTGATCGCTACTGCATTCGCGAGATTGAGGCTACGGTTGCCTGGCTGCATTGGCAGATAGAGACGCTGCTGCGTTGGTTGCGTGGTGATTACCGACTCGGGTAGACCAGTGGTTTCAGGTCCGAAGACCAAGGCATCTCCAGGGGTAAATCCGGCTTCGGTATACAACCGCCGCCCCTGACAGGTGAAGACCCAGAGACGGGTTGGGGCGAGCTCCTCGAGAAAGGCCTCAAAATTGGTGTGTTGGAAGACCTGAGCCAGTTCGTGGTAGTCAAGACCTGCCCGTTTGAGCTGGCTGCTGGCCGTAGAGAATCCTAGAGGGTGGATCAGGTGTAATGTTGCCCCGGTGTTAGCGGCCAGGCGGATAATATTGCCAGTATTACCTGGGATTTCGGGTTGATAGAGGACAAGGTGGAACATCAGCCAACCCTCTATGTACGGGCGATCGCAGTGACATAAACAACCCGAGCCCCGGCCTCGTAGAGTGCATAGCTTAGGGCATTCACGGTGGCACCTGTGGTGACAATATCATCCACAATCGCAACACACTGCCCCCCTACCCGCCCGGGATCCACCTGAAAGCAGCCTGTTACGTTGGTTTGACGACGGTCGTGGGGCAGCTCCGTTTGGGGCGGAGTGTTACGGATCCGTCGTGCACCGCCTAAGGCCACTGCGACACCGCATTGGCGACCTAATTGTCGGGCAAGTATAGCGGCTTGGTTGTAACCCCTCTCCGCCAATCGCCGGCGATGTAAGGGGGTAGCCAGGAGGAGTTCTATTCCACAAGTGGCCATCCATTCCCGGCGTTGCAGCCTACCCAGGCTTGCGAGGGTGAAACCGAGTCCCAGCTGATCATGGTACTTAAGGCCACGTAACCAGCTGGCCACGGGCTCGCTGTAGTGGAGCGGAGCATAGAGCGTGGTGAACTGCGGAGGGGACTGCTGGCACTGACCGCAGGGAACTTGAGCACTGTACCCAGGACGGGCGCAACGGGGGCATTGGTTTGGATCGAGCCAAGGGAGTTCTTGGTAACATGCACTGCAAAGCTGCTGTGGACCCGGCAATGGAACCGCACACTGACGACACTCCACAGGATAGAGTGTATCCCGAATCGCCTGGCCATACTGAAACAACCGTAAATGAGCCATTGCCTGAAGGAGCCACAACTCCTTGGTATTCTTGCAGGTCAGTGCTTATCTTTTTACAGTATTAGCATACTGTCCAGAACTTTCAAGTGCGCAGCCCTTTGAACGAGATCCCTTGGATGTAGATTCTCGACATCGACTACCTCCTCAGCTGAACAGGCGGATCGACTCGGCTGCCTTGCGCCGGGCCCTTCAGCGCGCTGCACCGACGTTCGAGCAAGCAGCATTCCTGGCCCATGAAATCGAGAACCGGATGCTTGAACGGGCTGCCCTGATGCGGCTCGACCCAACGCGGATCCTTGTAGTCGATGGCCGTTCTGGTGGGGGGGCTCGCCGTCTTCGGCGTACCTATCCCAGGAGCCGTACGGTGTTGCTCGATCCCGCAGTAGGGATGGCGCACCAAGCCAAGGGCAGGGGATGGCAGCGGCGGCAGCACTTCTGTCTGGGATGGTCCACCACCCTACCCTTTTCCGCCCATGCCTTCCAGGTCATCTGGTCAACTCTCGGCTTACAATGGGTGGAAGAGCTAGAAGCCCCCTTTCACGAGTTCCGCCGAACGCTCGATCCCGGTGGTGTAGTGATCTTCTCCTCTCTTGGACCTGATACCCTGTATGAATTGCGTTCTGCGCTAGACACGGTCTTTGGTGAGCGCGCTCCAGATATGCCCTTGTTTGCCGATATGCACGATGTAGGTGATGCCCTGACTCAGGCGGGCTTTGAAGGGGTAGTCATGGAGAACGAGGTATTCAAAGTAACCTACCCTGATCTCCGAACTCTATTACACGATGGGCGCACCACCGGAAGCGGTGCAGTCTTGGATAACCGATTCCGTGGCTTGATAACCCCACGGCGGTTGCGGGCCCTCGAGGAACACCTACCCAAGGAGGATGGGCGCATCGTTGTCCACTTCGAGGTAGTGTACGGCCATGCCTGGCGTAGTGAGGCTGGTGGGGTGCCTACCGACAAGACAGGTGTTGCTCGTATTGGAGTGGGTGAGATCCAGAGGGGCCGATAGGCTTGTGAGGGAAAACAGTTGTGAAGAAGAGTTGGACTGATTTGGCTGGGAGAAAACCACAATGAAGGCAGTTATCATGGCCGGTGGTCAGGGTTCCCGTTTGCGCCCTGTCACTGAAGGGACCCCAAAGCCGCTTGTCCCAGTCCTAGGCCGCCCCATCATGGAGTATATCGTGGAAGCCGTCCGTGACGCTGGAATCCACGATATCCTCGTGACCTTGCACTATCGACCCGGTTACATCCAGGACTACTTCGGCGACGGCAGCGATTGGGGGGTGCGTCTTGAATACGCGACCGAGGAACATCCACTCGGCACAGCAGGTTCGGTGAAAAACGGTGCCTACTTCCTCGATGAGCCGTTTTTAGTCATTAGCGGCGATGCCTTGATGGACTACTCTCTCGCGGAGCTAGCGGAGTTCCATCACCGCAGTCAGGCGATGGTCACCTTCTGTTTGGCTCGGGTCCCGGACCCGAGCGAGTTAGGTATTGTGGTCACCGATCCCGAAGGGCGGGTTGAGCGCTTCCAAGAAAAGCCTGCCCCTTCGGAGGTGTTCACAGATACCGTAAACACCGGGATCTATATCATGGACCCGGCTGTCCTGGAGGAGATCCCCACAGGCCAAAGCTACGACTTCTCCCATGACCTCTTCCCCCGACTACTCGAACAAGGCGAGCGCCTCTTCGGGCACGTAGCAAAAGGCTACTGGAGTGACATCGGCACTGTCGAACAGTTGAGCCAGGCGAACTGGGATCTCCTAGAGGGATTGGTCAATCTCCCGATCCCGGGTGAGGAGATCCAGCATCATATCTATGTAGAGGGTACAGCCCATATCGAAGAAGGGGTCTCTCTTCAGGGGCCGGCATTTATTGGTCGGGATGCCATCTTACGGAATGGCGCGACTATCGGCCCCTATGCGGTGATTGGTCGCCATAGCGAAGTGGCTGCGGGTGCCCGGGTCCGCCGTTCGATCGTTCTAAACTCTTCCTATATTGGCGAACATACCGAGGTTCGCGGCTCCTTCTGCGGCAACCGGACGCTCCTGGAGCGCGAGGTCGAGATCGAGCACGGGGTGGTCATCGCGGATGATGTCCATCTCGGACAACGGGTCTCGGTGGAAGCCGAGGTCCGTATCTGGCCCCATCTAGAGGTCGGGGCCGACACCCTGGTTCACCAGAACCTTGTATGGAATGCGGTAGGGCGCCCGAGCCTGTTCACTGAGCATGGGGTGGCTGGTTTGGCCAATCTCCGACTCACCCCAGAGACCGCAGCAAGGGTCGGGAAGGCCTTCGGAAGCTGGCTGGGAATCGGATCTCATGTAGTGGTAGGCCACGGTTCCCACCCCTTCTCACACGTCCTAGAGAAGGCCTTTGTCTCTGGACTGCTCTCTGTTGGGATTGAGGTAGAGGCCCTAAGGGTTTCGAGCCACGCCATCACACGCTATGCAGTGGCTCGCAATATCGAATTCAAAGGGGGCGCATTCCTCCGCCAAGGACCGGAGCATGCCCAAGTTGCGGTGATCGAACTCTATGACCTTGATGGTCACCCCCTCTCTCGCCAAGCCCGAAGGAAGGTAGAGGCGATCTATCGGCGCGCCGACTTCCCGAAAGTCGACGCGGACCATGTCGGTCAACTCTTCTCCTCGGGAGACCATGAGAGCTGTTATATCGGCGAATTGATGGCAGAGCTGAACCGCAGTGCGCTGCGTCAGATGAAGCCGAAACTCTCCATACAGAGCCGCAATCGTTGGAGTGCCCAGATCCTCGATCGACTCTTGGGGGAGATTCAGACCGAGGCGGTCAGCCTAACAGGTGATGCCGGTCCTCCCAGTCGGGACTTGGACGACCCAGCCCAACGCCTACGCGAGCTATGCAGCCTGAGCGGAGGTGAACGTCGGATTGGACTCTACCTCTGCGCGGATGGACGGAACATGTGGCTACTGGATGAGTGTGGCACCGTCTATTCCCCCTATGAGGTCGATAACCTGCTGACGCTCGCCTATCTCCTAGATGGAAAGGGCGAAAACGGGCAGGTTTTTCTTCCCCCTTACGTCCCGGATCGACTCCGAGAACTGGCTCACGAAGGCGGTTGGGAGGTCCAAGAACGGGGCCCCGAGCTGGCAGAGACTCTTGCCGGCTCTCGTGATAGGACCCCATTCAAGTGGTTGGACTTTGAGCATTACTATCTCGGCATGGCGGCGGTGCCCGCATTCTTCCGGCTACTCGACTACTTGGCTCGCTACGATCTGGGATTGGCCCAGTTAGCAGAACATCTAGAGGAGACTAGCTGCCACCAGAGCGAGGTGGAGTGCCCTTGGCGGGATATGGGCTGGGTCATGAGACGGCTTTCTGAGGAGAACAGTGGCTCTTTAGAACCGGTCCTGGACGGCGTCAAGATCCGCCATCCCGAGGGAGGATGGACATATATTATTCCTGCGACCGGAGAGCCAACCCTCAAGCTCTATGCAGAGGCGCAGGATGAGGCCACTGTTTATGAGCATTTAGAAGAGCAACGGCGGCAACTGCTACGGATGATTCGCGAGGTGCGATAGGCCTATGGTACAACGGTTACTGGCCTCAGACCTGGACCGGACCTTACTCCCCAATGGACTCGTGGAGCCTGAACCACATGCCCTTGAGCAGTTCCGGGAATGGGCCGGGCAGCGAAGCCAAACTTGGCTCACCTATGTGACTGGACGCCACCTTGATTTGGCCCTCGAGGTATGGCGGGGATATGCTCTCCCTTCTCCCGATTGGTGGGTATGCAATGTCGGCACCGAAATCTATACCGGTGAGGACCATGAGTTGTTAACAGACTGGCATGACACCCTCCGGGCGGAGTTCGACGCCGAGCAATTACGGGCCTGGGGGCAGAAGACCCTGCGGCAGGCCCAGCTTCAGGAACCGGAGAAACAGTCAGACCTCAAGGTCAGCTTCTACCTCTATGACAATAATAACGACCCTCATCGCCTTCGTGGTCCACTCGAGGCCGATCTACATCAGCGTGGACTCAAAGCGCAGGTTGTGGTCTCTTACGATGAGACCAAGGGAATCGGTCTGCTTGATCTCTTACCCCTGTCCGCTGGTAAGGCGCAAGCCTTGGCCTTTTTGGCGAGGCGCCTAGGTATCTCCCAAGATGCCACGTTGTTCTGTGGCGACAGTGGGAATGACCTCGATATCCTCTTGAGTGGTGTCCTCGGGGTTCTAGTCGGCAATGCGACCGACCAGCTCCGTGATTACTTACGCGAGCGGCTCCAGGTCCGGCCCCAGGCCCAGGTCTACTTCGCCCATAGACCGTATACTGCTGGGATCCTAGAGGGAATGGCACACTATGGGTGGACTTGCTGAAAGGACAGGTGATGAAGATCGCCTTTTGTAGCCCCCACAGCGATCCCCTTGCCGAACCAGGGGAGCCAGATTCCGGTGGCCAATGTGTCTATGAGCAGCGCCTAGCCGCCGCCTTGGCAGCAATCCAGGAAGGGGGTGAGGTCGGGACCTATACCCGACGCTGGGGGGGAAAGCCACGCCACTGTTCCTTCTCGGAGCGTGCCTGGGTGGCACGGATCGAGATAGCGGGCCATCGCTTCATTCGGAAAGAGGAGTTGGCCCCCTACCTACCCGGGTTCGTCGAGGCCATGTGGCACCGGCACGGAGATTGGCTGGATCAAGCCAGCCTCTTTCATGGCCATTATTGGGACGGTGGGGTAACCGCTCTGTTGGCGAGCCTTCGGACAGGGCGCCCATTGCTCTTTACCGCGCACTCCTTAGGGCGAGAGAAGCGCGATCGGATCCCCGAAGATGGTAGCTTGAACTACGCGGTGCGGATCCCAGCAGAGCACCGGGTTATGGCCGCAGCTGATCGAATCGTTGCCTTGACTACGATCGAGAAGGAGACCCTACAACGGCGCTATTCTGTAGATCCTGAGAAGATCGTGGTAGTTCCTGGGGGTGTGGATACCACAGTCTATCGGCCTACAGGGGATCCGGAGGCGGTTCGGGCAGAGCTCGGACTGGAACCTGATGAGTTTATGGTATTTACCCCTGGACGCCTTGATCCCCGCAAGGGCTATGATCTCCTCCTCAAAGCAATCCCGACGATCCAACGTCGTCTCCGAGTCCGCGGACAGAGGGCCCGCTTCCTCTTGCCCGGAGGAGGTGATCAACTGAGTGACTCGGAGCGCGCCATCCGCAGTACCATGGAGGCTTTGATTCAGGAACAGGAGGTGTATGATTCGGTGATCCTGTTTCCTCATCTTGCTTTCGAACAACTCCTTGCCTATTATACAGCTGCCGATTTGTGTGTGGTGCCTTCACCTTATGAGCCGTTTGGATTGGTCGTCGTCGAAGCCTTTGCCTGTGGGACCCCGGTAGTGGCCACCTGTCACGGGGGTCCACCTGAGATCATCGATGAAGGGGTAAATGGGTATTTGGTTGACCCCACCGAACCGGAGGCTTGGGCCAGGGTTATCGACAAGCTATTTCAGGAACCAGCGAATTTGCAGGCCATGGGTGAGAGCGGCCGGACTAAAGCATTCCGGGTGTTCGACTGGCACGCCGTAGCGAGAGCTGTATTCGAGGTGTATGAAACTTTGTTGCGCACCGAGTAGGCGAGTGATAGGCTCTGTTAGGGTTCAGGTTCCAAGGGCCCTTAAAAATGGCCCATAATCTGGAACTTCCCGAGCTGTGCTGTAGAGCCTTGCTCATATAGGAGGGGGGGGGTGGTAGCAGGGCGAGTCTGAATGGATGAGCACCTTCAAGGGTAGACCCTTGATGGGAAGGAGAGATAAGCCGTGTTAGTCACAGAGTACAATACAGAAGGGACTGATCCACGGTTTTTAATCAGACCGAATTGCTCCATGTCGCCTCAGACTGGGATGCTTGTCTTTGCCGCCGTGGCGGGTTTCTTTTTGCTGGTCGCCACTCTTATGGCAATGCTTGGAGCCTGGTTGGTGCTCCCCTTTTCAGGAGCAGAGTTAGCGGCGCTTGGGGTAGCCCTTTATGTGGTTAACCGTCGGTGCCACCAAGTTTGGGAGACGATCTCTCTACAACCGGACCAGGTCAGTATATCCAAAGGCCACCACCGAGGGGAGGAAGGGCCTTACTCCTTCCAACGAAGCTGGGCCCATGTGGTGCTCCAGCCGAGGAGCGTCGGTGGCTCATCAAACCGTCTGCTTATCCGCTCCCATGGCCAGCAGGTCGAGGTTGGGGCCTGCCTGGGCGAAGAGGAGCGCCAAGGTTTGGCGCAGGAGCTTGGTCGGGTTCTAGGGGGAGGGTACCGCCGTTCTATTGGAACAGCTTGATTCGCTCGATCGGAATAAATTAATTAGCCATCATAACGGGGAAAATCGGGAGGTGAAACGAGGGTATGTCTGCCAACCATCCGAAATCCTGGAAGGTCGTACTTGGGCTCCTCATCTGTAGTGTGGGGCTCTTCACGGCCGGTGACGCATTTGCGGGGTGGAATTACCTCAATATGCCCGAGGGGGTCACCCCGCTCAGCAAGCAGATCTACAGTCTCCATACCATCATTTGGGCGATCTGCCTCGTTATCGGGGCGATCGTCTTTGCAGTGATGGGTTATTCGATTTACCACCACCGGAAGTCGCAGGGGGCTACGGCCGAGCAATTCCATGAGCACACGCTATTGGAGATTGTCTGGACTGTGATCCCCTTTCTTATCCTGGTGGCAATGGCAATTCCAGCGACCACCACGCTGATGGCCATGGAGGATTACCGTGGCAGCGATATGGTGGTCAATGTGACCGGGTATCAGTGGATGTGGGGTTACGAGTATCCTGAAGAGGATATTCAGTTTTACAGTAAGCTCGCCACCAGTTGGGATGCAATGCATGATCGGTCCGGTAAGGGAGACCATTACCTGCGCGAAGTTGACAACCCACTCGTGGTGCCGACGAACACCAAGATCCATATGCGGTTTACTGCCGCTGATGTCATCCACTCCTGGTGGGTGCCTGAGCTAGGGGTCAAGAAAGACACGATCCCGGGTTATATCAATGAGTACTGGATGGAGATCGAAGAGCCAGGGACCTATCGTGGCCAATGCACCGAGCTGTGTGGCCGGGGCCACGCCTATATGCCCATTGTGGTCAAGGCCAAACCACCTCAAGAGTATAAGAAGTGGTTAGAAGCGAAAAAGGACTCCAAGTCCAAGGTAGCCAAGGCTCAGGAGATCTAGGCCATCCAGCTCATCCAAGAGCTTAGCTCTCAAGTGTCCGCTTCGTGTGAACAGTTAGTTGGGCTTGAGGTGCTTAACTAGGTATGCGGAGGTAGAGATTCATGAGTACGATAGAGGCAGCCCACCATGAGCATCAGGAGCCACGCAGTGGCCCTGTGCGTTGGTGGACGACAACCAACCACAAGGATATTGGGACCCTTTACCTGGTAGCCTCCCTGATCATGCTCTTGGTCGGGGGGTTCATGGCACTGATTATCCGGACGGAGCTCTTTTCGCCGGGTCTGCAGGTAGTCAATCCGACCTTCTTCAATAGCTTGACCACCATGCATGGTCTGGTCATGATCTTCGGAGTGATCATGCCGGCGTTCGCGGGTCTGGCCAACTGGCAGGTTCCTCTAATGATTGGGGCGCCGGATATGGCGCTGCCCCGCTTGAATAACTGGAGCTTTTGGGTCCTCCCGTTCGCCCTGGCACTGTTGGTGAGCACGCAGTTTGTAGATGGCGGGGCGCCTGCGGCGGGTTGGACGATGTATACACCGCTCTCCTTGCAGACAGGGGCTGCGCTGCCGTTCACGATCTTTGCGGTTCACCTGTTGGGGTTCTCCTCCATCATGGCCGCCATTAACATCATTGCCACGATCCTGAACCTGCGCGCTCCAGGAATGACCCTGAATAAGATGCCGCTGTTCGTTTGGACATGGCTGATCACGGCTTTCCTGCTGCTCGCCGCGATGCCGGTGCTGGCCGGTGCGGTGACCATGATGTTGACCGATAAGTTTTTTGGGAC
>CAYUWI010000016.1:0-19677 GCA_964448275.1 uncultured Gammaproteobacteria bacterium | reverse complement strand
TGGTGTCCTGACACGCACGGGCCACACTGAGGCCTCGGTGGATCTGGCCCGATTGGCCGGACTCAAACCGGCAGCGGTCATCTGTGAGATCATGAATGATGACGGGACCATGGCCCGGCTGCCGGATCTCGAGGCCTTTGCGGCCAGCCACGGCCTCAAGATCGGGACCATCGCCGACCTCATCAAGTACCGTTTAGAGACGGAGAGCCTCGTCCGCAAGGTGGTCATGAGCCGCCTGCCGACGGCCTTTGGTGAGTTTCAGTTGACCGCCTTTACTAGCCGGGTCGACCAACGTGAGCATGTGGCCTTGGCCATGGGGGATATCGCCGATGGTGAACCGGTACTGACACGATTACACTCGGAGTGCCTCACCGGTGATGTCTTCGGGAGCCTGCGCTGCGACTGCCAGGGCCAGCTCCATCGAGCCATGGAGCATATTGCCGCTGAGGGCCGCGGTGTGGTGATCTATCTCCGGCAAGAGGGACGTGGGATCGGACTGACCGATAAGTTACGCGCCTACAATATCCAAGAAAGCGGCAAGGACACTGTAGAGGCCAATGAGGAGCTGGGTTATGCATCTGATCTGCGCAACTATGGGGTCGGTGCGCAGATGCTATCCCAATTGGGTGTATGCCAACTCCGCTTGATGACCAACAACCCGAGCAAGATCATCGGTCTTCGCGGCTACGGCCTGGAAGTAGTCGAGCGGGTCCCGCTATTGGGCCCAGCCCATCCGGGTAATTCCCGCTATCTGGCCACCAAACGTGACAAGCTGGGCCATATCTTGCCGGAGGGCGATTCGGTGGAAGGGACGGGCTATAGTGAGCCACCCAAAGACAATTGAAGGTCAACTCAACGCCAGTGGCCTGAGTTTCGGGCTACTCGCAAGCCGGTTTAACGGCTTTGTAGTCGATCCGATGATGGCGGGAGCCCAGGATACCCTCATTCGCCATGGGGCCCGGATCGAAGATTTAGAGCGAGTCTGGGTGCCGGGGGCATTTGAGATCCCGTTGGCTGCCCGCAAGATGGCGGCGAGTGGCCGCTACCACGGGATCGTCGTCATCGGCGCGATTATCCGAGGGGCAACCCCCCACTTCGACCATCTCGCTGCGCAGGTAACAAAGGATCTAGCACAAGTGGCTATGGAACAGGAGATCCCCCTCGGCTTTGGGGTCCTTACGACCGATACCGTGGAGCAGGCGATCGAACGGGCGGGAACCAAGGCGGGGAATAAGGGTGTTGAGGCAGCGATTGGGGCATTAGAGATGGTCCATGTCCTACGCCAACTTGAAGGGGAATCCCCCGTGCCTGAGGCGAGTAGATAGATTGTGTCGATGAAAAGTAGCAAGCGGTATTGCGCGCGGCAAGCTGTAGTACAAGCTTTGTACCAATGGCATTTCAATCCCTCTGAGGTACGCGATCTCGAGCTTGAGTTTCAAGAAGAGGGCTATCTCGAAGGGGCCGAACGGGCCTATTTCCAGGAGATCCTACGTAAGGCGATTGCGGACCTGGAGGAGATCGACGCCGCCATCACCGAGGCAATTCGCCCCTGGCGGATTCACGAGCTGACCGGTGTGGAACGCGCGATCCTCCGCGGTGCTGTGTGCGAGCTGCGGGATCGCCATGATGTCCCCTTCCGAGTCGTTATCAATGAGGCCGTGGAACTGGCCAAGTCTTTTGGTACTGAACACGGGTTCCGCTTTGTTAACGCGGTCCTCGATCATATCGGACATCAACTCACCCGTACCACTGATCCTTCCGAGCCGAGTCCACATACCAATGAGTGAGGGGCTGATCCGCGGCATGGGGGAATTTTCCCTTATTGAGGCCCTATTCCCTCGTTCCGAGACCGAACCCGAAGGGGTACGCCTTGGTCTCGGTGACGACGCCGCAGTGCTGACCCCAGCAAGCGATAGGGACTGGGTATGGACAGTGGACACGGTGGTCGAAGGGATCCATACTTGCTTGGCCTCTGAGCCCAAGGCCCTCGGTTGGAAGGGGATAGCGGTTAATGTGAGCGACTTGGCGGCCATGGGGGCTCGACCCTGCTATGCCTTGGTAGCAGCCTACTGGCCTCAGGACCTCGCCTATCAACGGGCAACCCGGATTGCGGAAGGGATCCACACCGCTTGTCGCGAGTGGGGAATCACCCTAGTCGGTGGGGATACCGTGGCAACCCCTGGGCCCTTGAGTCTGAGCATTACATTGCTCGGAGAGATCACTGCCGGCTGCGCCTTACAGCGGAGCACCGCGTGTGTCGGGGACGGGGTCTATGTCACCGGGACTTTGGGGGATGCCGCTGCTGGACTGGAGCTCCTGGGTAATCCTGATACAGCTCGGAATCTGGACCATGAGTGGTTGATCGAACGCCATCTCTGGCCCTACCCCCCACTGTCCTTGGGTCAGGTACTCAGTCGGTTGGCTAGCGCGGCAATCGATCTCAGTGATGGTCTGATTGCGGATCTTCGCCACCTTGCCGCAGCGAGCGGCGTGGGGATCGATTTGGACCTGGCCCGATTGCCCTTTTCGACTGCACTCACGGAGTGGGTGAAGGGTACTGGGCGCGACCCCCAGCCGTTGGCCTTGGAGGGTGGTGAGGACTTCGAGCTCATCTTTACAGCCCCGGACACCGCCCTTGAAGGGCTCCAAGACGCCGCCCGTCAAACGGGGACCCGCCTTACGGCCATTGGTCGGGTGGTGGCTGGTCCTGCGGGAGAGGTTACTGCCCCGGGACCCCCCGCTTTGCTGCATGGGGGCTATGACCACTTCGGTGGCGACTGATATTCTCGATCTCAACCGAACTTCTCCCTGAGAGCGAGCTGAATCCCTTGGTACAGGGGGCAAGGGGATCCCGGATGGACACTGGTCATGATACCTTGGCCCGTAGGGGGGGGCACGCCTGGATCTTGGGCGGGAGCGTCCTCCTCCGGCCCGAGGGGGCCATAGCCGCCTCTCGCCTCCAGGGCCTATTACAGGTATGCGGCTATGCAATCGAGCTCACGCTTGGGGAGGAAACCGCAGCGTTCGGAGTCTCGAGCCGAGGAATTAGCTCCGCCGCAAACGAGGCCGACGCATCGGCCGGACTGGTCGTCTACCTGGGTGGAGGAGGGGAACAGGTCGGGGTTCCCATCGAGATCGAGGGGCGGTGCCTCGGGCAGTGGTGGCGCGATGAAGGTGGCAAATGGGTGGCTGTCCAGATTAGGGAGACCGCACGGGCGGTCGAGGTGGTGATTGAGGGGTTGGCTGCTGCAGGGAGTGATCCGCGTGTCCCGGGCCGATTTTCGGCAATCGCCCCGGATGAAGAGAGATTGCGCACCTATCTCCCTGAGGGGAGTACGCTCTATTCCGGACTGCCCGGTGAGTGGTGGGTCCAAGCACCCGAGGAGTGCCTCAAGGGCCAGAGCCCTTGGGTCGATGCCTCGCTGTTGCCCCCGGAGGTCGCTGTGGGGCGGCGACTCAAGTCACGCGGTATCTGCCTTGCCCTTGCAGAGTCGTGTACGGGAGGGGAACTAGCAGGCCGACTGACAAGTATCCCAGGGAGCTCAGCCTATGTCGAACGTGGTTGGGTGGTCTATACCAACGAGGCCAAACAGGAGCTGCTGGGAGTATCCAACGTGACTCTCCAGGCCTATGGGGCAGTGAGCCAAGAAGTGGCAGTAGAGTTGGCTCACGGTGCCTTGGAGCGAAGTCAGGCCGATCTGGGAATCGCAGTAACAGGGATCGCAGGTCCCACAGGGGGGGGTGTGCAAAAGCCCGTGGGGACCGTCTGTTTCGGCATTGCAAAGCGGGGTGGCAGGATTTGGAGGTGGGGGCATCGGTTCGCGGGGGATCGCAACACCGTGCGTTGGCATAGCGTGAATGCCGCCCTTGCTGGGATCTTGGAGGCAATTGACGAAGGGGAAGCGAACTGGGTAGAGGCGACGGATCGGCCCATTCGCTGAAAGGTTGGTACCCATGGATACAGAAAAGCGGAAGGCTCTGGACTCGGCGATCAAGAATATTGATCGCCAGTTTGGAAAAGGATCGGTGATGCGCCTCGGTGAACGGGAGAGCTTCGAGGTGCCGGTGAGTTCCTCGGGTTCCCTAGGTCTTGATCTGGCCCTCGGGGTGGGTGGCTATCCGTGCGGTCGTGTGGTGGAGATCTACGGACCTGAGGCCTCGGGGAAAACCACCTTGACCTTGCATGCTGTGGCGGAGGCCCAAAAGGCTGGAGGAGTGGCCGCCTTTATTGACGCTGAGCATGCCCTCGATCCAGTCTACGCACGGAGGCTTGGGGTCGATGTCGATGAGCTTCTAATCTCCCAACCGGATACTGGGGAGCAGGCCTTAGAGATCGCTGAGATGTTGGTGCGTTCCGGAGCGGTCTCTGCGATCGTGATCGATTCGGTGGCCGCACTGGTGCCCAAGGCGGAGATCGAAGGGGAGATGGGAGATTCCCATGTCGGCCTACAAGCGCGGCTCATGTCCCAGGCCTTGCGCAAGCTAACCGGTTCGATTACCCAGTCTCGGACCTCGGTGTTCTTTATTAACCAGGTGCGGATGAAGATCGGGGTCATGTTTGGCAATCCTGAGACGACCCCAGGGGGTAATGCCCTAAAATTCTACTCCACCGTTCGACTCGATATTCGGCGCACCGGGGCGATCAAGCGGGGCGAGGAGGTAGTAGGCAACCACACCCGAGTGAAGGTGGTCAAAAACAAGGTTGCCCCACCGTTCCGGGAAGCGGAATTCGAGATCCTTTATGGTGAGGGGATCTCGCGTGAGGCCGAGATCATCGACCTCGGGGTCCATTACAACCTGATCGAGAAGTCTGGCGCCTGGTACACCTATAACGATACCCGGCTCGGTCAGGGCAAGACGAATGTGCGTGAGTTCCTTAAGGAGCGTCCGGAGTTGGCCGCTGAGTTAGAGACCAAGGTTCGGGAGGCTGCCGGACTCTCTCACTACCCTACTGAGCAGGGCGATAGCGCAAGGGCCGAGGGCAACTGAGTATGTGCCTGCTGTGGGGTGATCCGAGGCCGTTGGATCCGAAGCAGTAACAGTGGTGGCGTGTTGGGACGAGATTGGTGAGTAGCGTTGAGCAGGCCTATGGCCAGGCCCTTCGGTATCTCGCTCGGAGAGAGTATAGCCGCTTAGAGCTAGGGTATAAGCTCTCATCCCGTGGCTATGCTGACGGCTTGGTGGAGGAGACCCTCGACCGGTTGGAGGCCGAAGGCGCGCTTGACGAAATGCGTATGGCTGAGGCGTGGTGCCGGGTACGCTTCGAGCGTGGCTATGGACCACGCCGGATAGTTGCCGAGTTGCGGGAGCGCGGTGTCGGTCCGACAGCCCGAGGCTATGCCTATCTGACCACGGAACAGGAACGTGCCTTGGCCGTCCAGGTACTCACTAAGCGATTCGGGGAAACCCCTCCAGAAGACCATCGAGCAGCAGCCAAGCGGAAGAGGTTCCTTGAGTATCGGGGGTTTTCTCCGGAGATCTGTCGAGTCGTGGTCGCATGGAGCCACCCATCAATGGACGAGTGATACACCATGCAAGGCGCTGAGATTCGAAACCGCTTTTTGGCTTATTTTGAAGCTCGAGGTCATACCATCGTTCCAAGTGCCCGGTTAGTGCCCGAGAACGACCCCACGCTGCTGTTCACCAACGCCGGTATGGTCCAGTTCAAGGATATCTTCCTCGGGCGTGAGCACCGGGACTACCGACGGGCCGCTACGAGCCAGCGCTGTTTGCGGGCTGGGGGAAAGCACAACGACCTTGAGAAAGTCGGCTATACGGCGCGCCACCATACCTTCTTCGAGATGTTGGGCAACTTCTCCTTTGGGGATTACTTCAAACGGGAGGCGATTCACTATTGCTGGGAGTTCTTGACCCAGGAGCTGGGCCTGTCGCCTGAGCGGCTCTTCGTCACAGTCTATGAAGAAGATGAAGTCGCTGCCCGGATCTGGTTGGAGGAGATCGGGGTTGACCCAGAGTGCTTCGCCTACATCGGAGCGACGGATAACTTCTGGGCCATGGGGGATATTGGTCCTTGTGGGCCGTGTTCCGAGGTCTTCTATGATCATGGTCCCGAGATCCCGGGAGGACCGCCTGGTTCGCCGGAGCAGGAGGGCGATCGCTTCGTCGAGATCTGGAACCTGGTCTTCATGCAGTATAACCGAGATGCTCAGGGTCACCTCCAGGAGCTACCCAACCCCTCGATCGACACAGGGATGGGCTTGGAGCGCGTCGCCACGGTGATGCAGGGGGTCCATAATAACTTCGATACCGATCTGTTCCGGCCCCTTATCGAACAGACCGCGTGGATCGCTGGGGTAGAGTACCATCAGCGTGAGGCGATCGACGTGAGCCTACGGGTCATCGCTGACCACCTTCGTGCCTGCAGCTTTCTCCTCACGGACGGGGTTGTGCCCTCCAATGAGGGTCGCGGCTATGTCCTACGCCGAATCATTCGCCGTGCAGTGCGGCACGGCTGGATGCTTGGGATCACGGGTACCTTCGTCCATCGGTTGGTAGAGACCCTGGTGGAGATGATGGGCGGCCACTTTATCGAGTTGGTTGAGAACCAGGCGACCATTGAGCGAGCCCTCAAGACCGAAGAGGAACGCTTTGGGGCGACCCTTGAGAGCGGACTGCACCACCTCGATGAATTGATCGTGGCGCTCCCCTCCGGGCAGACCGAGATCCCCGGTGAGGCTGCTTTCCGGTTGTACGATACCTACGGCTTCCCCCTCGATCTGATCGAGGATATTGGTCGGGAGCGAGGCTTCACCGTCGATCACCTCGGCTTCGAGGCGTGTATGGCCGAACAACGGCGTCGAGCCCGAGCCCACTGGGAGGGCAGCGGGGAACAACAGATTGCCTCGGCCTATTACGAGTTCCTCGAGGGCCATCCCGGGACCGAGTTCCTTGGGTATCAGACCCTGAGTGCTGAAGCTACCTTGGAGGGGATCCTCGACAATGAGGGGAACCAGGTCTCCGAGTTGCACGCAGGGCAGCAGGGGGTCCTTCTCCTGAGCCAGACCCCCTTTTATGGGGAATCCGGTGGTCAGGTTGGGGACACTGGGCAGATCACGGCGGGCCAGGCGGTCTTTGTGGTGACCGATACCCAAAAGCCCCTTCCTGAGATCGTGGCCCATATTGGCTATGTGGAGGGAGATGCCCTGCAGGTTGGCCAGGAGGTCCACTGCCAGGTCGATGAGGCCAGGCGCTTGGCGATCCGGTATAACCACTCCGCGACCCACTTGCTCCACGCCGCGCTGCGCCATCAGCTCGGGGGGCATGTCCGTCAGATGGGCTCTTTAGTGGCACCTGACCGGCTACGCTTCGATTTTACCCACTTTGAGCCCCTCAGTGAGGACCAGATTCGGAGTATTGAGGTCGAGGTCAACCGCCATATACGGGAAAACCTTGG
This sequence comes from uncultured Gammaproteobacteria bacterium, assembly GCA_964448275.1. Lineage (GTDB taxonomy): Bacteria > Pseudomonadota > Gammaproteobacteria > Thiohalorhabdales > CAYUWI01 > CAYUWI01. Next base: position 12,263 of record CAYUWI010000016.1, on the reverse strand, counting down.
GGTCGCCTCGGAGTGGATGGCGATGGAGCAGGCGCGTGCCCAAGGTGCGCTGGCGTTCTTTAACGAAAAGTACGGTGATGAGGTCCGTGTTATCGACATGGGGCCTGTCAGCAAGGAGCTGTGCGGTGGGACCCATGTCTCCCGAACTGGTGATATAGGTCTGTTTAAGGTCATCGAGGAGTCCGGTGTGGCTGCAGGGGTGCGCCGAATTGAGGCCTTGACCGGTCAGGCTGCGCTCGAGTATATCGAGGCCGAGGAGGAGCAGCTCGCGACCATCTCCGACCTGGTCAAGGGGGACTTCGGGGAGACGGCCAACCGAGTTGAGGCCCTTGTTGGGCGAACCCGGGAGCTGGAGAAGGAGCTGGAACGTTTCAAGGCGAAGCTAGCCACTGCCCATAGCATCGATCTGCTCAACAAGGTCAAGGAGGTCGGAGGGATCTCAGTGCTCACCGCCTCGCTTGAAGGCCAAGACCCCAAGTCCTTGCGCCAGACTGTTGACCAACTCAAACAGCGCCTCGGATCCGGGGTTATCGTGCTCGGAGTACCGCTCTGGGAGGAGGGTAAGGTGAACCTAATTGCCGGGGTGACCAAAGACCTAACCGGACGTATCAAGGCGGGTGATCTCATCAATCGTGTGGCCCAACAAGTGGGAGGTAAGGGCGGTGGTCGTCCGGATATGGCCCAGGCCGGGGGGAAGAACCCCGAGAACCTAGATGCTGCTCTGGCGAGTGTGGAGGAGTTTGTCGAGGGGTGCCTCACCACATGAGGGAGTACCAACCTTTTTATGTTCCCAACCCTGACCACTGAGCGCGGGCGCTGACGGATGGCTGAATATGCGGTGAAGAAGCAGCGGTTGCTCGAGGCATTCCAAGCGAATACCGGGATGGCGGTGGGCTTGGAAAAGGAGACCTCGAATCTCTTCCGGGACCGCGAAGGGGCCGCCAAGTATAAGCTTCCTGTTCGCGACTTTGACCAAGTCCTCCACGTTGACCCAGCCGAAGGCTGGGTCGAAGTGGAAGGGATGACCTCGTATCAGACGCTGGTCGATGCCACCCTACCCTATGGGGTGATGCCCGCTGTGGTCCCTCAGTTGAAATCGATCACGATCGGTGGTGCGGTCTCAGGTATAGGAATCGAATCCTCCTCGTTCAAATATGGGTTAGTGCATGAGACTGTCCTTGAGATGGAGATCCTCGTTGGGGACGGTCGGATCGTGCATTGTACCCCGGACAATGAGCATAGCGATCTCTTTTTCGGTTTCCCGAACTCCTATGGAACACTAGGCTATATCCTGAAATTGAAGGTCAAGACAGTCCCCGTTAAGGGCTACGTTAAGCTCAACCATATCCAGTACTGCGAACCTGAAGCCTACTTCGAAGGGCTTGCGGAGTGGTGCCAGCAGGAGATCGATTTTATCGACGGCACCGTCTTTGCTCCAAATGAGCACTATCTGACCCTGGGGACCTTCACAGATAGGGCCCCCTACACCAGCGACTACACCTTTGAAAAGATCTACTACCGCTCCCCTCGGGAACGGGATACGGATTATCTGACCACCCACGATTACCTGTGGCGCTGGGATACGGACTGGTTCTGGTGTTCGAAGAATGTCGGGGCGCAAAATCCGATTCTCCGGAGATTGTTCGGGCGGTCGCGCTTGAATTCGATCACCTATACGCGGATTATGCGCTGGAATGCCAGATGGGGCGTAACCTCGCGCCTCAACCGCCTGCTGGGGTGGCATACAGAGTCAGTGATCCAGGATGTTGATATCCCGATCGAGCAGGCGGCTTCCTTTCTAAGGTTCTTCCATCAAGAGATCGGTATCGCCCCGATCTGGATCTGTCCAATCCGGCGTTGGAGATCCGACCGGCAGTTCGATTTGTATCGTCTGTTCCCCGATACGACCTATGTCAATTTTGGGTTTTGGGATGTCCTCAAGGGCCGGGAGAGACTCCCTGCGGGGTACTACAACCGCAAAATCGAGCGCAAGGTCAGTGAATTGGGGGGGATCAAGTCCCTCTATTCGGATGTTTATTATCCACCGGAGGAGTTTTGGGAGATCTATAATAGGGCCAAGTACGATGAGCTCAAGGCGCGCTACGACCCTCAAGGGAACCTGGAAGACCTCTATCACAAGTGTGTGCTACGGAAGTGATGGGATCAGCTGGTGAGGCCGGTGGGACGGTTGCAGTCGACCATGAACTCGACGCCCGTCACGTTGAGTGTCCGATCCCCCTACTACTCACCAAGCGAGAGCTCCGGCGCCTCAAGCCGGGACAAGTACTCAAGATAGTCGCAACCGATCCCTCTGCAGCGATGGATCTGTACGGCTATTGCTACGAGTCGGGGAACGAATACATCGATTCGTGCGAAGTAAATGGAGAGTATATTACCTACGTGCGCAAACAGGGGTAGCTCCGATCATGGGCCTTTCATTGTGCCCACCTGGCGTGGGTGAACCGCTCCGGTGCAGTGTTGCAAAGGCCCAGGGATCTCTGCATCGGTATCCTGCCGTCTTGACCCACTTCCGATCCTTTTGCTCCTGAAGCATTGTGTGGCAAATGGGGACCTGGGCCCCGAATGAAGTCACTGGTCCGCTCCATTGGGAGCATCTTAAGCCCCAGTGGCTTAATAGTGCTCACTTGAGGGGTGCCCTATGCGCTTGGTTCTGATAGGCGCAATGCGGCATGCTCCTCACAATCGAACTCCAACCGGGGGCTCCAGATGAGCGGACAGCTCAAAGATGAGCTAGCTCGCCTGGTACGGGCATTTGGCTATTCGATGGCAGGTCTGAAGGCGGCAGTGCGGTATGAGGCCGCCTTTCGACAGGAGCTCAAGCTAGCGGTGGTCCTAACGCCGCTCGGCCTCTGGTTGGGGGACAACGGGGCAGAGTATGCTCTCTTGATCAGCAGTCTATTGCTCCTCCTGATCACGGAGTTGGTCAATTCTGCAATCGAGACAACAGTGGACCGGTTGGGTGAGGAGTTCCATCCCCTTGCGGGTCGGGCCAAGGATATCAGCTCGGCGGCTGTTTTCTTGGCGATCGGGAACGTGGGGTTGGTATGGGGGTTGACCCTCCTTGTCCCTCAATTTGTGTAACAACTTCGCCTCGTTTAAGCCGGCTTGGTGGCTCCCTGGTCCCCATCTACAAACCCTAGCCCCCCTCTTATATCGACGTGGTCTGCGAGTACCTCTGCAGCGTGAACGTGTGGAGCTGCCGGACGATGATTTCTTGGACCTGGACTGGACGCTGGGTCGGCAAGAAGGGCCGTTGGTTCTGATCCTTCATGGGCTTGGAGGAAGTAGCCGATCCCACTATGTAGTCGGTCTCTTGACTGCCCTCCATCGCGTGGGCGTGCGAGCTGTGGTAATGCATCTCCGGGGTTGTAGTGGAGAGCCCAATCGGTTAACTCATAGCTACCACGCTGGAGCTACCGGAGATCTGGGGTGGGTGGTGGACTACCTCCAGACGACTTGCCCTGCTACCCCCTTGGCAGCGATCGGGTACTCCCTTGGGGGCAATCTGTTGCTCAAGTGGCTTGGGGAGCGGCCGGAGCGTCGCCTCCATACTGCGGTTGCCGTTTCGGTCCCATTTGAGCTCCACCATGCGGCAAGCCGCCTGAATTCCGGTCTCTCTCAGATTTATCAGCGAGTTCTGCTACGGTGTCTCAAACATTCTATGCGGACCAAATGCCAGGACCCGACCTACAAGCTCCCCTTTCATATCGAAGAGCTCGCCCGGATCAAGGACTTCTACCAGTTTGATGACCGGGTGACAGCCCCTTTGCACGGCTTTGCCAACGCCGCGGAGTATTATGAACGCACCAGCTGCCGGCGCTATCTGAAGCGGATCCAAACCCCGACCTTGATCCTCCACGCGCAGGATGATCCGTTCACGAGGCCTGAGGCTATACCCCTTCACGATGAGCTCTCCTCACAGGTCTCCCTCGAGGTCTGTGAACATGGTGGGCATGTCGGTTTCATAACGGGTTGCAGGCCCTGGCAACCCCGGTTTTGGTTGGAAGAGCGTATCCTTGCCCACCTACGGGAATCTGGGATGTACTTTCATTCACCTGGTGCTGAGCTGCTCGTATGAGGTGGGGAAAGGCTACACACTACGGAGAGAGAAGGGTGGGTATGCCGGTTTGGAGACTTATCTCTGGAGGTCAAACGGGGGTTGACCGAGCCGCACTCGAGCTTGCCCGGCAGAAACAGATCCCTGCAGGTGGTTGGTGCCCTAAGGGCCGACGGGCCGAGGATGGGGCAATCGGTGCGGAGTATCCCTTGCAGGAGACCCCTTCTGCAGCCTACGCGGAGCGCACGGCCCTCAACGTGCGAGATTCCGATGGTACGCTCATTCTCCTTCGGGGGAACCTCGAAGGTGGCACGGCCTTCACCCGGCGGATGGCGGAGAGACTGGGCAAGCCATACCGCCTGGTCGACCTGACACCCCCATCCGATCCGGACTCGGTGTGGCAATGGCTTGTTCAGGAGCAGATCAAGGTATTGAATATCGCCGGACCTCGAGAGAGCAAGGAGCCCGGGATCCAGGCCGAGGCGCTCGCCTTCCTTAGGCAAGTGATTGACTGTTGATCGAAGTTTGATTGGGCCAATCGGAATCGGATGGTGTAAACGTGTGGCCTCCTAGTAAGTAAGAGGGCAAGCTGAGGGAGGTGAGGGCGAGTGATTCGGCTGGGTGTGGATTTGGGCGGGACGAAGACCGAGCTCGTCGCCCTTGACCAAAGGGGTGATGAGCGATTGCGCGAGCGAGTAGCCACGCCGCAAGGGTATGCAGAGACCCTGGAGATGCTGGTAGCCCTGGTAGATCGGGCAAGGGGCGCAGTCGGCGAAGAGATACGTGTGGGTATGGGGACCCCGGGGGCGATCTCACCGACCACCGGTTTGATCAAGAACGCGAACTCGACTTGGCTCAATGGTCGCCCCCTACTCAAGGATCTTGAATCGGCACTCGCCTGTCCGGTCCGGATCAGTAACGATGCCAATTGCTTTGCCCTGTCTGAGGCCACCGACGGAGCCGGTGAGGGTAAGGCGGTAGTCTTTGGAGTCATCATTGGGACCGGAACGGGTGGAGGGTTCGTCATCAATGATCGAGTGTTGACCGGGCCGAATGCGATTGCAGGGGAATGGGGGCATAATCCCCTACCTTGGTGTGATGATTTTGAACGTTCGGGCCCCGAGTGCTATACCGGGAAACGTGGGGTCATTGAGACCTTCCTCTCCGGGCCGGGAATGGTCGCTGACCACCTCCACGCCACTGGCGAGGCCTTGGAACCACCAACCATTGCGGCACGTGCGGAGCAGCGGGACCGGGAGTGTGAAGCCACCCTCGATCGCTATATCGATCGTATGGCCCGGGCCCTTGCCCATGTGATCAATCTCTTGGATCCAGATGTCATTGTCCTCGGCGGCGGGATGTCTAATATCCGGCGATTATATACAGAGGTCCCCCGTCGTTGGGCTCCCTATGTGTTCTCCGATCGCGTTGATACCTTGCTTCTTCCGCCGTTCCATGGGGATAGTAGCGGGGTCCGAGGGGCGGCCTGGCTCTGGGACATAGACCCAAGATAGGAATCCAATACCAATAATAGGGGCCAGAGTGCTATTTTCTGGCTTGCGTTGGGTACAGGACTTCAGTATCGTTGACCTTAATTTTTCGCGAGCAATGGGGCTTATTGGGCTCGATGTCGGGTGCTACCCAGTATCTACGATTTGATCGCCCGTTCCATATGCGCTGGGGTGGGATCCTGCCCGAGGTGACGATCGCTTATGAGAGCTGGGGGTGCCTCGCGGCAGCCCGCGACAACGCTATCCTCCTATTTACCGGCCTCTCTCCGAGTGCGCATGCTGCCTCTTCGCCAGAAGACCCCTCACCCGGTTGGTGGGAGTACATGATCGGGCCGGGTAAGCCCCTCGATACTGAGCGCTTCTTTGTTATTTGCGTCAACTCCCTAGGGAGCTGTTTCGGATCGACTGGACCCGCCTCGATCAACCCGCAGACTGGGCGACCTTACCGGGTCGAATTCCCCGAGCTTACGGTCGAGGATATTAGCCGGGCTGGTAGAGCGGTCGTCCAGGCCCTAGGGATCGAGCGATTATATGCGGTCATCGGGGCTTCCCTCGGCGGGATGGATGCGTTGGCCTATGCGATTGAATACCCCGAAGAGGTGAGGGATCTCGTTGCCATCTCTGCAGCAACCCAGGCGACCCCCTTTGCCATCGCGGTCCGTTCTCTCCAACGGGACATCATCCGCAGTGATCCGAATTGGAACGGCGGCTATTATGATGCAGAGCGCTGGCCGGTCGAGGGGATGCGCTTGGCCCGCAAGCTTGGATTGATGTCGTACCGTTCCGGTGAGGAGTGGCTCGAGCGGTTTGACCGAGAGCGGGTCAAAGTGGGCGAGTTCTACGGTGGATTCGAACCCGAGTTCCAGATCGAGTCGTATCTGGAGGCCAATGCCCGCAAGTTTATCGCGAATTTCGATCCGAACTCCTATCTCTATATCTCGCGGGCCATGGATCACTTCGATCTCGCCGAACACGGTGAGGGCCTGGTGGAACAAGCCTTGGCCAGGATCCAAGCCCGCCGGGTCTTGATTGCTGGGGTTGAGACCGATTTCCTCTTTCCCCTGTGGCAGCAGAGGGAACTTGCCGAGCTCGCCACGAAAGTGGGGTTGGATGTCGAGTATCACCCGCTTGCCTCCATCCAGGGCCACGACTCCTTCTTGGTCGACAAGGAGCGCTTTGCCCCGGTGATCAAGGCCTTCTTTGCTGGAGATCCCGCTTTTCGGTGAGCTCCCTTGAGTAGGTATTCTTCTGTCAGCCTGAGCCTCCCGAATGGCCGACTCTTTCCGAAGATCACCTTACCGAACTAGTGGACGTAATGGTCGCGCTGGTTATAATGTCATTTTGACATCTCCCAGTCGGGGGAGAGACCCTCTGGACTGTATGGCGAACGAGGAATCCAATGCCTAAACCAGAAGCACTTGGCCCTCAATCCCTCTATTCCCGATGTGATCCCGCATCCTTGCCCTTTGAAACCACAGCCGAGCTGGAGGAGCTCCCCCAGCTCGTAGGGCAGGAGCGTGCCCTCGATGCCCTCCACTTTGGGACCCGGATCCGCAATGACGGCTACAATCTCTTTGTCCTCGGCCCGCATGGGATCGGCAAGCAAACCACTGTACAGCGGTTCCTCACGGAGAGGGCGAGCCAAGAGGCCACACCCTCCGATTGGTGCTATGTCTACAACTTCGAAGAGCCCCACCGACCGAGCCTGCTGAGTTTGAGCTCGGGCTACGGGGGTAAACTGAGACAGGATCTCGAACAGCTTATCGATGAGCTCCGCAGCGCGATCCCGGCGATCTTTGAAGGGGATGAATACCAGAATCGGGTCCGCGAGCTCCAGCAGGAGTTCCAGCAACGCCAGCAAGAGGCCTTTCAAGAGATCCAGCAAGACGCAGAACAGCACGATATCGCTGTGATCCAGACCCCTTCAGGACTTACCTTTGCCCCAATCAAAGAGGGTGAGGTGCTCAGCCCAGATGAGTTCTATAAGCTGCCGGAGGAGAAACGCCGCGAGATCGAGGAGACGATCTCCCAACTCCAAGAGCGCGTCCAAAAGACGCTCCAACAGTTCCCGAAGTGGCGCAAGGAGACCCAGGAGAAGATCAAGGAACTCAATCGGGAGATGGGCCTCTTGGCAGTTGGTAATCTAATCGAGTCCTTTAAGAAAGACTACTCGGACTTCCCTCAGGTCGTGGCCCACTTCGATGCGATCCAGGAAGATGTGATCGACAATATCGAGGCCTTCCGTGGGCAGCAAGAGGGCCAACAGCGTGGTGCCCAACCCGGTGCCCCCCCACCGTATGAAGCTGTGCTCAATCGATACCGGGCCAATCTCCTTGTGGATAATAGCGACCTAGAGGGGGCCCCAGTGGTCCATGAAGACCTGCCCTCCCACCAGCACCTCGTGGGCCGCGTGGAACACTGGGCGCAGCAGGGTACCTTGTTGACCGACTTCACACTCATTAAACCGGGGGCCCTCCACCGGGCGAACGGCGGCTATCTGATCCTGGATGCCCGCCAGGTTCTCATGCAACCCTTCGCCTGGGAGAGCCTTAAACGGGTCCTGTATGCACGCGAGATCCGAATCGAGTCGATCGAGCAGATCTATAGTCTGTGGAGTACTGTCAGCCTCGAGCCCGATCCGATCCCACTCAATGTCAAGGTCATCCTCCTCGGAGAGCGTTTCCTCTACTACCTCCTCTTTGCCTACGATCCGGATTTCCAAGAGCTTTTTAAGGTCCAGGCCGACTTTGAAGAGGATATTGAGCGGAGCGAGGAGACCAATCTCCTGTATGCCCGGTTGATCGGGACGATCGCGCAGCACGAGGGACTCAAGCCGTTAAATCGCGCAGCGACTGCCCGTTTTATCGAACACGGTTCGCGGCTCGCCGAGGATAGTGAGCGCTTGAGCACCCACGCGCGCGGGCTAGCCGACCTCCTCCGGGAGGCCAACTTCTGGGCCGGGGAGGACGGCTCGACAGAAGTCGAGGCTGAGCACGTTCAGAAGGCGATCGATAAGCAGATCTATCGGTCCGACCGCGTCCGGGAACGGGTCGAACGGGCCATTCAGCGGGGCACTGTCCTGATCGATACCGCCGGCCCGGCAGTGGGTCAGATCAATGGGCTCGCCTATATGCAACTGGGCAGTTTCGCTTTCGGACGACCGAGTCGGATTACGGCCGCCGCGCGGCTAGGTGACGGCAAGGTCATCGATATCGAACGAGAAGTCGAGCTCGGGGGCTCCCTCCACTCAAAGGGGGTGATGATCCTATCAGGCTTTATCGGGGGGCGCTACGCGACCCAACGGCAGTTGTCATTCTCGGCAAGCCTCACCTTTGAGCAATCCTATGGTATGATAGAAGGCGATAGCGCCTCAGCTGCCGAGCTCTGCACTCTCCTTTCGGTGCTTGCAGAGGTCCCCCTGAGCCAGGCCTTAGCGATCACAGGTTCGGTCAATCAGCATGGCCAGATCCAGGCCATTGGCGGAGTCAATGAAAAGATCGAAGGCTTCTTCGATATCTGCAAGGCTCGCGGTTGGGCTGAGGGGCAGGGGGTTATCATTCCGGCCTCCAATGTTCCCCACTTGATGCTACGTGCGGATGTTCGCGAGGCCTCAGCGAACGGCCAGTTCCAGGTCTTCCCAGTACAAAGGATCGACCAGGCCTTGGAGCTGCTCACCGGCCTCGAGGCAGGGGAGCGTGGAAAAGACGGTCTCTTCCCGGAGGGCTCCCTCAACCGCCGGGTCGAAGATCGCCTGGAGGAGCTCTCCAAGCTGAGCCGAAAACACGACCATTCGGAGGAAGAGGACTCTTAGCTTGGGATAGGAGGTGAGCGGATCCATTATAAGGCCTTTTAAGGGCCTTTATCTGAACCGGTACCTATAGGAGCCTGGGCTCCCATCACCCTGTGAAAGCCTGACGAAGATGATGAACGGCGATCTGGAACAAGCATCAATTCAGCGGATCCTGGTCCTATTAGACACCTCTGCGAACAGCTGGGCTGCTTTGGAACTGGCGGCCGAGGTCGCGGCCCGGCGTGGGGCTGAGTTGCTTGGTCTCTTCATCGAGGACATCGATCTCGTCCGCTCGGCGAGCCTTCCCTTTGCCCAGGAGCTCAGTTTGACCTCCGCCACAACGCGTCCCCTCGACCCGAGCTATGTGGAGCAGAGGCTAAAACGCCAAGCGATCCAGATCCGGCAAGCCTTGGATCGGGCGGCGCAGCGCCGAAGTGTCCACTGGTCATTCCAGGTGCGCCGCGGGCGGGTGACCTCGGAGGTCCTCGCATACACCTCCTCGACTGACCTATTGGTCTTGGGTAAGCAAGGTCAGTCGACCCTACGCACAAGCAGGCTAGGTTCCACTGCCCGCTCGATGGTTGTGCAGGCCCCCTGTAGTGTGCTTATTTCCGAGGCACATGCACACCCGGTCGCTGCAAGGCTTGCAGTCCTTGTAGAAGACCGAGAAACGGGATTGCGCGCTCTGACAACGGCTGCCTTTCTCGCCCAAGAGGAGAACCAGGTGGTCACAGTCCTGTTGCCACGCCAACAACCTGAACTGCAGACACTCGCCCAAGAGTTGTTGGGGAGGTGGGGGCTACAGCCCCATTTGGTCGAGCTCCCGCGCCTCGATGGTGCAGCGATCGCGACCACATTGAAACAAGGTGTGGATTGGACCTTGGTCCTGAGTCGGGCGAGCTCGATAATGGCCGAGTCTGCTGACCGCAAGATTTTAGATTCCCTCGATTTTCCCTTGGTTGTGGTCCCTTGATTCGACTCTAGGGACGCCCCCTGTTTCCGCTATTCCCTCGGAGAGTGGCCGACTCCATGCGCACGTACCTGTGTACTCAGCTCGATCGAGCCCACCTCGAGGAGGTGGCCTGGGTCTGTGGCTGGATCCATCGCCGCCGGGATCACGGCGGAGTTATCTTTATTGACCTCCGGGACCGTTCAGGACTATTGCAGGTGGTCTTCCACCCGGATCAGGCAGAGACCTTCGCTGCTGCCCATCGACTGCGCTCGGAGTGGGTGATCCAGGTTGAGGGGCGACTTCGGGCACGCCCTGATGGGACCGTCAATCCAGAGCTAATCACAGGCGAGGTTGAACTGGAGGCCTTCGGCCTCCAGGTGCTTAGTGCTGCCGATACCCTGCCCTTCCCGCTGGAGGAGACCGAGAATGTCGGGGAAGAGCTCCGCTTGCGCTACCGCTACCTCGACCTCCGACGCCCCACCATGTTGGCCAACCTCCACCTACGCCATCGTGTAACCCAGGCTATACGGTCCTACCTCGATCGGCACGAATTCTTGGAAGTAGAGACCCCGATTCTAACCCGTTCGACCCCTGAAGGGGCGCGAGACTACTTGGTCCCGAGCCGGACCCATCCGGGTCACTTCTTCGCCCTCCCACAGAGTCCCCAACTGTTCAAGCAACTGTTGATGGTCGCCGGCACAGAACGCTATTACCAGATCGCTAAGTGCTTCCGGGACGAGGATCTGCGGGCCGACAGACAGCCGGAGTTTACCCAGCTCGATGTCGAGGTCTCCTTCTTGGATGAAGAGGCTATTATGGGCTTGATGGAGGCCATGATAGTGGAGGTATTCCACAGGGTTGGGGCCGCTAGCCTGTCCGAGCCCTTTCCGCGGATGCCGTATCATGAGGCAGTACGACGCTTCGGTAGCGATCGGCCTGACTTGCGCAACCCCCTCGAACTAACCGAGCTCACTGAGCTGATGACGGCGGTCGAGTTCAAGGTCTTTCGTAAACCGGCTGAGGAGGGGGGGCGTGTGGCCGCTCTGCGGCTTCCGGGAGGTGCAACCCTGACCCGCAAAGAGATCGATGAATATACCGAATTCGTTGGCGGTTACGGAGCTAAAGGGTTGGCCTGGATCAAGGTGAGTGATCGGGCCCGGGGATCAGAGGGATTACAGTCACCCGTCTTGAAATTCCTCCCTGAATCAATTATTGCAGGGATCCTGGAGCGCACCGGTGCGGAGGACGGGGATATCCTCTTCTTCGGGGCCGACTCGCACACAGTGGTTAATGAAGCACTCGGGGCCCTGCGGGAGCGGCTTGCAAGCGAGTGGGACCTATTGGCCGATGGCTGGTATCCGGTCTGGATTACGCAATTCCCGATGTTCGAGTGGGATCCAAAGGCGGCCCGCTATGAACCCCTCCACCATCCCTTTACCGCGCCCTACAATGACCATCTGGATCGACTCGAATCAGAGCCCGGCAGTACCCTCTCACGAGCTTACGATCTCGTCTTAAACGGTGCCGAGATTGGAGGGGGATCGATCCGTATCCACGATCCCGAGGTCCAATGCAAGGTCTTTAACGCCCTTGGGATCGATCCTGAGACGGCTCGGGAGAGATTCGGATTCCTTTTGGATGCCTTGCACTATGGCGCTCCCCCCCATGGGGGGATCGCCTTTGGACTCGACCGTATCGTCGCGTTGTTAGCTGGTGTAGGTTCCATTCGCGAGATCATTGCCTTCCCCAAGACCCAACGGGCTACTTGTCTCCTGACCCAAGCCCCGGCTGAGGTCGATCCCCAGCAGCTCTCTGACCTTGGCCTCCGCTTGAGCCGAACGGTTCGGAGTCGGAGCCCTGACCAGTAGACAGCCCCCGGTCGTGGTGCTGCACGGGCTGTGGATGCGACCGGTAGTGATGCGCCTGTTAGCG
>CAYUWI010000015.1:1431-21031 GCA_964448275.1 uncultured Gammaproteobacteria bacterium | reverse complement strand
TTATGCCACCCAAACCGATAAAAGGCTCACCACACTTGGATCAGATTGAGAAGGAGAGAATTTTTGGAGGGCTTCTTTGTCTTAGTTGATAGAGGGGTTTGAGACCAATCAATTAATGATAGAATGGCCCCTAGTTTGGTCGACCTTCAGAAAAAGTGGGTCCTTAGCCCGCTTTTTTTTATTCTTGAGGGGCGCTGATGGCGGTCAGTCGCGACCAATTGATCGGGTTGCTGGAGCCGACAGTGACTGCGTTGGGGTATGAACTGGTTGAGCTAGAGTATATCCCAAGGGGTCAAAACCAGGTGTTACGGGTGTATATCGATACCCGGACCGGGGTAACAGTCGATGATTGTGCTTGTGTAAGCGAAGCGATTGAGGAGGTCCTGGATAGCCAAGATCCCATCTTGGGTAGATACAGCCTAGAGGTCTCATCCCCCGGTATCGAACGACCTTTGCGCAAATCGGAAGACTACTCCCGATTTGCAGGAGAAAGGGTCAAAATCCGGACCACACTCCCGATCAACGGTCAGCGCAATTTCACTGGGAGCTTGATCGGTCTTGACGAGGGGACAATTGTCCTCGAAACAGGGCATGGACAGATCAAAATACCCATGGAGCAAGCGGCCAAAGTCCATTTAACAGTCAAGTAAACGACTCGGCCGGATAGCTGGTGGAGTCGATCTGGTAGGCGAGAGGGGACTCCTCATGAGTAATGAGATCCTGACAGTGGTTGATTCAGTCGCCCGGCAGAAAGGGGTAGACAAAGACATCATCTTTCAAGCCATGGAAGCCGCTCTTAGCACTGTATCGAAAAAGACCTATGGTCATAATAAATCGCTCCGGGCAGAGCTCGATCGCAATACCGGCGAATTCCGTATTATTCAATACTGGGATGTAGTCGATGATACTCAAGAGATTCAGGATCGTGAGCGGGAAATCCCTCTAAGTGAGGCACGAGAGCAGGATCCTTCAGTCGAGGTGGGAGATGTCCTCGAACAAGAGTTACCCCCCATCGAGTTTGGCCGAATCGCAGCCCAAACGGCAAAGCAAGTGATTCTGCAAAAGGTCCGCGAAGCAGAACGGGATATGATCGTCTCGGAGTACCAGCAGCGGCTCGGGGGGCTGATCACCGGAGTGATCAAACGAATAGAGCGGGGCAATGCCATAATCGATTTGAACCGGACTGAGGCAATTCTCCCCAAGAGTGAACAGATACCTCGGGAAAATTTGCGTGCCGGTGATCGTGTACGAGCCTATCTCTATGATGTTCGCCGAACCCAAAGTGGCCCTCAGGTATTCCTATCACGTACCCATCCCCAGTTAATTGTTCGCCTATTCGAGCTCGAGGTTCCAGAGATCTCGGATGGAATCATCCAGGTCCGTGGGGCAGCTCGAGATCCTGGTTCCCGAGCCAAGATTGCAGTAAGCACTGGAGATCCTCGGATCGATCCGGTAGGGGCCTGTGTCGGGCTTCGAGGTTCACGGGTACAAAAGGTGGTCGATGAACTCTCCGGTGAACGGGTCGATCTCATCGAATGGACAGAAGATCCAGCTACGTTCGTATGCAACGCCTTGTCTCCAGCTGCCATCAGTCGGGTGGTAGTCGATGAGGATCTCCATACCATCGATGTGGTAGTTGCTGAAGATCAGCTCTCCCTAGCTATTGGGAGAGGGGGACAAAATGTGCGTCTGGCCAGCCAACTAACCGGCTGGGAGATCAATATCCTGACTGAGGAGGAAGAAAGAGACAAACGGGCGAGCGAGTTCGAAGTATCCAAGCAGTTATTCATGGAACACCTCGATGCTGATGAAGAGGTGGCAGCAATTCTAGCCGAAGAGGGTTTCTCGAGTCTCGAAGAGATTGCCTATGTGCCGCTGTCTGAATTGGCCTCGATTCAGGAGTTCGATGAGGAACTGGCCCAGGAACTCCGAACTCGGGCCCGCGACACACTGCTCAATCAAGCGATTGCGGAGGAGGAACGAGTCGAAGCAGAGATGGACCCATCCCTTCAGAATGTTGAAGGGATGGATGATGCCACCGCCCGCCTCTTGGTAACCCACGGGGTGACCTCAGCCGATAAGCTGGCTGAGGCAGCAGTGGATGAACTTATGGAGATCAAAGGAATCTCTGAAGAGAAGGCCAAGAACCTCATTATGGCGGCCCGGAAACCGTGGTTTGAGGAGCACTCTGATAATACTAGCAGTGGGGAAGAAGAGAGAAAGTAAGGTGCAGCCCATACGGCAGTGCTGTGCCTGCCGAAAGAGACAGTCCCAGCAGGAGTTATTACGTTTCGTTTGTGGATTGAACGGTCACCCCCAATTAGACCTACGCTGCAAGCTGCCAGGGCGTGGGGCCTACCTGTGTCCCCAATTTAAATGCCTACAGCGTGGGATCAAACCAAAAGGGCTTGCCCAGTCCCTAGGCTGTGGGCCCCCTCAGCAATCCGCGGAGGAACTGCGCGAGATAGCCTTGCATGGAGTGACCCGGCAGTTGAACGAGGCCTTGAGCCATGCGCACCGAGCGGGCCTTGTGGTATGGGGTAGGGACCGGGTTCAAGAGGCCCTTAACTGGGGTCGGGTTAAACAGCTATGGATAGCCTGGGACACTGCCTACCGTACCCAACGTGAGTTCGCACAACAAACTGGGCCCGAACGAACAATCCATGCCCTTTCCAAGGCAGAGTTGAGTCGCGTTCTTGGCCAGCCCGAGGTAGGAGTCCTAGCCATCACAGAGCCCCACCTTGGGGAAAGGATCCGAGCTTTGGCATCGTGCTGGCATGGGCTGAAGGAGGAAAACGGGAATGGACAAGGTTAAAGTATCTACATTTGCCCGTGAGATGGGAATGTCCAATGAAAGGCTCCTCGAGCAACTCAGGGCCGCTGGGGTGGAAAAGCACTCGCCTAACCAGTTTGTCAACGATGAGGATAAACGCAAACTCCTCAGTTACCTGCGTAAGAGTCACGGTGGGGCAGCAGCGGAGGAGCCGGCACCGACCAAGATCACTCTGAAGCGCCGCTCAAACCGCCAGATCAGACAGAGTTTTGCCCATGGTCGAACACGGACAGTCAACGTAGAGGTCCGCAAGAGGCGCACCTTCGTTAAGCGCCGTCGGGAAGAGGAGGGTATTCCTTCCCAGGAACAAGTCACCACGGAAGCGAGCAGGATCTCCCCAACTCCTGATTGGCTATGGAGGCAGCCTGAGCAGGAGGAAGAGCATGGGGAAGAGTCCTTCAGGGCTCAGGAAATTGAGGCCGCCAAGGCCGAGATGCAGACCTATGAAGAGCAGGGTGCTCAGATTACCGAAGACTCGACCCCAGAGGTAATGGCTGAACCTGACTTGGCTCCTGCGGTGGAGGAGCCACGGCCATCTCAAGAGGAGGAGGTTCCCACTCAGCCTATAGAAGAGGAGCCGCAACAGGCCGAACCCCAATCCCAGGGCCAGGAGCTCACCCCTGAGCATTCTGAGCCAAGTGGTAAGATCCCAGAACCCGCACAGCCTCCACGTGAAAAGAAAGATAAGGACAAGGGTAAAGCCCAAGATGTGGGTCCTAAGACACTAGAAGAGGGGCGCTGGGACTCCAAAAAACAACGCAAGAAGAGGGAGAAGCGTGCCCGGCGTGAGGGCCAGGTCCCTGAGCAGGAGGCCGGTAAAGAGCAAGTATCTGAAAGGCCACAAAAGCCAGTGGTACGTGAGGTTCCCATACCGGAGACTATAGGGGTAGAAGAGCTTTCCAATCGTATGGCCATCAAGGCCACAGATGTAATCAAGCAACTGATGAACCTTGGGGTAATGGTGACCAAAAATGAGATTCTAGATAACGAAACGGCTACCTTGGTGGTCGAAGAGCTAGGCCACAAGCCCAAGCAGGTTTCAGAGTCCGCTGTCGAGGAGCAGGTCATCACGGGCCAGAAACTAACCGGGAAAACCGAGCCTCGGCCTCCTGTGGTAACGGTTATGGGACACGTCGACCACGGGAAGACCTCGCTACTCGATTATATCCGCCAATCCAAGGTCGTTGCTCATGAGGCCGGAGGGATTACTCAGCATATCGGCGCCTACCGGGTCGAGACTGCTAACGGACTCTTGGTCTTCCTGGATACTCCAGGGCATGGGGCCTTCACCGCTATGCGGGCTCGCGGCGCCCAAGTAACTGACATTGTCATCTTGGTTGTGGCGGCCGATGACGGGGTTCAACCTCAGACCGTTGAGGCCATAAATCACGCCAAGGCGGCTGGGATCCCTATCGTGGTAGCGCTCACTAAGATCGACCTCCCCGAGACCAATCCAGAGCAGATCAAGCATGAACTGACCCAATACGGGCTAATTCCCGAGTCTTGGGGTGGAGAGACAGTCTTCGTCGAGGTCTCAGCGAAGAGTGGGCTGAACATCGACCTCCTTTTAGAGATGGTCTCGCTCCAGGCCGAGCTCCTTGAACTCCAAGCAGTTGCCGAAGGCTATGCTCGAGGAGTGATTATCGAGTCACAGTTGGACCGAGGACGGGGTCCAGTGGCAACGGTCCTTGTACGTGAGGGGACCCTCCACCGGGGGGACGTATTGCTTGCAGGTTCTGAATATGGCCGAATCCGGGCCCTCGTCAACGAGTTTGGGGAATCGGTGGAGTCTGCCGGACCAAGTACACCGGTGGAGGTACTTGGGCTATCAGGGGTCCCTGAAGCCGGGGATGAGGTATTGGCCGTCGAAGACGAACGCAAGGCGCGTGAGGTGGCTGATCTGCGCCAGCAGCGTCAGAAGGAGGCCCAATTCGCTCAGACTCGTCGGGCCAAGCTTGAGGGCATGTTCGAACAGATGAAACAGATGGAAAAGGCGGAGCTCCGTCTGCTCATCAAAGCCGATGTACAAGGTTCGGCTGAGGCCCTGAGCGATGCCTTGGAAAGGCTCTCCCACGAGGAAGCGCACGTCAAAGTTATCCATACCCAGGTAGGGGGAATCACCGAATCTGATGTCAATTTAGCGATGGCCAGCGAGGCCATTATCATCGGTTTCAATGTGCGCGCTGAGGCCTCTGCGCGGCGCCTCATTGAACAATCCGGGGTGGATGTACGTTACTTCAATGTGATCTATGAAGCGGTCGACGCAGTCCGTTCTGCCCTCGAGGGACTATTAGAGCCTGAAATCAGTGAAGAGGTGACGGGCCGCGCTGAGGTCCGAGAGGTCTTCCGTATATCCAAGGTTGGTGCGGTAGCCGGATGCAAGGTGCTTGAAGGGTGGGTCTCCCGCAACTCGAAAGTCCGGGTCCTAAGAGATTCGGCGGTAGTCTACACGGGCAATATCGATTCCCTTAAGCGTTATAAAGAAGATGCCAAGGAGGTCCGTGAGGGCTACGAGTGTGGTATTGGGATCAAGGGCTATAACGACTTTGAAGTCGGAGACATCTTGGAGGCCTTCGAGGTGAAGAAGGTAGCTCGAACGCTTGATTAAGGTTGTATGCTATGCGCCAATCTACTACTCGCTCTCGGCGCGTTGCCGAACTCATCCAGCAAGAGCTTGGCCAATTGATCCGAAGCGAATTACAGGACCTGCGGTTCCAATGGGTGAGTATCTCCCGAGTGGAGATTCCCACCGATCTAAAGTCGGCTCGCGTCTACTTCTCCTGCATGCCGGGGACAGAAGCTGACCGCGACCGAGAGACGATCCGGACGAATCTGGAAAAGGCAAGCGGCTTTTTGCGCGGCCAACTCGGACGTCGCCTCGATCTACGCTATATCCCCCAACTCCAGTTTATCTATGATGATTCGCTGGAGCATGGTGATCGGATAAATCAATTGCTGCGATCCCTGACGGAGAAATCGGATGGGGAACACTGAAGCTTCGCTGTCTGAGGTGGCAGCCCATTTTCGTTCAGCCCGGCGCCTCTTATTGACGACGCACGTCAACCCTGATGGTGATGGCCTCGGCTCGGGGCTTGGACTCGCTAGTGGGCTTGCAAGCTTCGGGAAGGAAGCCATTATGTCCGTGACCTCGCTCCCCGCTCACCTTGCTTTCCTGCCTGGCAGTTCGAGTCTTCGTACCAATGATACCAATACTGAGCCTTATGATTGCTTGGTTGCGCTCGACTGTGCGACCTGGGACCGCTTAGGCCACATGGTTGGGGATCGCCATCTCTACGGCATAGTGGTCAACATAGACCACCATATTTCCAATGAGCATTTCGGCGACTGCAACTTCGTGGTCCCTGAGGCCGCCGCGACAGGTGTATTGGCCTATCGGTTACTGCAGGAATTAGGCGTACCGATAAATGCCCCTATTGCAACTGCCTTGTATACCGCCATTGCAGCCGATACCGGATTCTTCCGATACAGCAACACCAACGCCGAGGTCTTCGAAATCGCCACAGCCCTGGTGAGAGCCGGCGCCTCACCGTATGCTGTCCACCACGCCTTGCACGAAAACCACCCCCCTTCGTATCTACGTATGCTTCGGGAGGCCCTCCATACACTGGAATATCATGCCGATGGTCGGATCGGGTTACTGGTTGTGACCCCCGAGGTGATGGAACGGGTCGGAGGAGGTTCAGAAGACGTCGAGGGACTGGTTGATCTTCCACGGACGGTGGCAGGGGTGGAGGTCGCTGTGCTGTTACGCCCGCTCGATAAGCGACCCGGGTTCAAAATTAGCCTACGTTCCAAACACAAGGTCGATGTCGCCAAAGTCGCGGAGGTGTTTGGTGGCGGGGGACATAGCCGTGCAGCTGGCTGCCATATCGAGGCGCCCTTAGAAGAGGTTCGAGCGCAGCTGGTGGAAGCAATCACCGCGCAAGTGAAAGAAGCGGCCGAATGAGCAAGGTCATCAATGGGGTCTTGCTACTCGATAAACCTCGAGGGGTGACATCCAATACGGTCTTACAACGGGCCAAGCAACTCCTCCGGGCTAAAAAGGCAGGCCATACCGGTAGCCTCGATCTGATCGCGACAGGTCTTCTCCCACTCTGCTTTGGAGAAGCTACTAAGGTGTCCCAGTTCCTACTCGATGCCGATAAACAGTACTGGGGGATCCTCAAGCTGGGCCAAGAGACTGAGACCGGAGACGCCGAGGGGGAAATGATAGCAGAGGCCGAGGTCAACGCAACTGAGGAGACGATCCAAACAGTCTTACAAGACTTCATTGGTCCCATCGACCAGGTTCCTTCCAAATATTCGGCGATCAAACAGGGCGGCGAGCCGCTCTATAAGAAGGTGCGCCGCGGTAAAGAGATCGATGAACTCAAGCCACGTCGGGTTCACATCCACGATCTGAAGTTCCTCAAACTCGAAGGTAACTACTTGGAACTAGAAATCACCTCCTCCAAGGGGACCTATATTCGAACCTTGGCCAGTGATATCGGGCGAGCCCTGGGATGCTATGCCTATATTGTCCAATTACGGCGGACCGCCGCTGGCCCCTTCACGGTAGCTGAAGCGGTCTCCTTAGAGACCCTTGAAGGGGACTCTTTGGAGGAACGCCAGGCGCGGCTGTTGCCCCCAGACAGCGCCCTCGCGCTCTTCCCAGCTGTGGAATTAGGCGAGACTGCATCTTATTTTCTTCTGCAAGGACAACCAGTTATGGTGCCTCATTTGCCAGAAGCACCGTTTCTCCGCCTGTATAACAGGGAGGGTCGGTTTCTCGGGGTTGGCTCCACCACTTCAGACGGTCGAGTTGCCCCCAAGAGGTTGTTTCACCAGCCTGGATAAGTAGCCATGTCTTGCCTCAAGAGGGATTAGGGAATAGAATTTAGATATATCCATCGTTTATTGGGTTTATTCCTGAGAACAGGCACCTCAGTTGGGTTCACTCGATCCTGTCTAGTTTATGCTAAAAAAGGAATATGTGTTAGAAAGGGTTTTGGAGAGATGGCGATGACTCCTGAGAATAAGAGTGATATTATTAGTAGCTTCAAGCAGCATCCTACCGATACGGGATCGCCTGAGGTGCAGATTGCGTTGCTCACTTCGCGCATTACCAATCTAACCGAACACTTGAAGACCCATAAACACGATCACCATTCCCGACGCGGCCTCCTGAAGATGGTGGGCCAGCGGCGTAGACTGCTCGATTATCTTTGGCGTAAGGACATTGGTCGTTATCGCCAGGTAACGCAGCAGCTCGGCATAAGAAAGTAGTACCCTAGGAGCCTGCTGGTGGATATCCAATCGGTCGAACTCGACTACGGCGGACAAACCCTGAAGCTGGAGACCGGACACCGCGCCCGACAAGCAGACGGCGCAGTAGTTATCACCTTAGGGGAGACAGTCGTACTCGTCACGGCTGTAGCTGAAAAATCTTCAGCTAAGGCCAAGCCCTTCCTCCCGCTAACCGTCAATTACCAAGAGCGCACCTTTGCCGCCGGTAAGATCCCCGGCGGTTTTTTCAAACGAGAAGGACGTCCCACTGAGAAAGAGGCGCTTACGTCCCGCCTTATCGACCGACCGTTACGACCCCTGTTCCCTGATGCCTACAGGAACGAGACCCAAATCATCGCCAAGGTGCTCTCTGTCGACCAGGAAAACGATCCAGATATCCCTGCCATGATCGGTGCTTCCGCTGCCCTCAGCCTCTCGGGTATCCCCTTTGAAGGGCCTGTGGCCGGGGCACGGGTAGGGTACATCGAGGGCCAGCCCGTCTTGAACCCCACCTTCAGCCAACTGAGTCAGTCTGAACTCAATCTAGTGGTCGCAGGGACCCAAGAAGCCGTTCTAATGGTCGAGTCGGAAGCCAATGAGCTCCCTGAACAGAGTGTACTCGATGCAATATTTTACGGCCACGGCAAACTCGTTAAGGTTGTAGATGCTATTCAGAAACTGACCGAAAAGGCTGGCAAGCCCCGCTGGTCAGTACCGGAGATCGAGTTCGATCCCGCATTAAAGGCAAGGGTTCAGGAGAGTGCAGCGGATGATCTCGCCGCCGCCTACCAACTCAGGGAGAAGCAAGCTCGCCAAGAGGCGATCAGCGAGGTGGAGCAAGCCCTCTATACAGACCTAGAGATCGATGCCGAATCCAATCCAGAACAGGCCGAACAAGTGGGCTGGCTCTTCAAAGAGCTCGAACGCCGGATCGTTAGGGAAAGTGTCCTCACAGGTCAGCCACGGATCGATGGGCGGGGACCGACCGACATCCGTTCCCTCACTTGCGAGGCAGGTGTCCTGCCGCGAACTCACGGCTCTTCTGTCTTCACGCGGGGAGAGACCCAGGCCCTGGTGGTGGTTACATTGGGATCAGGGCAGGACGCGCAGATCGTTGATGCCCTTGAGGGTGAGTCCCGTGAACGCTTCATGCTCCATTATAACTTTCCCCCATTTTGTACCGGCGAAGTCGGTTTTATGGGGACGCCCAAGCGCCGTGAGATCGGACACGGCAGGCTTGCAAAGCGGGCTCTTGAAGCGGTCATCCCCGATCAAGAGACCTTTCCCTACACCTTAAGGGTCGTTTCGGAGATCCTCGAGTCGAACGGCTCCTCCTCTATGGCCACAGTATGCGGGACCAGTCTGGCACTCATGGATGCAGGTTGCCCGATCAAGGCCCCAGTGGCAGGCATCGCTATGGGGCTCGTCAAGGAGGGTGAGCAATTCGCTGTCCTATCCGACATCCTCGGAGATGAGGACCACCTAGGGGATATGGACTTTAAGGTTGCCGGTACCACCAACGGGGTGACTGCACTCCAGATGGACATCAAGATTACCGGCATCACCCAAGAGCTCATGAGTCAGGCCTTAGAGCAGGCGCGAGAAGGGCGTCTTCATATCCTGAATAAGATGGGTGAGGTCATCAAAGAGCCTCGGACCGAGCTCTCTGAATTTGCTCCACGCATCTTTACCTTACAGATCAAGCCAGAGAAGATTCGGGACATCATTGGCCCGGGTGGTCGAACTATCCGAGCCCTGACGGAAGAGACCGGCACCTCAATCGATATCGATGATGACGGCACTGTCCATATCGCGGCCAGTAATCCCCAAGGGGGGGAAGAGGCTCGTCGCCAGATCGAGAAATTGGTGGAAGAGGTAGAGTCTGGCAAGATCTATGAGGGGACGGTGGCCCGTATCACCGAGTTTGGTGCCTTCGTCACGATCCTACCTGGGACCGATGGCCTGCTCCACATCTCCGAGATCGCCCAAGAACGGATCCGTTCGGTAAGTGACTATCTGAGTGAAGGTGATGTAATCCGGGTTAAAGTCCTCGATATCGACGCACGGGGCCGAATTCGTCTATCCAAGAAGGCCGTAGACTTGGCCTCTACCTAGCTCCGGAGGTATAGCCCCAGCTCCCTTCCATCACAGACACCAAGTCACTTTAGGACAGCCAACTAGAACCTATCCCGCAGTGCCCGGAGCTTGGCGAAAACAGCCACTGGATCCCGAGCCGAGGCCCCTTCCCGTACTGCTGCCTCTTGTACTGGGGCTTCCCGAACCCGTATAAAGGGGTTAGTGGTCAGCTCTTCCTCTAATGTCGAGGGGACAGTCGGTGCCCCTTGTTTCCTCCTTTCTTGAGCCCACGCCAGCTTATCCTGGATCGCATGATTCTCTGGTTCGATCGTAGCTGCAAACTTGAGATTTTTGACGGTATACTCATGGCCACAATAGAACCGAGTCGATCCCGGGAGGGAGGCCAATCGAGACAAGCTATTCTCCATCTGGGCGGCAGTCCCCTCGAAGAGTCGGCCACACCCCGCGACAAACAGGGTATCGCCCACAAACACCCTCTCTTCAAAGAGGTAGGCTATATGCCCCCGGGTATGGCCAGGGACAAACCATACTTGGGCTTCTTGGTCCAAATTGTTAGGAGTGAATCGGTCTCCCTCCGCAAGGGGATGGGTCAGGCCAGGTATACGCTTTTGATCCTCCGCATAACCATAAACGGGCAGGTCAAAGGCCTGCTGTAGTTCGACTACACCCCCAACATGATCGGGGTGGTGATGGGTCACTAGGATCGCGACAGGCTCCAAGCCATACTCCTGTAGGGCCTGGCGCACGGGAGCTGCATCGGATGGATCCACAATAATCGCGTGCCGCTGCTCGAGATCGGTTAGGAGATAGACGTAGTTATCACGGCGTGTGGGTATCGCAAGTACGGATTCCTCCATCGATCTCTCCTTAGGTCGGGGTGATCGTGAGTCCCACTACAGGGTGTAGGCATAGTACTCCCGGCTGAGCAGTGTCAAACGGATCCGATTGGAATGGTGGTGGATTGGTTTAAGAGACCGCAGGGACAGGCAGTAACTGCCGCTGAAAATGCCTTGCTCACAGCCCTCCTTGCGAAGCTTCCCCCGGCTCAAGAGGCCCTGGGAATAGGTCTGGAGGCCGATAATCCACTGCTGGGGACCCTCGCTTGCCGGAGCCGCTGGTGCTACACTCTCTCCTCCCCCTACCATGGCCTCGCAACGGTCCCTTTGGAGACCCCTGAAAAGGTACGGCTCTGTTGGGGGGAACCTGAGGCCTTGCCCTTCCCCAGTAGTTTCCTCAATCGAATCGTCCTGATCCACATCCTGGAGTTTTCGCAGACACCCTATCAGGTTTTGGCCGAATGCGAACGTGTCTTGGCTCCCCATGGCCGCCTTATGGTGTTCTGCTTCAATCCGGTAAGCCTCTTCGGGATCATGCGCCCATTCATGCGGTACTATTTCAAAGAGGGTCCTTGGGATGGTAAGTTCCAAACCGGATTCGGTTTGAGCCGGATGCTAAACTCTCTCCGACTTAATCGTGAGTGCAAACTCCATCTGATCTATCGGCTACCGGGGAAAGGTGCTCGAGCGCTTGCCTGTTTTGAAACCCCCAAGCCAGGGCTACTCCGCCATAGACTGCCCTTCGGCGGGGTCGTCTGTTTACAGGCCCGCAAAGACAAACCGAGTATTACCCTGGTAGGCCCCGCACTGAGCAAGCGACCTAGTCCATCCCCTGACCTGCGAGGGGCCAGCTTACCCCTATAGGAAAGCAAGGTGAGTGACTCGGAGAGGGTAGAGCTCTTTACGGATGGTGCCTGCCGTGGCAATCCGGGACCGGGCGGTTGGGGCGTCCTACTCCGTTACAAGGGGCACGAGAAGGAATGCTACGGATTTCAGTCCTACACCACAAACAACCGGATGGAGCTCATGGCAGCCATCCAAGGCCTAAAGGCCTTGAAGCGCCCTTGTCGAGTGGACCTCACCACAGACTCTCAGTACCTTCGTCGCGGTGTGGAAGAATGGCTGGAGCAATGGAAGCGCCGAGGCTGGCGCACCGCGAGCAAAGATCCGGTACAAAATCGGGACCTCTGGGAGCGACTCGATGCCCTATTGCAGAAGCATGAGGTCCACTTCCATTGGATCCGTGGCCATAATGGTCATCCGGAGAATGAGCGCGCCGATGCGCTTGCCAATCGTGCCATCGATGAGACTTCTGACTCGAACACCCCTTAGAAGAAGGGAGGAGTGATGCCTCGACAAGTAGTTCTAGATACCGAGACCACCGGACTGGAACTCGACGAAGGCCATCGGATCATTGAGATCGGGTGTGTTGAATTGTGGGGGCGCCGCCGCTCAGGACAAACCTTCCATAAATACCTCAATCCAGAGCGGACCATCCCGAATGAGTCCACGAAGATCCATGGGATTACCGATGATCATGTAGCGGGATGTCCGAGTTTTCCTGAGCTCGCTGACAGCTTACTCGCCTTCCTCGATGGGTCCGAGCTTATCATCCACAATGCACCCTTTGATGTTGGCTTCCTCAATATGGAGCTGACTCGCGTCGGCTACCCCCAGATAGAGGCTTACTGTTCGATCCGCGATACCCTCCAAGAGGCCCGTCGGCTCCATCCCGGGCAGAAGAACGACCTCGATTCACTCTGCCAACGTTATAGCGTGGATAATCAGGCGCGCGACAAACACGGAGCCTTATTGGACGCAGAGCTCCTCGCTGATATCTACCTAGCCCTGACCGGTGGTCAGGCAGACCTACAACTCGCTGTCGATGAGATCTTAACCGCTCGAGAAAGCGACCAAGGGCCTATCGATACCCAAGGGGATCAGCGCCCGTCACTCCCTGTGATCGAGCCAGGTGCAGAGGAGTGGGCTGCTCATCGTCAGTTTCTGGAGCGCATCCAGGAAGAATCGGGAGACTGCCAATGGCTCGCTCAAGAGGAAGGAGGAGCCGAACATCTTCGAATTTCCCCAAGAACCTAAGGTTGCCCGACGCCTTCAAGAGCAACTCCACTATCAAGTCCGACTGGAACCGCTCACCGAAGCAGTAAGCAGCATCGCGGGCGTAGATTCAGCGCTTACCTCCACTGGTCAGGTTGTCGCCGTCGTGGTCGTGCTACGTTATCCCGAACTGATTCAAGTTGAGGAATCCGTGGCTCATCAACCGCTCCGGCTGCCGTATATCCCAGGGCTGCTCTCCTTCCGCGAAGGGCCAGCGATCCTGAAGGCCTGGGAGGGCCTGCAAGAAAGACCAGATCTAATCCTCTTCGATGGTCAGGGAATCGCCCATCCTCGGCGCCTCGGTATCGCAAGCCACCTCGGCGTACTCCTAGATTGGCCAACGATCGGTGTGGCCAAGAGCCTTTTGGTCGGCCGACCCGATCCCAATGCAGAGGCGTTGGGACCCCATAAGGGGGATTGGCTGCCCTTGGTCGACCGTCACGAGACCATCGGTCGCGCGGTCCGGACCCGATCACATGTCAAACCGGTCTATGTGAGTCCAGGCCATCGATGCACAGTTCCTGAAGCGGCCGCTTGGAGCTTGGCCACCTGTACCCGCTTTCGTCTGCCGGAGCCGATTCGGAGCGCCGATGCCCGAGCCTCCCGGCATAAACAGGGCCTCTAGCCAGCCAAACCACTTCGTGCAAGGGCTTGGACTTGGCTTTATCGGGCAAAGGGGATAAAGTGGTTGAGGCGGGGGAAAGTTCATGATGCATACTCTGCTACTCAATCGTGGTACCCGGCCGATCGCTTGGGCAAGCTGGCAGGAGCTTGTCATCCTGCAATGCCGGGGGCTCATCGACTACCCCCTTGGTGAGGTGATCTACCAGATCCGAGGGGGATATAATCGAGAGACCGGCAATCGGAGCCTGGTCGAGGTCCCCTCGATTGCCGTGGTCAATGAGATCCAGCACCCCGGGGACCGTGTCCCTTTACCGCGAAGAGAGAATCGGGAACTCTATCAGCGTGATCGCTGGCTCTGCCTCTATTGCGGTCGGTCATGTGACAGCCGGGAGCTCTCTCGCGACCATGTCCGCCCCCTAAGCCGTGGAGGTGAGGATCGGTGGGAGAATGTCGCTACCGCCTGTCGGCGCTGCAATCGCCTCAAAGGAGGCCGGTTACCGGAAGAGGCGAGCATGCCACTGCTCGCTGTCCCCTATGCCCCTGTGCATGCGGAGTGGATGGTGCTGACCGGCCGGAATATCCGGGGTGATCAGATGGAAATACTCCAGGTCCACCTCCCTCGCTCCAGCCCCCTGAGGGGATCCCTTCAAGTGGCCTAACTAAGCGGCGAATTGCTCCTTTCTGAAGAGGAGAGGGCGATGCGATACTGCCAGGAAGAGCGTTGTTTAGAGATCATACAAGGGGATATCACCGCCCAGACCACCGATGCAGTGGTCAACGCAGCGAATAAGGCGCTTGCACCAGGCGGCGGTGTCGCCGGCGCCATCCACCGGACAGCGGGCCCAGGTCTATGGGAGGAGAGCTCCCAATTGGGCGGTTGCGAGACAGGTGAGGCCAAGATCACCCAAGGCCATAACCTGCCTGCTCGATACATCATCCATACGGTGGGGCCTGTCTACGGCCAGGATGAGCCGGCTGCCGAGCTCCTGGCACGCTGCTACCGCCGCAGCCTCGAAGTAGCCGATCAGAATGGCCTGGAATCCATTGCCTTCCCAGCATTGAGCACAGGGGCCTTTGGCTATCCCCTCGAGGAAGCCGCCAGAATTGCCTTACAAACCCTCTTTGAGTCCCTGCCCCAGCAAGGCCACCTCAAGCTTGTTCGGATGGTGCTCTATGGCAAGAAGGACCTCGAGGCACACGAAACGGCCGCTCAAGATCTCGCCCCAGGATTGGGTTGGGAATCGGCTTGACGCGAGTTGGGCGAGTGGACTCCGAGATACTGGACACTGAAGAACTCGCGGTTATCCATCCACACCGTAAGCACCTCGAAGCCGCTACGAAGAGCTAGGTCACGGAACCCTGCCAAGGTGTACTTATAGGAGCGCTCCGTCAGTATCGTATCCCCATGTCGAAAACGGATCTCTTGACCCCCGACCCGAATGGTCTGGGCCTGCCGGCTCACCAGATGCATCTCGATACAACCGAGCGCCTGGTTATAATGGGCGCGGTGAGAAAAGCCATCAACCGCTATCTCCGCATCGAGTTCCCGCCGCAGCCGTTCCAGCAGGTTGAGATTGAATGCGGCAGTCACCCCCTGCGGGTCGTTATAGGCCGTCTCAAGGACCTCTCGATCCTTAACCAGATCAACCCCGAGCAACAGGGCCCCGCCTGGGCCTGCTAAGGCCGCGATCCGCTGAAGGAAGTCGCATGCTGGTTCGGGATCGAAGTTCCCGAGGGTCGATCCAGGGAAGTAGACAAGGGTCCGCTTCGGGGGCTTCTGGCTCGGAGGGAGCTCAAAAAGCTGGGTGTAATCGGCACAAACCGGCAGGATCTCGAGTTCGGGATAGACCCCCTCGATGTAGCTAGCAGCTTGGAGGAGGTGGGTGCGAGCAATCTCGACCGGGTAGTAGGCAACTGGGGCCTCCAGGTGATCGAGTAAGGCCCGGGTCTTATTACCACTGCCGCTACCGAGCTCCACTACGCGACAGCCAGGGCCCACACACCGGCCGATCTCCGGGCCATACTGCGCCATGATCCCGAGCTCGGTGCGGGTCGGATAGTAGACCTCCAGCGTACAGATCTGATCGAAGAGCTCCGAACCACGTGAATCATAGAGATATTTGGAGGGAATGCTGGGAGGGATCTGGGCAAGCCCCGTGAGGACATCCTCAAGGAAAGACTCTTCTTGTCGGGCTACTTCTGGCCACTCACTTGCGAACTGGTCGTGCAGACGATTCATCTAGCAATTCACCTCATTCCAGCGGATCAATGGATAGACACGGAGGAAGGTCGTCAGTCATTAGCCAGTCGGGAGCTCCCGGTGCAGGCGCGTGATTGCCTCTTTGAGGGCATCGAGCTCTGTGGCAAACGACAGCCGCATATAACCTGGGGCTCCAAAGGCACTGCCGGGGACGAGGGCAACCCCGGCCCGACCCAACAGGTGGCGGGCAAGGGCCACATCATCTTCCAGATCGGGTCGATCTCTTAGGACCGCATGGAAAGAGGGGAAGAGGTAGAAGGCGCCGTCCGCAGGGCGACAGCTTATCCCGGGGAGTTGGTTCAATGCCCCTACAAGGTAATCGTGGCGCTGGTGAAAGGCGTCTACCATCGGCTGGATCAGGCCAGCACCCTCGTTCAGAGCGGCTAGGGCCGCATGCTGGCTGATTGAGGCGGGATTGGAGGTACTCTGAGACTGGATCTTCTTCATCGCCGCCACTAATTCGGCAGGGCCCGCCGCGTAGCCAATCCGCCAGCCTGTCATGGCATAGGCCTTCGAGACCCCGTTGAGCACAACCACCCGCGCCTTAAGCTCCGGGGCCACATTGAGGATATTATGGAAGGATCCCTGGAACAGGATCTTTTCGTAGATATCGTCACTGAGTATAACCACCTGGCGGTAGTACCGGAGAACATCCGCAAGTGCCGCGAGCTCTTCGGCAGTGTAGACTGCCCCGGTGGGATTGGTCGGGCTGTTGAGGACTAAGAGTCGGCTCCGTTCGCTCAAGGCTTGAGCAAGCTGGGAAGGGGTGATCTTGAAGCCTGCCTCCTGCTCGGCCATCAAGGGCACCGGTTCGGCCCCGGCGAGCTTGACAATATCGGGGTAGGAGACCCAGTAGGGGGCGGGGATGATCACTTGATCTCCAGGCTCCAGTATGGCCAAAGCCAGGTTGAAGATAACCTGTTTTCCCCCGCAGGAGACGATCACCTCCTCCGGCTGATATTCCAGATCGTTGTCACGCTGCAACTTATCGCGAACGGCCTGCTTAAGGGCAGGGATCCCATCCACCGCAGTATAATGGGTGTGACCGGCGTCAATGGCCCCGTGGGCTGCGCGCCGGATCGGTTCAGGGGTGGTAAAATCCGGCTCCCCTGCCCCCAAGTTGATGATATCGTAGCCTTGGGCCCGGAGTTCTGCAGCGTAAGCCGTGACAGCGAGTGTCGGGGAGGGTTGTATACAACGGACCCGTTCCGAGAGAGGGATCTCCAACGTACTCCTACTCCTTATTTCCTTGAACTGCACTCGTGGAGAAAACTAGCATAGTTTCCCTCATGAGACACTACCCTGGATCCCTGGGGCCAACAACGGGATACCCGCACGAAGTGATCATCGTCGTACGGCTGTTTTAGGCTATACATTTCCCATTCAGCGAGTGCGACAAACGTAAGGGAGACATGGCTAAGCAATTCAACCTCAAAAGCGCCTACGAGCCGAGCGGCGATCAGCCCCAAGCCATTTCCCAGCTGGTTGCAGGCCTCCAGGCGGGAGAGGCCTACCAGACCCTGTTAGGGGTGACCGGTTCGGGCAAGAGTATTGGCTATGATGACCCCGTTCTTATCGTCGAAGAGACCTCCAATGGGCTAGTTCCCCGGCTCCATCCGATCGGCCCCTTGATCGACCAGCTCATGGAGTCAGACGATAGCTCGCTCCCAAGCACCGGGACCCAAGAGACCTCTATCCTGGAGTTCTCGGAGCCAGCTCGCTACCACACTGTAGCCTTTGACCCCTCCTCCGGCGAGTCCGGTCTCTACCCGATCGGTGCCTTTCTCCGTCACCGCGCACCCCGCACGATGTTCCGTATAGTAACCGCCTGTGGTCGCGAGGTCAGCCTGACCGGTGACCATAACCTCTGGGTCTTACGAAAAGGCGAGCTGCACCTCCTGCCCACCGAGGAGGTGCAATACGGCGATTCGGTCCCCCTTCCGGAGACCCTCTTTGGAGGGGAAGAGGAGAACGAGCCTTCATCCCCCTTGGAGGGGGCCCGACACCGTGGCCAAGCAGCAGGGGCCGCCTTGACCGACCCCGCTCCACAAGCCCACTCCCTGACCCCAGAAATACTGCAGTGCCTCGGTTATTCTCTCGCTAAGGGCAAGGAGAGGCGTCTACCGTCGTACTGGCTGGCCCTCTCGAGCTCCGAGCTCGGGGTGCTGTTACGCGCCTACTTCGATCACGCCGGCCGCATCGCGGCGCAGGGAGCAATCTGTGCCACCGCGGCAAATCAAGCCCTCGCCTCCGATCTAGGATACGCCTTACTGCGCTTCGGGATCTGGACCCAGATCCACCGGCCAGGGGGGCAAACCACTGGCCCAGCCCCCAGCGAGGAGAGGGAGTGCCAGCTCATGGTCTCCGGTAGGCGAGATCTAGAGCGCTTCGCCCAGGCCATCGGCTTCGATCATCCCGAGAAGTCCCACACCCTGCAGATGCACCTGGAACACCTCCCGGAACATGAGGGGGAGAGAATCCCGATCGATGGGGCCAATCTGCAAAGACTCCGGTGCAGGTTAGGGGCAACTCTAAGACAGCTCGCAGGGCAGGCCGGGCACTCTACCCAGACCGTGCAACAGATCGAGGCAGGCACACTCCAGCCGAGCCGGGATTCTCTCCAACGGCTCCTCGATACCTTACGACGGCTGGCCTCCGATCAGGTGCTCCAGGAGCTGGCATGGTGGCGCCTGTGGTACAAGCTCGCCGGTCTGGTCAAGGTGCGCTGGACCCCAGTGATCCGCTGCGAGCCCCTGGCCTATCCGCACCCTTATGTCTACGACCTCGCCGTTCCAGGGCCGGAGACCTTTCTCGCCGGCCAGGGCGGTGTGTTCGTCCATAACACCTACACCATGGCCCAAGTCATCCAGCAACTCAATCGGCCGGCCCTGATTATGGCCCCCAATAAGACCTTAGCGGCACAACTCTACGCTGAGATGCGGGGATTCTTCCCTGAGAATCGGGTGGAGTACTTTGTTTCCTATTACGATTACTACCAGCCCGAGGCCTACGTCCCTTCGAGTGATACCTATATCGAGAAGGACGCCTCGATCAACGACCAGATCGAGCAGATGCGCCTCTCCGCGACCAAATCCCTACTGGAGCGCAACGATGCGATCATCGTCGCCTCGGTCTCGGCCATCTACGGGCTCGGTGATCCAGCCGCCTACCACGGCATGATCCTCCACCTCCGTCAAGGGGATCGGGCCGACCGCCAGGAGCTCCTACGCAAGCTTACCGAGATCCAGTATACCCGCAATGAGCTCGAGCTCCGGCGCGGGACATTCCGGGTACGCGGCGACCTCGTCGAGGTCTTCCCGGCGGAGAACGAGGCCGAGGCACTGCGGATCGAGCTCTTCGATGATGAGGTGGAGGGGTTGAGCACCTTCGATCCGCTCACGGGCGAGGTAACCCAGCGGCTTCCCCGGATCACCGTCTACCCCAAGACCCACTACGTGACCTCCCGTCACACCCTCCTTGAGGCGATCGAACAAATCAAGGTGGAGCTCAAGGAGCGGCTCCAAGAGCTGCGCGCCGCGAACCGTGAAT
>CAYUWI010000015.1:0-1421 GCA_964448275.1 uncultured Gammaproteobacteria bacterium | reverse complement strand
GAATTGGAGGCGCAACGCCTCGAACAGCGGACCCGGTTCGATATCGAGATGATGCAAGAGCTCGGCTACTGCTCCGGGATCGAGAACTACTCCCGCTACCTCTCCGGCCGCAACCCGGGTGAACCTCCCCCCACCCTCATGGAGTATCTCCCGAACAACGCCCTCCTGGTCCTGGATGAGTCGCACGTGACTGTTCCCCAGATCGGGGGGATGTACAACGGGGACCGCAGCCGCAAGCAGACGCTTGTAGATTACGGGTTCCGACTCCCCTCCGCCCTCGACAACCGGCCCCTGAAGTTCGAGGAGTTCGAACGGTTGATGCCGCAGACGGTCTTCGTCTCTGCCACCCCCGGCCCCTATGAGGAGGAACGCTCCGGGGCCATTGTGGAGCAGATCGTGCGGCCTACAGGGCTCGTTGACCCGAGGGTCGAGATCCTGCCTGCCACCTCCCAGGTCGACTATCTTCTGAGCGAGATTCACAAGCGGATCGAGGCCGAGGAGCGGGTCCTGGTCACGACCCTGACCAAGCGGATGGCCGAGGACCTGACTAGCTACCTGGCGGAGCTCGGGATCCGGGTCCGCTATATGCATTCGGATGTCGATACAGTCGAGCGCTCCGAGATCATCCGCGATCTGCGCCTGGGCAAGTTCGATGTCCTGATCGGGATCAATCTGCTGCGGGAGGGCCTGGATCTGCCCGAGGTCAGCCTCGTCGCCATTCTCGATGCCGACAAGGAGGGCTTCTTGCGCTCCGAGCGCAGCCTCATCCAGACGATCGGCCGAGCGGCCCGCAACATCCATGGGACAGCGCTCCTCTTTGCCGATACTGTAACCGGATCGATCCACCGAGCAGTCGGGGAGACCGAGCGCCGGCGGGCCAAGCAGGAGGCCTATAATGAGACCCACGGTATTACCCCCGAGACCATCCGCAAGGCGGTCACCGATATTCTCGACGGAATCCCCGAGCGGGGCGGCTATCGGGGTCCGGCCAAACGGCCCAAAGTGGCCGAACCTGCCTCAAGCTACGAGGCCCGCGACTCAGAGACCCTCTCGCGGGAGATTACTCGGCTGGAGGAGGAGATGTTCACCAAGGCCCGTAATCTGGAGTTCGAGGAGGCCGCCCGGCTGCGGGACCAGATCCAGGGGCTCAAGTCCCAATTGCTCGAGCTCGAGAAGAGCCCCTAGCCAAACGAGCCGATTCGGGAGGGGGCAGAGCCGATGGAGGAGGGAAGCGAGCTGCGGCTACTTCTGGTCTGCTTCGGCAACATCTGTCGATCGCCGATGGCCCAGGGGGTCTTGCAGCGCAGACTGGAGCAGGCAAGCCTCATCGATTGGGTCTATGTCGAGAGCGCCGGGACGAGTGACTTCCAGAGCGGACAGTCTCCCGACCCCCGGGCAATCAGGGCAGCGAGCCGGCGCGG
>CAYUWI010000014.1:0-21143 GCA_964448275.1 uncultured Gammaproteobacteria bacterium | reverse complement strand
TCAGCCGACAGCGCCTTGCTATTGTGGACTCGGCCGGGGGTGGGGCCTTCCTCGAGGGGGTGGAAGGCCGTAAGCTGCCTGCCATCGCCGTTTTGGAGGAGCGGGGGAAATAGCCATGAGGCAAACCAAGATTATCGCCACCGTCGGGCCGGTAACCGATCAGCCGGATGTGACCGAGCGGATGATCGCGAGCGGGGTCGATCTATTCCGTTTTAACCTAGCTCACGGTGAGCCTTCCGATCACCTCCGCCGAGCACAAGAGGTCCTCAAGCAGGCGAAGACACATGGTCGGACTGTCGGATTGATAGCCGAGCTGCAGGGCCCCAAACCACGTATTGGCCGATTTCGGGAGGGGTCAGTTGAACTCTCCAAGAACGATCGCCTTGTGCTAGACACCTTCACCGAACTCGGAGATGCCACTCGGGTTGGGATGAATGACCCTCGCCTACTCGAAGAGGTGGAGCATGGGACCACCCTGCTAATCGAGGAGGGCCGAATAGCGGCCTGGGTTGAAGAGGTTCGAGAGCAGGAGCTCCTTACCCGAATCGTCCAAGGGGGAGTACTATCCGATAATCAAAGCCTGACCCGTGCGGGGGGTGGTCTCCCTGCCGGTGGCCTAACAGAGAAGGATCAGCGCGACCTGAGAACGGCGGCGGAGATGGGGGTTGATTATCTCGTGGTGCCCTTCCATAAAGCGGAGGAGGTCCCCCGAGCGCAGGAGCTGTTGGAGGAAGCGAATGGCTCTGCCCGTCTGATCGCGAAGATCGATCACACTGCTTCGGTCGCGGCCGTCGATGATCTCCTCGAGGCTACCCATGCCATCATGATAGCTCGGGGTGACCTCGGGCCAGAGATCGGAGATATAATGTTGCCATCTCTCCAGAGGCGTGTTATCCACCAGGCCCGGCGGGCCAACAAGGCAGTCATTATCTCCAGCCAAATGTTTACATCGCTACTCTACAGCCCGATCCCGAGCTCGCAAGAGGTTACGGCGGTTGTAGAGGGGTTACTGACGGGTTTCGATTCGGCGACACCACGTGGGGAGACGCCCGCGCGTTTCAATACCTCGAGTATTGCCAATGCCGTATTGGATGGGAGTGATGCAGTGCTGTTTACAGGCAGGGTCGCTACACACGATCATCCTGTCGATGCCTGCACGGCACTCGACCAGATCTGCCAAGAAACGGAGGGTCAGGTCCTTGAGGAGGATCCTGATCGCTGGCTTGGCTTTGAGACCGGAGAGGCCGAATCGGTCAGTGGGTTGGTGGCGCAATACGCTTTAGGATTTGCGAATCGACTCGAAGCAGCCGCTCTAATTGCCTTTATCGCTGACGACCAAACGGCCCTATCCCTTTCCCGCGGGGGGGCATGGACCCCGATCTATGCCTTTTCAGCGGAGCCCCAGGTCCGTCGGCAAGCGACCCTGTGTCGTGGGGTCTATCCCCTGAGCTTGCCGCTCAAGCCTCCGATCTCCAATACGCAGGAGCTATTTACCAAGGCGATCGAATTGTTACACCAGCAAGGGGCCATATACGAGGATGACTGGGTGGTCATTACCGCAGATGGGTCCTTCTTAGCGGAATTGGGTGCAACGAGTACCCTTGAGTTGGTCAAGATAGGAGAATCGGTGCACTAGATAGGGTGGATTGCATACGCTGCTGGTTAACCGCTTCAAATGGGGGTAATCTATGCCGAAGTACATACCTGAATGCGCCGGAGAGCTCAAGAAGACTGCTCAGGCCATGGTTGCTGATGGTAAGGGAATCCTGGCGATCGATGAGAGTAACAGGACGTGCGCCAAGCGCTTTGAGGCAGTTGGCGTCGAGTCCACTGAACAGAGCCGGCGTCAGTACCGTGAGCTGTTGCTAACAGCTCCGGGTCTCGAAGATTATGTCTCAGGCCCCATTCTTTTCGATGAGACCATTCGTCAGTCCACTTCTGACGGTAAGCCTTTGGTCGACGTGATACGCGACAAGGGCATGATCCCTGGGATCAAGGTGGATACTGGTGCTAAGCCGCTTGCAGGTTCTCCTAAGGAGAAGGTAACCGAAGGTCTAGACGGCCTGCGCGAACGGCTTACTGAGTACTATCAGATCGGTGCACGGTTCGCGAAATGGCGGGCGGTGATCACTATCGGCGAGGGGATTCCGACACGCCAATGTATGGAGGCCAATTCTCACGCTTTGGCCCGCTACGCGGCCTTGTGTCAAGAAGGGGGGTTGGTCCCTATAATCGAGCCTGAGGTGCTCATCGATGGCGATCACAGTATCGATGCTTGTGAGGAGGTCAC
The DNA here is from genome assembly GCA_964448275.1 of uncultured Gammaproteobacteria bacterium. Classification (GTDB taxonomy): domain Bacteria; phylum Pseudomonadota; class Gammaproteobacteria; order Thiohalorhabdales; family CAYUWI01; genus CAYUWI01. Next base: position 18,853 of record CAYUWI010000014.1, on the reverse strand, counting down.
CGAGGAGAATCTCAATACGGTCTTCAGTGAGTTGTATAGGCATAATGTAATGCTCGAGGGTACGGTCCTGAAGACCAGTATGGTTATCTCCGGGAAGGAGGCCTCCAGTCGGGCCGGCGTTGAAGAGGTGGCCGAGCGTAGTGTGGAGACCTTGAAGCGCTGTGTCCCAGCCGCCCTTGGCGGTGTCGTCTTCCTCTCCGGGGGGCAAAGCAATGAGGAGGCGACAGCCCATCTGAATGCCATGAACAAGAAATATTATGGCAAGACACCGTGGCGGCTTACCTTCTCCTACGCCCGTGCCTTACAGCAACCCGCCCTGGATCTATGGCGCGGCCAGTCGAGTCAGATCGAACCAGCACAGCAGGCCTTGGCATTCCGTGCCAAGCTGAACAGCCTTGCCTCTATGGGTCAGTACACCCAGGATATGGAGGCACAGGCGGCCTGAGATCTAGTGGATAATCTCTCTCCCGAGAATTGGCAGCGGCGGTGCTTTCCGCCGCTGCGTGTGTATGGCCCCACTCGTTCAACGGGCGGGGTTATCCTTTGAAATAGGAATGCTATAAGCAGGGAGCAGGGGGAGCCTATGGCTGAGTTCAAGATCGCGCCGAGTATCCTATCGGCCAACTTTGCTCGCTTGGAGGAAGAAGTCCAGGCGGTCGAGCGGTCTGGGGCCGATTATTGCCACTTTGATGTCATGGATAATCACTACGTCCCCAACCTTACCATTGGGCCCCTAGTGGCGGAGGCCCTTAAGCCGGTAACCCGGATGGTGCTTGATGTCCACCTAATGATCGAACCAGTGGATGCGATTGTGCCGGAATTCGCCAAGGCTGGAGCGGATATTATTACCTTCCATCCTGAGGCCTCGCGCCATGTCCACCGGACTATCCAGCTTATCAAGGCGCAAGGGTGCCGGCCAGGCATCTCCTTGAACCCGGCCACTCCTTTAACGGTCTTAGATCATGTCTTGGAGGATGTGGGGCTTATCCTGATTATGTCGGTTAATCCGGGTTTCGGGGGTCAATCATTCATCGAGTCATCGCTCGATAAGATTCGGGCCGTTCGTGAGCGGATTGACAATTCGGGCCAAGCGATCGAGATCGAGGTGGATGGAGGGATCAAACAGGACAATATTGCTCGAGTAGCTGAGGCTGGTGCGAACGTCTTCGTTGCCGGGTCTGCTATCTTCAAGTCTGCAGATTACCATGCCACGATCCAAGGGTTCCGCGATACCCTGGGGACGGTACGACGGTGAGCCACCTCCGATCACAGGGGCCGGAAGGGCCACCACGCGGGTCAGAGGGCCCAGCCTTGGAGGCGGATGCCCTGCTATTAGATCTCGATGGCACCCTCCTGGATACAGCCGGTGACCTCACTACTGCGCTCAATCGTACCCTGGTGGGGCTGGAACGCTCTCTAGTCAAGGAGGAGCAGGTTCGGGAATGGATCGGGGATGGGGTCTATAAGCTGGTCCAGCGGGGACTAGAAGCGACTGGTGGAGATTCGCTAGGGATTGAGGAGGAGGCCTACACTCGGTTTTTTGCCTCCTATAGCGAGTGTCTTGGGGGTCAGAGCTACCCCTATCCCGGGGTTAAGGCAACGCTTGCCTCTCTTCATCAGATTGGTCTTCCAATGGCGGTGGTCACTAACAAGGCCGCTCGCTTTACCCGGCCACTGCTCGAGGCCACCGGCATTATGTCCTATCTTCAATTGGTCATTTCAGGGGATACCCTGCCGGAGAAAAAACCCGATGCAGCGCCTGTGACCTATGCGGCTCGTTGCCTTGGTATCGAGCCAAGCCGCATGGTCGTGGTGGGCGATTCCCTCAACGATATTCAAGCGGGGCGGAGGGCGGGCTGTTTCGTAGTCGCTGTTACCTACGGCTACTGTCATGGTGTCGATCCGTACACCATGGGGGCAGATAGAGTTATCACCTGCTTCAGTGCGCTCTTGGAACAGATCCGCTTCTTCGGTGTGAAGTGCTCCTGCCAGGAGAGTTGATGTACCTTCCCGAGCGGACACAGTTCCACACCTTCGCCCATCAAGGCTACGATCGGATCCCGATCTACCGAGAGATCCTCTCAGATCTTGAGACCCCGGTCTCCGCCTTCCTCAAGTTAGGCAATCGTGCCCGTACCTTCCTCTTGGAATCCGTGGAAGGAGGGGAGAAGTGGGGGCGCTATTCGATCTTGGGTCTGCCTGCGCGGGAGTGGGTGACCCTAGAACGCTCCACCTTCACTCGCTTCCTTGATGGAGAGATAGTTGAGCGAGTCGAATCGACCGACCCCTGGGCTCGACTTCAGCAATGGATCAATGGGGTCCATGTGGCCCCGGTCGCCGGCCTGCCCCGCTTCTCTGGAGGAACAGTCGGGTACTTCAGCTACGATGCGGTACGGTATATCGAGAGACTCCCGGATACCAACCGCGATCTTCTGGAGATGCCAGATTGCTATTTGGTGCGGACCGAACAACTCCTGGTCTTCGATAATCTGACCAGTAAACTCCTCCTCATTCAGCCGGCTACCCCAGGAGTCGAGCCGGATCGTGTCTACGATTGGGCCTGTGCCCAGATCGAGTCCACCATCGCGACCCTACGCCGCCCTTTACCCGAACGTGATCCCATTGACCCGGTCTTGCTCACGGAGGCAGATTTCCATCACTATACCTCTCGCGCTGAGTTCGAGCAGTCGGTGGAGCAGGCACGGGAGTATATCCACGCTGGGGATATCATGCAGGTGGTGCTATCCCAGCGGCTTTCGATCCCCTTTTCGGGTCCACCCTTCGATGTCTACCGCGCCTTGCGGCCGCTGAACCCTAGCCCTTATATGTACTATTTGGACCTGGGAGAGTCCCAGATCGTGGGTTCGAGTCCAGAGATCCTCGCACGGTTGGAGGGAGGGAGAGTCACTGTACGTCCTATCGCCGGGACCCGGCCTCGGGGACGTTCGGAGGCAGAGGACCGCTACTTGGCTGAGGAGATGATTGCTGATCCCAAGGAGCGTGCTGAACACTTGATGCTTCTGGATCTCGCCCGGAATGACCTAGGTCGGGTGGCAGTGACGGGGACTGTCGAGGTGACCGATTCCTTCTTTGTTGAACGTTACTCCCATGTGATGCACATGGTATCGAATATCTTGGGTCACCTCCGACCAGGCCAAGACGCTTGCGATGTCCTCCAGGCGACCCTACCGGCGGGAACGGTGAGTGGGGCACCAAAGGTTCGTGCAATGGAGATCATCGAGGAGTTAGAGCCCTTGAGACGGGGTGTCTATGCTGGGACCGTAGGCTATATTAGTGATCAGGGCCAGATGGATACCGCGATCGCTATTCGCACGGCTGTTATTAGGGATGGGCAGTTCTATATCCAGAGTGGAGCCGGCGTTGTGGCCGACTCCGAACCTACCCGCGAGTGGGAAGAGACCATGAGCAAGGCTCGGGCTTTGTTCCGGGCAGTCGCCATGGCAGCCTGGGGCCTGGAGGAGCCAGGATGAGAAAGAGGCAAGAGCACATCCCAACGATTCTGATGATCGACAATTACGACTCGTTCACCTATAACCTTGTTCAGTATCTAGGAGAGCTAGGGGGGCAGGTGGTCATCTTCCGTAATGATGTGATTGAGGTCGAGGCGATCGCCGGGATCGAACCGGCCGGGATCGTGATCTCTCCTGGCCCGTGTACACCGAATGAGGCCGGTATCTCTTTGGCGACAGTGCAGGAGTACGCTGGCCGTTTCCCCATTCTTGGGGTCTGCCTGGGCCATCAATCTATTGGACAGGCCTATGGCGGGCGGGTGGTCCGGGCCCCACAGGTGATGCACGGCAAGAGCTCGGCTATCCTGCACACGGGCCAGGGGGTCTTTCGGGGCCTACCGAGCCCTTTCGAAGCGACCCGCTACCACAGCCTGATCGTCGAACGGGATAGCCTCCCCAGGGAGCTTGAAGTGACTGCCTGGACCGAGGACGGCACCATTATGGGGTTGCGCCATCGGGAGCTCGAGGTCGAAGGCATCCAGTTCCATCCAGAATCCATCTTGACCGAGCACGGCAAGAACTTACTCGCCAATTTCCTTGCTGGGGCCGGCAACCGAGTAGCCCCTCTCCCTGTTAATGGGGTGTGATCGCTGCCAGCGGCCACATCGGTGAGGCTTCGAGCTTTGCCTGCCCACCTTCCTACTATCCGAGCCCAGACCGATTTTGCTTCCAAGACCCCTCGAGGAGACATCCTCCAAAGGGGCCATTCGGTGGCCTCAGTACCATTCCCTATCGGTAAGACAAGTTGACAAGGTCATTGAATTTTTGTATTGGGAAAGATAAAGGGGGGTCAATACCCTGCCTATTTGAACCTGCGCCAGATAGGGAAGCAATCCATGTCCAGCTACGCCACCGAAGACATCCGTAATCTTGCGCTTGTGGGCCATGGGAATGCCGGAAAGACAACCCTCGTAGAGGCACTGCTCCAGCAGGCCGGTGCCATCCAGAGTATGGGCAGCGTTGAACGGCGGAATACCCTTTGCGACTTCGATCCCCAAGAGAAGTCATACCAGCACTCTCTCAACAGCGCGATTGTCGGTTTGGATTATCACTCAGCACATATAAACGTCATCGACACCCCGGGTTCGCCGGATCTTGTGGGGCGAGCACTCGCGGTCTTGCCTGCCGTTGAAACCGCTGTTGTCGTGCTGAATGCTCAAGAGGGGATTGAGGTAGTTGCTCAGCGGCTAATGGAGTGGGCAAAGGAACAAGGCCTGGCCTGTATGATCGTGGTGAACCAAATCGATGTCCCGGGTAGCGATCTGGCTGGGTTTATGGAGACCATTCGTGCGAATTTCGGCACTGAGTGCCTGCCACTGAATCTCCCCGCCAAGTCTGGCCAAGCTGTGGTCGACTGCTTTTTCGAACCTTCAGGCGGGGAGGCCGACTTTATCTCGGTGGAGCAGGCCCACCGGGACCTGATCGATCAGGTGGTCGAGGTGGATGAAGAGCTGATGGAGATCTACTTGGAGCAGGGCGAGGAGCTTACCCCAGAGCAGTTACATGAGCCCTTTGAAAAGGCGCTGCGGGACGGCCATCTCGTACCTGTTTGCTTTGTGTCCGCGAAGACAGGCACTGGGATTGAGGGGTTGCTCGATATAATGACTCGGCTTCTACCTAATCCCAAGGAGGGGAACCCGAGCCCTTTCTTGAAAGCGACAGGTGAAGAGACCGTGGAGGTTGACTTCCCCCCTAATCCGAACAAGCATGTGCTCGCCCATGTCTTCAAGGTCGCCATTGACCCCTTTGTAGGTAAGTTGGGTATCTTCCGCATCCACCAAGGCACGATTACCAAGGAGAGCCAGCTCTTCATCGGTGAGGCCCGCAAGCCCTTTAGAGTGGGACACCTGTTCAAGCTCTTCGGGAAGGATCACAGCGAGGTACCAGAGGGAATTCCCGGGGATATCTGCGCGGTGACCAAGGTAGAGGATATCCACTTCGGTGCGTTACTCCACAACGCTCAGGAGTGGGAGGCGGTCTATCCACGTCCCATTCCATTTCCGCCGCCCATGCAGGGGGTGGCTATCGAGGCCAAGAGCCGGGGTGATGAGCAGAAGATCTCTGAGACCCTCCGTAAACTTGCCGCTGAGGATCCCAGTCTCCAAGTGGAGCACAGCACTTCGCTTAATGAGACCGTCATACGGGGTTTGGGGGACCTACATTTGCGGGTGGTACTCGAGGCCCTTAAGGAACGGTATAATGTGGAAGCTGAGACGCATCCACCGAAGATCGCCTACCGTGAAACGATCACCGAAGTCAGCGAAGGGCACCACCGGCATAAGAAACAAACTGGCGGGGCAGGTCAGTTCGGAGAGGTCTATCTGCGGGTCGAACCCCTAAAGCGCGGGGCCGGTTTTGAGTTCGTGGATCGTATTGTGGGGGGGGTCATTCCCAAGCAGTTTATCCCAGCCGTGGAGAAGGGCATTCACCAGGTTCTCGAGGAAGGGGCAGTCGCTGGTTACCCGATGCAAGATATTCAGGTAACCCTTTATGATGGGAAACACCACCCCGTCGACTCCAAAGAGGTGGCCTTTATTGCTGCCGGGAGGAAGGCCTTCATTGATGCGGTTAAAAAGGCAAAACCGATCATCTTGGAGCCTTACGTTCTCGTGCAGATCACCGCACCCAGTGATAAGCTGGGTGATATCACGTCTGACCTCTCAGGTAGGCGCGGCCGGGTCGCTAATACCCGGATGCTATCAAGTGGAAGGACTGCTATAATAGGTTTGGTCCCTCTAGCTGAGGTGAGTGGTTATCAGTCCAAGCTCAACTCCATTACGGGGGGGGAGGGCGCATTCTCTATGGAGTTTAGCCACTACGACGCTGTCCCAGCCGACACCCAGCAGCAACTAGTAGCCCAGTTCGCCCCTGCAGAGGTGGAAGGGTAACTGCCTTCCTACGCGGAACGATCACCCTTCTCAAGCGATCTTGTCCTTATACGAGAGGATGACTGCTGCGCTTAGCGTTGTCATTCCGTCCTTAAACGAGGCTGAGGGGATCGAGTCAACTCTTCGACCCTTGCAGGGATTGCGTTCTAGGGGACACGACTTGATCTTGGTCGATGGGGGGAGTCGGGATAGGACTGTCGAGTTAGCTCGCCCCTTAGTTGATCGGATTCTGATGACTGCCCCGGGCCGGGCACCTCAAATGAATGCAGGTGCTGCCGTAGCGGGCGGGAAGGTCCTCCTCTTCCTCCATGCTGATACCCAGCTCCCAAGAGAGGCCGACCAGGCCCTCTTGTCGGGTTTAGAGACCACGGGGCGGATTTGGGGGCGCTTCGATATCCATCTCTCGTGCTCCGAGCATGTTGGGTTGTTGGCTGGAGTGGAGCGGGGGATGAACCTACGCTCGCGCTGGACCGGGATCGCAACAGGAGATCAGGCTCTATTCGTCTACCGGAAGGCTTTCTGGGGGATAGCAGGCTACCCTGAGATTGCCCTTATGGAAGATATCGCTTTGAGTCACAAGCTTAAGCAAGCTTACGGTCGACCCCTCTGCCTAAGGCAGCGGGTATCCACCTCCTCCCGTCGTTGGGAGGAAGCGGGAGTCGTACGGACAATCCTTCTGATGCATTGTTTGCGTCTAGGCTATTACCTCGGTGCCGATCCTGGCTTGCTTGCCCGCATCTATCATCGCGCCTACTAGCCCTCCCCTGTCTCTCATAAAGTGGACATGATCTATACTTTCCCCGACACACGCATCCTTGTTTTCAGCAAGGCCCCTGAGCCAGGTCAAGTCTTGACTCGCCTGTGCCCCCCTCTGGGGGAAAGGGAGGCTGCCGAACTGTACACACGTATGGTCCATCACACCTTGGTCAGGCTTGGAAGTGAGGCTATATGCCCTGTTCAACTGTGGTGCACCCCCTCGATAGACCACCCCTTCTTCCAAGCCTGTCAGGCCAAGTATGGAGTTACTCTCTATACCCAAGGGGGCCTGGATCTGGGTGAGCGTATAGGGAATGCCTTGGAGCAAACTCTCAAGGCCGTCTCGCAGGCGATTATCGTGGCCACTGATGCCCCGGAATTGGGAGTGGATGATGTGCGAAGTGCAATAGCTGCTCTATCTGAGGGCTATGAGGTAGTGGTGAACCCGAGCGAGGATGGGGGCTTTGTCCTGCTTGGAGCAAACCGATCGATTGCGGAGTTATCCCTCGGTCTACCCTGGGGAACAAATCGGGTCTGGCAGGAAATGCGAAACCTCTTGGATCGGCACCAGTACCATTGGCACGCCCTAGCGATCCGCTGGGATGTCGATCGTCCCGAGGATCTGGAGCGACTGGCTGGTGTGCCTGATTTCCCTGGGTCCCTTTAACTCAATTATTAATATCTTTGTTGTAAGGATGGTCTGTCCATGCCCACTGTGGGGTTGGAACCCTTGGAGGAGCGCAAGCGCGAGTTGCGACGCCGAGCCTATCGTGCTCGTGATGCCCAGATAAATAAGGATAAGTTGAGCTGGCTCATCTGTGAGAAGTTCGTTCATCTATCGGCCTACCAAGCTGCCCGAACTGTTATGTGGTATGTCGATATCCGGTCAGAGGTTCGTACCCGAACCCATCTGGCCGCCGCCCTTGGCAGGGGGAAACGGATCGTCATCCCTTATTGTGCGGGAGACCTTTTGCGCTTGTGGCATCTCCAGGATCTGGATGAACTCGTAACGGGTAGTTGTGAGATCCTAGAGCCACCCCCAGAGCGCTGGAATGAGCCAGGCAAGAGGGTCGATGTCAAAGAGCTCGATCTCATCATGGTGCCTGGGGTCGGATTTGACCGCCACGGTGGCCGACTGGGTAATGGCCAGGGTTATTACGATCGACTGTTGATCCAGACGCGCCCAGATGCATTGCGAGTGGGGGTTTGTTTCGAATCGCAGCTATTCGATGAGGTTGCGACCGGACCGCACGATGTCTCCATGCACAAGGTCATCACAGAGAAGGCAATCTATCCGGATGAGGAAGCGATGCTTGAATCGAATTTGCCTACGCAATGAACCAAATCCATTCCTAGTGAACTAACAACACAGAAGAGTGGAAAGGAGAACACATGGTTACAGCACACAACCTGGGGTTCCCCCGGATCGGTGCCCGTCGCGAATTGAAGCGCGCCGTAGAGGCCTACTGGAAAGGGGAATTGGGTCGAGAGGAACTTGAGGCCACGGGCCGAGATCTGCGCGCACGCCACTGGCAGCAGCAGGCTGAGGCCGGTTTGGATTACGTGCCTGTGGGCGATTTCTCTTGGTATGACCAGGTATTGGATATGAGCGCCTTACTCGGCGCGGTACCAGAACGTTTCGGGCCCGTCCAGGGGAAGGTGGATTTGGATACCTATTTCGTCATGGCGCGTGGCCGCTCCGCCCAAGGGAGTGAAGCGACCCCGTTCGAGATGACGAAGTGGTTCGATACCAACTACCACTACATGGTCCCAGAATTTACCCGCGATATGGATTTCCAGATCACCTCGGATAAGCTCTTTGACGAGCTAGATGAGGCTGTCGCAGCTGGCTATCAGCCCAAGCCTGTCCTGCTTGGCCCTTTGAGCTACCTCTGGTTGGGTAAGACTAAGGGGGAAGAGTTCGACAAGCTGACGCTTATTGAGCGGCTCCTTCCGGTCTATACTCAGATCTTAGAGAGACTCGCCAAGCAGGGTGCAACCTGGGTCCAGATAGACGAACCCATCTTGGTATTGGATTTGCCTGAGGCATGGCAACAGGCCTTCCGCACCGCCTATCGTCAGCTGGCAGATGTTGGCCCTAAGACCCTAGTCGCGACCTACTTCGGTGGACTGGAGGACAACACATCTCTGGCCTTGCAGTTGCCTGTGGCCGCCCTGCATCTCGATCTGGTACGCGCTCCGGAGCAGCTAGCTCCGGTCTTGGATACCCTACCTGACTCCAAGGTCCTTTCGTTAGGACTCGTGGATGGCCGTAACGTCTGGCGTACAGATCTAGAGGCAGCCCTCGAGCGCCTCGAGCCGGTGGCCCAACAGCTCGGCAAGGACCGCCTGTGGATTGCTCCCTCTTGTTCACTGTTGCACAGCCCGGTGGATCTCGCCTTAGAAGAGAAGCTTGATGAGGAGATCAAGTCTTGGCTGGCTTTCTCTGTACAGAAGATCGCTGAGGTGGCTCTCCTGAAACGAGCATTGACTGAGGGACGTTCGGCTGTAGCCGAGCAGCTCGCCAAGAGCCATCAGGCCAATGAAGCCCGACGCAATTCCTCCTATACCTATCGACCCAAGGTACGGGAGCGAACCAAGAATATCACTGAAGATATGGTCCAACGTGACCACGACTATCCCACTCGAAGGGAGGCCCAGCGGAAATACCTCCAATTGCCTGACTTCCCTACCACCACCATCGGTTCCTTCCCACAAACGAGTGATATACGCCGTGTGCGCCGTGACTATAAGGCAGGTAAGCTAAGTAAGGATGAGTATAACGCTGAAATGCGCAAGGTCATTGAGCAAGATATCCGCGCCCAGGAGTCTCTGGGGCTCGATGTCCTGGTCCATGGCGAACCCGAGCGGAACGATATGGTGGAGTATTTTGGCGAGCTTATGGAGGGTTTTGCCTTTACCGCCAATGGGTGGGTCCAAAGTTTCGGTTCCCGTTGTGTGAAACCGCCTATTATCTATGGTGATGTAAGCCGGCCGAACCCGATGACGGTGGACTGGATCACCTATGCCCAGTCGCTCACTGATAAGCCGGTTAAAGGTATGTTGACCGGACCGGTTACCATCCTGCAATGGTCGTTTGTACGGGACGACTTGCCACGCTCAGAGGTGGCTATGCAGATCGGCTTTGGCTTGCGCGATGAGGTGCAGGACTTACAAGATGCTGGGATCCAGGTGATCCAGATCGATGAGCCGGCCTTCCGTGAGGGGCTGCCTTTGCGGCGGAAGAACTGGGAAGAGTACTTGAACTGGGCTGTTAAGGCCTTCCGATTGGCTTCAAGCGGGGTACGCGACGACGTTCAGATCCATACCCACATGTGCTACTCCGAGTTCAATGACATCATCGATTCCATCGCAGCCTTGGATGCTGATGTCATTACGATCGAGACCTCACGCTCGGATATGGAGCTTCTAGACGCCTTTGTGGACTACCAATACCCGAACGAGATTGGGCCGGGTGTCTACGATATCCACGCACCCTTGGTGCCGGATGTTCAGAAGATGGTCGAACTTATGCAAAAGGCGTCCAAGGTGATCCCCAAGGATCGGCTTTGGGTCAACCCGGACTGTGGCCTTAAGACCCGTGATTGGCCGGAGACCAAAAGTGCCCTAGCCAATATGGTAGAAGCGGCACGAGAGGCACGGAGCAAGGTAGCCACAGCTTAAAGCCACTAGCGATTCATCCGTTTAGGCTAGCTGTCGAGTGTCGGGGCGGACTGAGGTCCGCCCACGGCGCGCGCCATAGAGGAAAGATGCGATTGGAGCTTTACTTGTTAGGTGTAGATGTGATAATATATAAAGATATACTACTGGTTGCGGTCTAGTATGACTGACTCCTGTCGCACCACCTGCAGACCTGTAGGAGGCGTAGGGTGGCTGGTTGGAGTGTCAGAAATACAAAATTATCCTCTTCTCCTCCCTTGTCCCTTAGGCTTGTTGGAGCCTACTCGGACCCCTCTCCTCCTTATAAGACAAGCAACGTGACCCACGCCAAGCCCAAGCAAATGTAGGTTGTCCCTAAGGGCAGCCCTATCAGGGGGGCGGTGTCTATATATACTAAGCGACAGGATATGTTGTCTTAAATCCACCAGGGAAAGGATAAGTATATGACGATCCTGAACAAGGATTCCGGTGAGCAGTATGCTCAGTATACGAAGGATTTTGCTGAACATTGGGATGAACTCGTAGGGTGGGAAGGCCGAATCCACTCTGAAGGTGGATTCTATCAGCGCTTGCTCCACAACCACGGGGTTAAAACGGTCGCTGATGTGGCTTGCGGAACAGGTTTTCACTCGGTGACCTTGGCCCGTGAGGGGTTTGAGGTCGTGGCCACGGATGGCTCTGAGAACATGGTTCGCAAGACTCGCGAGAATGCTGAGAGGGCCGGGGTCAGCCTCAAATACATCGGAGTTACAGACTGGCTTGAGTTAGATAAGAAGTTTGGTGAGAATCGCTTTGACGCCTTGATCTGCTTGGGTAACTCTTTCACCCACATCTTCGATCATGAAGACCGCCGGGATGCCTTATTGGCTATGTACAACACGATCAAACCGGGCGGCATGATCATCCTTGACCACCGCAACTACGACGCCATACTCGAGGGCAAGTACCACCAGGCCGACTCCAAGCAGGGCGCCTATACTGGCAAGGTAGATGCGCGACCTGCAGATATTAGCCGTTACATGGTTCGCTTTAAGTACACCTTCCCGGATGGGTCCACGTTTGAGCTCAAGATGTATCCGCTCCGTAGGAGCTACGTCTCGTTTTTACTCGAAGATGCCGGTTTCATCAATGTCGAATGTTATGGGGACTTCGAGAAGCCTTTTAAGAGCGACGAAGTGGGCTTTATCCAGCAGGTGGCTTATAAGCCCCGAGGCGATTGAGCTCAGCTCCAAGAGCCGGATCCTGAAGGAGAGTGTTGACGATGAACGAGGTGAGTACGGACCAGCGTAGTGTCGTCGAGGTCACCAAGGAGTACTACGACGGCGCAGCCAATGAGATCTATCGCGATATCTGGGGAGAGAATATCCATATGGGGTTTTTCGTCTCCCCGCAGGAGGGCCTTCAAACCGCTATGGACCGCTCCAATGAGCGTTTGGCCCAAGGGGTTGGTCTGCAGGCGGGGCATCAGGTCCTCGAAGTCGGATGTGGCCATGGTGCGCTGGCTCGCTATCTCCGGCGGACCTACGAGTGCCGCGTCGTGGCGAGCGACATCTCAGAGAAGGAGCTCGAGTGGGGACGTGAGCTGACCAAACAGGAAGGTCTAGATGACCTCATCACATTCGAGTGGGCCGATTTTCATGATCTGCCCTACTATAATGAGGTATTTGACTACTACTGTTGCCAGGAGTCCTTCCTACATGCCGCTGATAAACGGCAAATCCTCGAGGAGGCATACCGAGTCCTACGACCGGATGGACGCCTGGTGTTTACCGAACTATTAGTACGCCGTGGAACACCCGACGAGGATCGCCAAAAGATCTACGAGCGGGTGAAGTCCCCAGATATGTGGGACGCACCTGACTACGAAGAGGCCTTGCGGAAGATTGGTTTCAAGGTCCGGGTCGAGGAGGATTGGTCTCCTAATGTGGCCTTGACCTATTCCTGGGTCCGTAATCAGCTGGAGCAGCGCCGAGAAGAGTTCGAACAGCGCATCGGCAAGGACTTAGTCGATCAGACCTCGAAGGCCCTTAAGTTTTGGGTGGACTCAGCCAGTGCCGGAAAGATCGGTTGGGTATATTTCGTGGTCGATAAGTAGAAACGTAGGGCCTTGCCGAAGCGCCGGTGAAGTCCGATTACATACATTAACTGAACCAGACGCGAAGGAGATTCCCTGCATGGCACGTAGTTATCTTTTCTCTTCAGAGTCAGTCGGTGAGGGGCACCCTGACAAGGTCGCCGATAACATCTCTGATGCCATTCTCGACGCCTTGCTCGCACAAGATCCCCACTCCCGGGTAGCCTGCGAGACGATGGTCAACACCGGTATGGTTGTGCTCTCCGGGGAGATCACCAGTGGTGCTCGGGTCGAGTATCCTGAGGTGGTGCGTAACACAGTCGTGGATATCGGCTACAACGACAGCCATATCGGGTTCGACGGCAATACTTGTGCAGTACTGGCCGCTTTGGACAAGCAATCCCAGGACATTGCACAGGGGGTCGACGAGGGTTCAGGGCTCGACCTTGACCAGGGGGCTGGCGATCAAGGATTGATGTTCGGTTATGCGACGAATGAGACTGATGAGCTCATGCCGATGCCGATCCAGTACGCCCACCAACTTACTGAGCAGCAAAAACGGGTCCGCAATAGCGGGAAGCTGCCATGGTTACGTCCCGACGCCAAGTCACAGGTATCGGTTCGATATGAGGGGAATACTCCGAAAACCATCGATACCATCGTGCTTTCTACTCAACATGGCGAAGATGTCTCTTACGATGACCTCAAAGAGGCTGTCGTGGAAGAGATTATCAAACCGGTTATTCCTGCAGAGATGCGGTCTGAGGAGACCAAATACCTCGTTAACCCTACCGGTAGGTTTGTCATCGGTGGTCCGGTGGGTGACTGCGGTTTGACCGGACGCAAGATTATTGTTGATACCTACGGTGGTATGGCCCGTCATGGGGGTGGCGCGTTCTCTGGAAAGGACCCGACCAAGGTGGACCGGAGTGCGACTTATGCCGCTCGCTATGTGGCCAAAAACGTAGTTGCAGCCGGTCTAGCCGACATCGCCGAGATCCAGGTGGCCTATGCCATTGGGGTGGCCAATCCGGTCTCGATCCATGTCAGGACCTTTGGGACGGCCAAGGTCGAGGATAGCCTAATCGAGGAGCTAATCCGCAAGCACTTCGACCTGCGTCCGAAGGGCATCATCCAAATGCTCGATTTGTTGCGTCCGATCTACCGCAAGACGGCTTCAAACGGCCACTTCGGACGACCGGAGCCAGAATTTACCTGGGAGAAGACGGATCGGGCCGAAGGTCTCCGGGCTGACGCTGGGCTCTAAAACGTGGCTTGGTCTCTGGGCCCCGGGTGGGCCTAAGCCCTTCCGGGGTTTGTTTTATCTGGAGACAGGTCAAGTACTGCATCGACGAGTTTATGACCGATAAGAGGAGTAAGCAGGATTATGGCCAATGACTATAAGGTAGCGGATATTGGTCTCGCTGGATGGGGACGTAGGGAGATCCAGATCGCGGAGACCGAGATGCCGGGTCTCATGAAGTTGCGCAATGAGTGGGGTTCCCAGAAGCCCCTTGAGGGGGCGCGGATCGCTGGCTGCATCCACATGACAGTGCAAACGGCCGTCCTGATCGAGACCCTACAGCAGCTCGGCGCGGAGGTCCGCTGGAGTTCCTGTAACATCTTCTCTACTCAGGATCAGGCCGCTGCGGCCATTGCTTCCGTCGGTACCCCGGTATTCGCTTGGAAAGGGGAGACCGAAGAGGAATATGTATGGTGTATTGAACAGACCATTCAGGGTCCAAATGGTTGGCGCCCGAATCTGCTCCTCGATGACGGGGGTGATCTCACGGAGATGGTCTATGAGCAGTACCCCGACCTGCTCGCTGGGATCTACGGGATTAGTGAGGAGACCACGACTGGGGTACGTCGCCTCTATCATCTCGAGCAACAGGGTCGACTGAAGACTCCGTGCATTAATGTCAATGATTCTGTGACCAAATCCAAATTTGACAATCTGTACGGATGCCGCGAATCCCTACTCGATGGCCTCAAGCGCGCTACCGATGTAATGGTGGCCGGCAAATACGCCGTAGTTTGTGGCTACGGCGATGTGGGCAAGGGGTCGGCTCAAAGCTTGCAGGCCATGGGCGCACGTGTGGCCATCACGGAGATCGACCCGATCTGTGCCCTCCAGGCGCTTATGGCGGGCTTCGAAGTGGTCAATATGGACGATGTCGCATCCCAGGCGGATATCTTTGTCACGGCCACGGGAAACAAGAACGTCATTACCCGCCAGCACATGGACCAGATGAAGCACAACGCGATCGTCGGCAATATCGGTCATTTCGACAATGAGATCGATGTAGACGGTTTGGGCGAGCTCGAGTGGGAAGAGATCAAACCCCAGGTGGACCATGTAATCTGGCCAGACGGCAAGCGGCTCATCCTGCTCTCTAAAGGGCGCCTCCTGAATCTCGGCAATGCCACTGGCCACCCCAGTTTTGTAATGTCGAATTCCTTCTCCAATCAGGTGCTCGCCCAGATCGAGCTCTTTACCCGAAACAGAGAGTACGAAAACCGCGTCTACGTGTTACCCAAATACCTTGATGAAGAGGTTGCGCGAGTCCATGTGGAGGGGCTCGGGGGTAGGGTCACGCGTATGGATCCCGAGCAGGCCGAATACCTTGGGTTGCCTGTGGAGGGACCCTATAAGGCCGATCACTACCGGTATTAAAGTAGGGACAAAGGAGGGGTGCTCCAGGGACCACACAACGGTCGACCTAGGGTGAGGGTGTGATATCGGCGCGAGCACCCTTCCTCGGATACACAGGGTCCTGAGGTCCACTCGATAGAAGTTGCCCTGTGCCCTGGGGCCAGTCGAAGGGGCCGGAATAGGCCGGAGGCTGGCTCCAATTTTCCTGGTTATTCAATTTGAGGTGGAGCCTATGGGTTTCAAACGCCAAGATTTTGAATTCTCCTTTGAGTTCTTCCCCCCCAAGAATGAAGCCGGTGAGAGGCGTTTGCGGGAGACTGCCGAATCCCTCAAGGAGCTCGGGCCGGAGTATTGTTCAGTGACCTTTGGAGCGGGGGGTAGCACCCGGGAGCGGACCTTTGAAACGGTCACGTACCTCCAGAATGAGGTAGGGCTTGAGGCTACCCCGCATCTCTCTTGTATTGGATCCCGCCAAGAGGACATCCGTGCCATCCTCGAGCGCTATCGCGCTGCTGGAATCAAGCGGATTATTGCGCTGCGTGGGGATATCCCAGAGGATGAAGAGGCCTTTAAGGAGGGGGGATTTCGGTACGCTAATGAACTGGTTGCCTTTATCCGGGAGTTCGGGGGCTTCGAGATCGTGGTAGGTGCCTATCCCGAGTTCCATCCGGAAGCCCCGGATCCGTGGACGGATATGCACAACTTTGTGCGCAAGGCGCAAACAGGGGCAGATATCGCCACCACCCAGTATTTCTTCAACAACATTTCCTACTATATGTTCGTTGATGAGGTCCGACGCCTTGGGACGGACATCCCGGTCAAGGTCGGCCTGATGCCGATCACCAACTTCCAGCAGATCGATCGCTTCTCCCAGATCTGCGGAGCCGACATCCCGCTCTGGATCCGCAAGTGCATGGAGTACTATCAAGAAGACCCTGAGTCTCAAAAGGAGCTTGGTATCGAGATCGCCACCCGCCAAGCCGAAGATCTGCTGAACAACGGTGTTCCAGGGATCCACTTCTATACCTTGAATAAGGCCGAAGCGACCCGACGTATCTGGGAGAATCTGGGGTTAGGGAAGGCGGGAGGGGACCATTGAATACCGACTAGGCCTTTTCCCTCTCTCTTCTCCTTCCCCGGGAAGTGGCCCCGTATTGAGCCATCCCAACCAACAAACCCGACTCACAACTCTCCGCTTTGCTTAGGGCAAGCGAGGGCGTTCTCCCGTGGTGCAGTAGTGGATGTAGTCTTGCAGGATTTGAGCGTGGTCGAAGGCCATCTTGGGGAGGGCATCGAGGGGGAACCAGGCGATCTGGGCAGCATCACTTGCTGCCTGTGCCTGTCCGTGGGCGGTGGCGAGGTAGACAGTCGAGAGGGTATGGCCTCGTGGGTCCCGGCTCGGTTCCGAGTATGTGGCAAACTGGATTAGGTCCTCGAGCTCGATCCCCGTCTCTTCTCTTGCCTCCCTTCGTGCAGCTGCATCCAGTCGCTCCCCCGGGTCCACAAAACCGCCCGGCAGGGCCCATCCATAGGGGGGGGTGCGGCGTTCGATCAGGAGGACCTGGCCTGCCTCGTCGGTCACGATAATATCAACAGTGCAGCGAGGCTTATCCATCTCACAGGTCCCTTCGTTTCTGAGGTGTCGAGCGTGACCCAGTGTGCTCGTTTTTCCAGCGAGCCCTCTCCCGTCTCACTGCCGTGGCCCGGACTCCCTGCATGAGGGTTCCATTCTACCGACCCAATGTGGTCAGCGTCATGGCCCATGGATCGGGCTGAGTGCTAGCGAGGGTTCCCCTAGGCGCTTCGGGGGGGCTTCGTTTACACTTGGCCGGTGTCGGCGCAGGAGAGGACCCGTTTGGTCTTATCCAGGGAGTCGAAGGTACCGGGTAACCCCCTTGGAATGGAGAATGAATTTCCAGGAGCTGATCTTCGAGCTGGAACGGTACTGGGCGGATCAGGGCTGTATCATCCAGCAACCTTACGATCTGGAGGTTGGGGCAGGGACCTTCCACCCTGCCACCTTCCTACGTGCCCTTGGTCCAGAGCCGTGGCGGGCAGCCTATGTACAACCATCACGGCGCCCGACCGATGGCCGCTACGGGGAGAATCCCAACCGTCTCCAGTACTATTACCAATTCCAGGTGGTCCTGAAGCCCTCACCGCTCGACTTTCAGGAGCTCTTTTTGGGGTCCTTAGTACGACTCGGGGTCGATCCGCTGGTCCACGACATCCGCTTTGTCGAGGACGATTGGGAATCCCCGACTTTAGGGGCTTGGGGGCTCGGTTGGGAGGTCTGGCTTAATGGAATGGAGATTACCCAGTTCACCTACTTCCAACAGGCAGGGGGTTTCGATTGCCGGCCGGTCATGGGCGAGTTGACCTACGGCCTGGAACGGATCGCGATGTACCTGCAAGCGGTGGAGTCAGTCTTCGAACTGGCCTGGAACGAAGACCTCTCCTACGGCGAGGTCGCCCACCAGGGCGAGGTAGAGTTCTCCCGCTACAACTTCGAGAGGGCCGATACCGATCTCCTGTTCGATCAATTTACCGCCCTTGAGGCAGAGGGCCGCCGTTTGCTGGAGGCAGGCCTGCCCTTTCCGGCCTACGACCACTGCCTCAAGTGCTCCCACCTCTTCAACCTACTCGATGCCCGCCATGCCATCAGTGTCACTGAGCGTGCCCGCTACATCGGCCGGGTGCGTGACCTGGCCGAGGGCTGCGCCGAGGGCTACCTGACCGAGCGTGAGCGGCGCGGCTACCCACTCCTGAAGGATCGGTCGGCATGAGCGGGAGCCGGGCCCTTCTGCTGGAGATCGGGGTAGAGGAGCTCCCCGCGGGTATGCAGGATCAGCTAATCGAACGGTTAAAGGATGAGCTAGGCCATGCCTTAACTGCCCAGAATCTTTTAGGAACCTTTGATTTAGAGACTGCGCCCCGAGTTTACTCCACACCAAGGCGGCTTACTGTATTTTTCCCAGTTCTATCTACAAGGCAGCCAGACCAGGAAATCGAGTACCGTGGCCCACCGGTCTCCGTCGCGTTCGACGACGCCGGTAACCCGACCAAGGCCGCCACCGGCTTCGCCAGTCGGTTCGGGGTCGAGGCGACTGACCTGGAACGCCGGCTGACCGAAAATGGGGAATACCTATTCTTTACCGAGCGTCAGGAGGGGCGGAAGGCCCGGACCGTGCTGTCCGAGGTGCTGCCGCGGGTGATCACCGAGCTACCTGTTCCCAAGCGCATGCGCTGGAGCGATCTGGATTGGGGC
>CAYUWI010000013.1:0-21162 GCA_964448275.1 uncultured Gammaproteobacteria bacterium | reverse complement strand
CGTCACGTCCAGGCCGTTTTGGTCACGCAGAGTCATGGAAGCGCTGGGGCGGATGCGCTAAGTTGTTAATTTTAAATAAGGGACGTGAAGGAAAACTTCAATGGCATTGTAGAAATCGCCGGTTCGATCCCGACCGGCTCCACCGATCGGTTGAGGGGGTTAGCTGCAGGCAGAAGGCTAACCCCTTTTATATCTAATGGACCCTTTTCCCCTTGATCTACCTCTACCTGGGTTGGCCACCGAATTCTGGCCCTACTTGGTGGTTTCACTCAATTTGGTGGTCAGCCTCCTTACCTCCGGCCACGTGATCTTACATAAACGGGATACACAGGCGGTAATCGCCTGGGTAGGCGTAATTTGGCTGGCCCCCTTTCTCGGCGCGCTCCTCTACATTGGCTTCGGGATCAACCGTATTGAGAGGAAGGCCTCTACCCTCCGCGGCCACAGGCGCTACCACACCTCGAACCCGGCCAACCCCCACCACGCCACAAGGTTGGTCCAAGGGCAACTTAGATCGGATCGCCTCCATCTCCAGGCATTGGCTAAGCTTGTCACTGGGGTAACCCAGCTCCCTTTACTCCCCGGGAACCGCATCGAGGCCTTGATAAACGGTGACCAAGCGTATCCCGCTATGCTCGATGCCATTGAAAAGGCCACTCGTTCGATCACCCTGAGCAGCTATATATTCAACAATGACCATGCTGGGAGGATGTTCTTCGATGCGCTTCACCAAGCCGTACGGCGGGGGATCGAGGTACGAGTCATCATCGATGACGTGGGCTCCCGCTACAGTTGGCCATCAATGGCATGGTATCTAAGTCGGGCCGGGATCCATGTAACTCAATTCATTCCCACCCTGATCCCTTGGCGATTCCGGTACATGAACCTCCGGAGCCACCGTAAGATCCTTGTTGTGGACGGGGAGCTCGGATTCAGCGGGGGAATGAACATCTGTGAGGAGAACCTCCTGCAGACCCAGCCCCGCAATCCCGCGCAGGATCTCCATTTTCGGGTACACGGACCGGTTGTGGCCCACATGCAAGAGGTATTCGCCACAGATTGGTGGTTCTCCTCAGGAGAACTGCTGGAAGGCGAGACCTGGTTCCCCCCGATCGAACCAATGGGCGAGGTGCTCGCCCGTGGGGTCCCTGCAGGCCCCGATGAAGACCTCGACAAGTTGGAGTTGACCTTGCTCGGGGGCCTTGCCTGCGCCCAATCCTCGGTACTGATTGTCTCTCCCTACTTCCTACCCGACACCGCCTTGAGCACGGCCCTCAAGGTAGCCGCTATGCGTGGGATCGAGATCGATATCGTCTTACCGCAGAGGAACTATTTGGCTTTGGTCCAGTGGGCCTCGACAGCCATCTTAGGGCAACTGCTGGAGCATGGCTGCCGCATCTGGTTCTCTCCACCCCCCTTTGAACATACAAAGCTGATGGTCATCGATGAAGCCTGGACCTTTTTTGGTTCCGCAAATTGGGATGCGCGGAGCCTATTCTTGAACTTCGAGTTCAATCTGGAGTGCTACGATGCCCAACTCGCTGAAGGGCTTACACAACTGGTCCGATCCAAGATCAACCGCTCGAAGAGGGCCACACTCGTTGAGCTCGAAGGCCGGAGCCTCCCGATCAAGCTGCGTGATGGGGTCACTCGGTTGCTCTCCCCCTACCTGTAAGCCCCTGTACAGACTTGATCCAGATCAATGGTAATGGGCTCTCCTTAGACGAGGATAACAGTACTGAAATGGTTGGAAGCAAGCCAATAGCCAGCTAAAGGCGAGCATGAGCTGATCCACTATCGTACTGGGAGGTCGTATGTGGTTCAGGTTGACAAACGGTACAAGCTATCAAGCCGAATTCTCCGCCCGTACCCTATCGGAGTTCCAGCAAGCACTTAGCGGGGTTTGGAAAAGGCGGCCCCAAGGGAAATGGGAAGCCGTAAAGCTCCCTTGCCTCTACCTGCAGGTGCGGCCTACTCGGGCTTCAAACTCCGATCCCAATCCCTGGATCTCACTGCACTATCCAGAAAGGTGGGAGTACACCATCACCAACCCCACGACTGAGGCTTGGGCTGCTTGGCAGACTGCTCGACGAGCTGAAGCGATGGCCTCGGTGTGCAAGGCACGGCGGGCACAGACGAAGCGATTCCTCCAAGGTGAGTGAGGGCTCAGTGGAGTGGTCCTTGAGGTGGCTGGGGGACCAGGATTCGAACCTGGGTTAACGGATCCAGAATCCGTCGTCCTACCGCTAGACGATCCCCCATCAAGACCCTAAATCCTTAACCTATATTAGGCTGACTGTCAACACGGATTACAAGCGCCCACCCATTGAGGGTTAACCGAGCGAGTTTACCCATCGCTACAGCAACCTAATCGAACGTATAGCCAAATCCCTCGATATCGAGCTTAAAGTACCGGTCAACAAGCTCTGCTGCAGCATCGGTGTAGTACCACCGGTAGTCGGTTCGCGCCTGTGAGCGGCGCTTGTGCGGTAGCCGCGGCGGAGCATCGAGACCAAGGCGGTCCCCAATCGCGGTGAAATCCTCGTGTAGGTTCTCATAGCGCCCGACAAAGTCGACGATGCGCTCTCCGGTGAGGTCGATTAATGAGTACCATTGCGGTTCCACCGAGGCGTCGAGGATATAATGGTAGGGTCGTTTCCCTTCCAACTTCCACCATAAAAAGGTCTCGAAGTCCGAAATTCCCTCAAGCAAATGAGGCCGTTCCCACCGTATATGGTGGTAAGAGCTGACTTGGAGATCCCACGGATTGCGCACAAAGGCGAACTTGAACAGCGCAGCGAAGAGATCACCCGGGAGCATCTCCTTTGCGGTGACCACCTTGGCGTGCCGTGGGAATTTTGCTCCGATCTGGTGTCGGGTCAGAGCGCTTAGGCGACTGCATACGAATTGGGGAATCCGATAGGGGTCACGCCAAGTATAGGGGCGCAGGGCCGCCCGGATACTTGTCCCCCCTGTTTTGGCAATGTGGACAAAGAGGAACTTATATCTGCAAGAGAGTAGCATTCCAGCCCTAACCCTCCTCTTCCTCGAACCCGAGGGCAGCTAGATGGCGCCTGGCGCTCAGGATCGCGTGGTAGGGATGGGTCACTGTCTGCAGGGCGGTCCAATCCCTGTTGGGACGATCCAAGGTCGCAGCCATGGCTTCTGCTAAGGCGCCAGCATCCCCGACCGGCACGAGGGCACCGTAACGGCCGTGATCCAGGATCTCTCGCGGCCCACTCGGGCAATCGGTCGCTACGACCGGCACCCCAAGTGCAAGGGCCTCGACCAAGACGTTGGACAACCCCTCCCATCGGGAGGAAAGCACAAATAAGGCCGCCCGGCTCATATAGGCGTAGGGATTGGTTTGAAAGCCTGGTAGATCCACCAGCCCTTCAACGGCCAGGCGCCTGCTCATCGCTTCTAAATAGGGACGGTCCGGGCCTTCACCGAGGATCAAGAGCCGAGCAGGACGGCGCGCGCACAGCCGAGCGAAGGCCTCGAGCAAGGTAGGGAAACCCTTTTGTCGGGTCAGGCGTCCAGCCGCGAGGATCACTGGCGGTTTGCTGGGCCGGGGACGAAACCAAGGATGGTGAAGAGGCTCCTGGGCCCGCGCGAAGAGCTCGGGTGTCAAGACGGGGTTGGCGATTACCCAGATCCGTTGGGGGGGTATTCCGGTAATTGTGCCGGTATCCTCAGCCACCCCATAGGAGGGAACCACAATCGCGTCGGCCTGGGGATAGGCGCGTCGCATCGGGGCGTAGCGAAGCCACCTTTGGAAAGGCGACCGCCCTTCCAGAGACTGGGTGAGATGGGTCCCCAACCGCACCACAATCCGTGTTGGGACACCCGCCTTACGGCGTGCCCGTAGGGCCACTCGATTGGCTCGATCCTTGGCGGCCAGCAGTGCCACTGGCCGTTCCCGGCGTAGATAGCGGATAAGGGGCCGAAGGCTTGACCAAGTATGGCGGGTCCCCAGATCGACTACCCGGATACCGGGTGGAGGGGCGACGGCATGGCTCCCTTGGACCTTCGCTCGCACCAAATCGACCGGATAGCCGGCCTGCGCCAGGGCGCTGGCCAGGTTGACCATCATTCGCTCTACCCCCCCCTCTCCAGAGAAGGAGAGAAAGATAGCGATCCGTTGCTCAGCCATCGCCTAACCCAGATCACTGGGGGCAGCAGCGAGTCCTAGCCCCAAAACCTCCTTATAACGGCGTGCGCTTGCAGCCGCTGAATAGGGCTCCATCGCCGCTCGAAGACGCTCAGGGTCCGGAGGGGCGGCGAGTGTATCCACCAAGGCCTGGGCCAGTGCGCTTGCATCTCCGACCGGAACCAGCCCGCCGAGTCGACCCCCTTGAAGGATCTCGCACGGACCGCTCATGCAGTCGGTCGAGACCACAGGCAAGCCAAGCGCCATCGCCTCCTTCAGCACATTGGGGGAGCCCTCTCCACCCCGAGAGGAGAGGGCCAACACCTGGGCACGGGCCATATAGGGGTACGGGTTGTGGGTCACCCCAGGGAAGTCCACCGCATCAGCCACACCCAGACGCCCGGCCAGGGCCTCGAGCCGAGACCGTTCCTCTCCGTCTCCAATAAGGACCAAACGGCAAGGGCCTTGCTTTCGGACCTGTGCAAAGGCACGGACCAAAGTGGCAAAGTCTTTGCGGCGAGTAAACCGACCCACCCCCAAAATAATGGGTGGTCCCCCTACTTTGAACCAAGGGTGGTCGACTGACTCCTGGGCCCTCTCCATAAGTTGGGGGGTCACGACAGGATTCGGCACGACGTGGACCTGCCTATTATGGGGGTGGGCAATCTCGTCGAAGTCCTCGGCCACACCATGGGAGACAGCGAGGATCACCGCAGCCTGTGAATAGACACGGCGGATCGAGGAGTAATAGAGCCAGCGTCGGAGTCCCCTTCGCCGCCCCGCTGAACTGGAGAGCGCGCTTTCGATCCGTAGTGCCACCCGGGGAATACCGGAGCGGGGACCAAAGGCCAAATAACGAGACCATACGGCGACCAGACTGGCCCGGTAGCGGCTTGCTACCAGGACATCCGGGCGTTGTCGTCTGAGATAGCGTGCGAGCGGGAGCAAGGCCCCATAGATATGGGCGGTTCCCAGATCGATCACCCGTATCCGAGGATCGAGCTGGTGCGGATAGGGACACCCACTGGCAGCGAGCAGCAGATCGACTGCCACCCCTTGCGCGGTCAGGGCATTTGCCAGATTAACCATTATACGGGCTACCCCGCCATACGGTGAAAACTTGGAGAAGAGCGCCACCCGGGGGGTAACGCGCTCGGTCCAGCCCTGCTCACCTCCTGCACTGTCTGCATTCTCTCGCAGCACTTAACCTTCACCCCAGCCCTCCAAGAGGGCTCGATAGATTTGAAGGTGCCTTGCCGCCATTGTCGGAACCGAGAACGTACCCTGCACCCGTTCTCGGGCGGCCTGCCCGAGGCGTTGGGCGAATTCAGGCTCTTGCAGGAGGCACTGGACCGCCTGGCTGATCGCCACTGGATCCCCCGGCTCGACCAAGAGGCCTTGGACCTTATGACGGATGAGCTCTGGGATGCCTCCAACCGCGCTGGCTACTATGGGGACCCCAGCCGCAGCAGCCTGGAGGAGCGCCACCCCAAGGCCCTCCTGCAAGGCAGGGTGGACTAGCACATGTAGACAAGGCAATACACGCTCCAGATCGGTGCGAAAGCCGGGGAAACGTACGGCGTGAGCGACCCCTAACTCGGCGCAACGGCGCCACAATTCCCTGTCCAAAGGGCCTTTACCAAAGAGGAGAAATCGAGCCTCCGGCATCTCCTCTAGGATATGCGGGATACCCTTAAGGAGGCTACGGTGGCCTTTGCGTTCGATGAACTGCGCGACTACTCCCACGGCCTTGTTGTCCGGCCCCAAATCGAAGGCCTTTTGGAACCAGGGGAGATCGCAGGGGAGCTGGTAGCGATTTGCGTCGACTGCACTCGGGATACAGCTCACCCTCTCAGGTGGCACCCCTTGCCAGAGCAGTACTCGGCGAATCCCTTCCGAGATTGTGATCACCCGATGGTAGAGGCGATACTTAGGAGAGACCAACCACTGCGGCTCAGGGTTGTCGACTCGTCGGCTCAGTACCACTTTTACACCCGCCGACCGACCAGCGAGTCCTCCCCAGATATCTGCCCCACGCCGGCTGTGGATATGAAGAAGATGGGCCTGGGTATCCCAGAGTAAACGCCTGATCCGAAATACGAATCCGAGGTCTGCCTCGCCCCCCATTGGCGTGGGGAAAACAGCGTCGGCCACTTCGTCAGCAGCGTCGGCTAGGGCACTGTCCGTAGGGCAGGCAAGCAGGTTCGTGCTCCCCCCGAGCCCCTGTAACCCTTGCAGGAGGTAGAGGACCTGCTGAGCTCCTCCATACAGGTTCCTGCCCGCCTCCAGATGGAGGATCCTCATGGGCAAGCCTACTTGAGTAACTGGCCTACTGCTCGCATAACCCGCTCTACGTGGAGCTCCCGCATACAGGTAAAGGTGCCCCCGCAGATCGGATGGCGGCGGCAAGGGGCGCATGGAAGATCCGAATACAAGATCAGCGTTCGCCCATTCGCCGGATCGAGATACGGTCGGGTCGACCCGAAAAGGGCAACTGCCGGGATTCCCTGGGCAACACCCATATGGGTGAGGCCGGTATCGACCCCGATCACAATGGAGGCCCCCCGAATCAGGGCAATCGTCTCCCCAAGGCGGCTCGCCCCAACGAGATTATGGAGCTGCCCTCCATTCCAAGCTGCAATACGTTGCGCAGCGGGCTTGTCTGATGGAGCACCCAACATGACGACCGCTAAGCCCCACTCGGTTTGGAGGCGCCGGGCCAATTCCCCCCAGTAGTGCTCTAGCCAGTGCTTCTGGGTACGGGTAGTAAAGGGACAGATCACTGCATAGCGATCAACCACCCCGTGGCGTTGGAGGAGGCAGGCGGCAGAGGCGGCATCATCACGCCCCACCGGGAGATCCATCAAGAAGGCCCCAGGGTCGACCCCGAGCTCCTGCAGCAGATGGAGGTACTCGGAGGCGATGCGTTCCCCTGTATTCCCCCGAGCGATGACTTGGGTCATAAGGAGCTGGCATCCCCCTCTTGAGCCCAATCCCAGCCGTTGAGGTGCACCGCTGAGAAAGGCCCAGATCGCACTCTTCCAAAGCCCCTGAAGATCAAGCACGAGCTCGTAGTTACGCCGGCGCAGACAGCGCACGAATTTTGAGCAGTATCGTAACAATCCTAGAAGGCGACCACGCCGCAGCAGTGTGGCCCAATCCCTCCGCGGCCAGACAACCACCTCATCGAGCCGGGTGTTGGCCTGGAGAAGCTCGTCGACCCCAGACTCCACCAACCAATCGATGCGCGCTTGTGGATACGCGCGGCGCAGGGGCGGGATAATCGCAGATGCCATCACCACATCGCCGATGGCGCTCAGCCGAACGATCAGTATAGAGCGCATGGCGTCGTCATAGCCGAGTAACAGTTTGAAGCCACATCCGAATCCCGAGACCAGCCGACCTAGGGAGATACATTTAAAAGCGAATGAGGATCTGGTAGCGTATTCACCATATGGGCCCAGTCAATGCCATAATTCGAGTTTTCGAGGCTGTAGAATACCCTGCACGGGATCTTATCAAAGAGGCGGCTTGGGAGTTGGTTCAGATTGCCTCTATATCAGCGGTCTGTCCAGTGGTCAGTCAGCATTCGCCTCCACTTGTCTCGAGCAAGGGGAACTCCCTGGTCTAGTAATGCATCGGCCGAGGCAATGTCAGGGTCTCTGCTAGCGATGCGGAGTAGAAAGTATGGGACAGAAGCCAAATAACTCTGTCGGCTCCCTGATCAAAACGTGGAAGAGAAAGTGGTCGGCGATTAGATGGGGAGAGATGGCACACGAGACGCTGCAGTTCTTGCCAAGTTTGCTCCTCGTCTTGATTGTCATGGCCATGATCTATTTCGTAATGCATTGATCGACAAAATCAGCCCACCTTTTAAATACCCTACGACCATACTGAGGCTCCAGCCTCTTCCGAAGGGGCTGAAGTGGCTCAAATCGATGCGAGTGTTCGAACGCTGCCATGTGGATACCCGACTTCCGAAAGGCCCATCTCTTGGTTGTCGGCGATGTCATGCTGGATCGATACTGGTACGGGCCTATTGGGCGGATCTCTCCGGAGGCGCCTGTACCGGTGGTTCAGATCGAAGGGGAAGAGAGCCGGCCTGGTGGGGCTGCTAATGTCGCCTTAAACGGGGCCACCCTTGGAGCAGTGGTCGATCTACTCGGAATCATAGGGGAAGACCCCGAAGCCGAGCTCCTGACCAAGATGCTCGCAGCTGCTGGGGTTCACTTCCACTCCGAGCGCAGCGCGCACTCCCCCACCCCGCACAAGCTGCGTATCTTGAGTCGCAATCAACAGCTACTCCGGCTTGATTTCGAGCGGGAACTCGGGGCGTGCGAAGGGACCTCCCTGCTGGGACACTTCCACTCCCTCCTTCCCAAGGCAGATGCTGTCGTCCTCTCGGACTACAACAAGGGGACCTTAAATGCAGTTGAAGACTTGGTAGCAGCAGCCCGTGAGATCGGCAAACCTGTCCTGATCGACCCCAAAGGGGGTGACTTTAACCGCTACCGAGGCGCAACCGCCCTCACCCCGAACCGCACTGAGTTCGAGTCAGTCGCCGGGCCTTGCCCCGATGAGGAGACCCTGGCCAACAGGGCGGAGGAACTCTGTCACAATCTCGGCCTCGAGGCCCTACTCGTGACTCGAGGCCAGTCAGGTATGACCCTAGTCGCCGCTGGTACGGACCCTGTCCAGTTCAGCGCCCAGGCTCGGGAGGTGTTCGATGTTACCGGTGCGGGTGATACCGTGATTGCCCTCTTGGCAACAGCACGGGCTGCGGGCGCGGACTGGGAGACAGCTGCGGCCTTAGCCAATATCGGTGCGGGGGTGGTAGTAACCCGTCCCGGGACCACCACTGTAACAGCGGCCGAGTTACGTCGCTGCGCCTTACTTCAGGGGGGTAGCGAACCTCGCATCCTCGGAGAAGAGGAAGTATTAACTGCAGTCGAGGCGGTTCGTGCCTGTGGTGAAACCGTAGTTATGACCAATGGCTGTTTCGACCTCCTCCACGCGGGTCATGTAACCTATCTGGAAGAGGCCCGTCAGTTGGGAGACCGGCTGCTGGTCGCAGTCAATGACGACGAGTCAGTCGCCCACCTGAAAGGGAGAGAGCGCCCGGTCGTGCCCTTGGAGCACCGTCTTACTGTGCTCGCCGGTTTATCATCAGTAGACTGGGTTGTCCCCTTCAGTGGGTGGGACCCTGCCCCCCTTGTGGAGCGGGTCCAACCCGATGTGCTGGTCAAGGGAGGGGACTATGAGCCGAGCGAGATCGC
Organism: uncultured Gammaproteobacteria bacterium; assembly: GCA_964448275.1. Classification (GTDB taxonomy): domain Bacteria; phylum Pseudomonadota; class Gammaproteobacteria; order Thiohalorhabdales; family CAYUWI01; genus CAYUWI01. The sequence goes on along the minus strand of CAYUWI010000013.1, from coordinate 11,733 downwards.
TGGTTTCGCCTCGGTCACCCAGGCCGGGGGTCGAGTCGTTACCCTGCCCTACCATGAGGGGTACTCAAGCAGTCAGATAGTTCGGACTCTCCGTGGTGAAGATCCGATTTGATCGCAGGGGGAGCAAGGTTCTAATCCGTTGGCTCTATACCCTCGTGGGCTACCTCGTCCTCCCTGGGATCATAGGACGGTTGTTGGTGCGAGGTGCTCGAAACCCAGCCTACCTATACCGTTGGGGGGAGCGGCTGGGTTGGACCCCCTTCACCCCACTCCAGGGGAGCCTTTGGGTGCACGCCGTCTCGCTTGGCGAGGTCCAAGCAGCACTTCCCCTAATACGCGGCCTCCAGCAACGCTACCCGGACTGGCCACTCGTGGTAACCACCACTACACCCACAGGCTCGATGCGAGCGCAAGAGGAGTTGGGTGAATCTGTCTATCATACCTACCTGCCCTTGGACCTTCCGGGCCCAGTTCATCGCTTCCTCCATCGGGCACAACCGCGCTTGGCGTTGATTATGGAGACCGAACTCTGGCCCAACCTATTTGCTACCTGTCACCGCCAGGCGATCCCCTTGCTTGAATGCAATGCCCGCCTCTCCCCCCATTCATTCCAGGGATATCAATGGCTCAAGGCACTAATCCAGCCAACCCTGGCCTGCTGCTCGGCTATTCTGACCCAAACCCCGGCCGACGCAAAGCGCTTTCGACAGCTCGGCGCTCCGACCCACACCCTCCAAGTAATAGGGAACCTCAAGTTCGAGCTGCAGACTGAAACCCAACACTGGCATCAAGGGTACCTTTTGCGCAAAGCATTCGGCAAAGATCGGTTCATCTGGCTCGCGGCCAGCACCCATGCCGGTGAGGAGGGACAGGTCCTTAACGCCCACAAACTGATTCGGGAGCATTGGCCTAAGGCCCTCCTAATCCTGACCCCGCGACATCCCGAGCGCTTCCAAGTAGTGGCTGAGCTATGCCGCGATTGGGGCCTCTTCCCTAGACAGCGGAGCCTCAGGGAGATGCCCTCCCCCGATGATCCGGTCTACTTAGCCGACACCCTCGGCGAGCTACCGCTCCTGTATGCCGCCTCAGAGGTTGCCTTTGTCGGGGGCAGCCTGGTTCCTATCGGAGGGCACAACCTCCTCGAACCCGCTGCTATGGGGGCGGCATTGATTACCGGACCGCACATCTCGAATTTCGCGGCTATCGCAAGCCAACTGGCCGACCAGGGCGCCTTACGTTGGGCAAGATCTGCTCAAGAGCTAGCAGACACCGTGCTCACATTGGGGCGGGACCCGAAGAGCCAAAGCACGATGCGCAACCGGGCTCAGGCAGTGGTGGCAGCCAACCGAGGAGTGCTAGAAGCGACCCTCGACCAAATTGCCCGCTTCCTCTCCCCCTCACAAGCCTGCAGCGAACAATCTTATAACACCTGATTGGCATAGTCAGCCAAGCGCGAGCGTTCCCCCTGAATGAGGGTAATATGCCCGCTGTGTGGCCACTCTTTGAAGCTATCGATCACGTAGGTCAATCCGGAGTTGGCCTCGGTCAAATATGGGGTATCGATCTGATTGATATTGCCCAAGCAGACCATCTTGGTTCCAGGACCTGCTCGGGTGAGCAAGGTCTTCATCTGCTTCGGAGAAAGGTTCTGTGACTCATCGATGATGATGAGGCGATTCAAGAAGGTTCGACCACGCATAAAGTTCAAGGACTTGATGCGAATGCGATGGCGCAATAGGTCATGGCTGACCTGTGCGGCCCAAGTGTTCGCATCTCCCCCGCTATTCCCCCGACCGCTCTTGCCATTACCGACAAGCGAACCGGTAAGGAACTCCAGATTATCTTGGAGCGCACCCATCCACGGGGCCATTTTCTCCTCTTCGGTCCCTGGCAGATAGCCGATATCCTCACCTACCGGCACAGTAGCACGAGTCACAATGGCCTCCGTATAGCGCCGTTCCTCGATCACTTGGTGCAGTGTCGCAGCGAGGGTGAGCAGAGTCTTACCGGTCCCCGCGAGGCCAAGCAAGCTGACGAAATCGATCTCCGGATTCATCAACAGGTTAAGAGCGAAATTCTGTTCCCGGTTGAGGGCATTGATCCCCCACACAGCATTCCTGGGGTGGGTGAAATCGACAATCGGCTCGATGAGATAGGTATCCGGACCACTCCTTTCCCGGACCCGATAGGAGAGGCCCTCATCCTCCCCAACTCCCTCGGTATAGACGAACTCATTAGGCCACCAGTTGGCATCCACTCGGGCGATCTGGTATTGGGTTCGGCCCTCCTCGGCCGTGTAGTCAGCAATCTTCAAGGGGTGTTCATCCCAGAACATGCTGGCGAGGGCATTGTGTCCGGTGTAGAGGAGGTCTGGATCATCGATGGTCTGGTCACTGGTGTAATTCTCGACCCGCAGACCGAGAGTCCGGGCCTTGATGCGCAGGTTGATATCGTTGGTCACCAATGTGACATTCCGCTCGGAGAATTTCTTTTCGAGCCCGAGCACCACGCCTAGGATGCGGTTGTCGGCCTTACCCTCAGCGAGCTCAGTCGGCAAAGGGGTTTCGATAGTGGACATCTGGAGAAAGAGTCGGCCTGATGTACTCGACAACGGGATGCCAGCTCTGAGATCGAAGATCCCTTCGGAGAGCTGCTCGAGGAAGCGAGAAACTTGACGGACATTCCGTGCTGCCTCCGACATTCCCATCTTTCCCGCATCGAGCTCCTCGAGGACCACCATGGGGATATAGAGATCGTGTTCTTCAAATCGGAATAAGCAACTCGGGTCGTGCATCAAGACGTTGGTATCGAGAACGAAAAGCCGCTTGATCTCAGTCATAGGTTCTTATCCCTCGCCTTAAGAGGGCGGACGCTAGCCAAAAAATTAAGTGGGTTCCTCCAACCCGCCGGGAAAGTATCTTGCTCGGGTAACCGGATGGCCGCTAGTATGGGGTCGGCTCTCTGAGCCCACTCGCTCTCACAGAAGAGCTGCAACTGCCGATCGCTTGCATTGCTGTGTTCGATGCCATTCGATCTCCCTCAAAAACCCCTGTTATTAAACGACAGGCGGAGTCTTCTGATGTTCCACGCAAGTATTGTGGCGCTAGTAACACCCATGTTAGAAGATGGATCCATCGATTGGGATTGTTTGGCTAACTTAATCGATGACCACCTGGAACAAGGCACCCACGCCATTGTTGCAGTCGGGACCACCGGCGAAGCACCGACCCTATCCCATAATGAGCACCGCCAAGTCATCCGCTTTGTGATTGACCGAGTCAACCGGCGAATCCCTGTAATCGCCGGCACTGGATCCAATTCAACGCGGGAGAGCGTAGAGTTGACCAACTACGCCCGGGAGGCGGGCGCCGATGCTGCCTTGGTGGTCACCCCCTACTACAATAAACCGACGCAAGAAGGGCTCTATCAACACTTCCAAACTCTGGCCAACCAGGTCTCGATCCCGCAAATCCTCTACAACGTCCCAGGTCGTACCGGATGTAACCTCGCAGTTGAGACGGTGGAGCGCCTTTCCCACCTCTCCTCCGTGGTTGGGATCAAAGACGCCACCGGTGATATTGAACGGGCCATGACCCTGGTCCGTTGCTGTGGTGATCGCCTCAGCGTCTACTCAGGCGAAGATGGGATCGCCCTGCCCCTGATGTTGGTCGGAGGTAAAGGGGTAATCTCAGTTACGGCGAATGTCACCCCAGAAAGGATGCAAAGGATGTGCGAAACTGCACTGAGTGGCGATGTCGCTCAGGCCCGCGCATTGGACGATGAGCTCGCCCCACTCCATCAGGCCTTATTCTGGGAGGCTAACCCGATCCCGGTGAAGTGGGCACTCTATGAGACTACACAGATCCAGGCTGGGATCCGTTCCCCACTCACCCAACTGTCTCCATCCTACCGCCCCAAACTTCGGCAGCTCCTTGAGGAACTCGGTCTGTTGAGGGCGTAACCGCCTCATTCCGAACACGTTTATTATAGGCTTGAATTGGCCAACTACTGGACTTCCTTCCCAGAGATCCAGATACCCCCGAAAGGGATTGACCGCCTAGTGGGATCCAATCCGAGGGGGTAAGCTCTATCCCCGGATTCCGGCCAAAGGATCCAGATATCCTCCTAGTAAGGAGTAACCAGACCATTTTGCAAGCGAACACACCGTATTGCACTACCTCCCTTGGTAGCCTAGTGCTCGCTCTAATAGCCGCCTTTTGGCTCAGCAGTTGCACTGCCAAACGGGGGCCAGACTATGGGGTTGACCCAGTGGAGCGCAACGCCTTGGCAATTCCACCAGATCTCGTGGCTGAACCGGTGGCTCCCAAGACATCTCTTCCTGACTCAGGGGCGGCGGGCAACGTAGAGGCCGGTCCCCAGGCCAGTGACAGCTCAGGAGAATGGGCCGCACGCAAAGAGGGGAATACCTTGATCGTCCCTGTATCCCGAGATTGGGCCCTTGGTAGCATACGCTCCACCCTCTTGCTCAAAGGTATTGATGTCGCTGAGGAACATGAAGGGAGCACACAGGTGAGCTGGCTACGGACTGACTGGTTAGATAGCGAGGACCTCCACCAGCTCGAGATCCCTCCCCCAGAGGAAGGCAAGATTCGGTACTTATTGGAATGTCGCTCGCTATCCCAGAAGGAGACCCAGGTCTTCGTCCAGGCCAAGGTGTGGAGCGGGGGAGAGGAGGTCATCCAAGCCCAAGCAGCCCATGTAGAGCGGTTCCTTACCCTTTTACAGCCCGCTTTCGGTAAACTGCGTGGAGGACCAACGACCCATACCCAGAATGGTGGATAGGACCACGATGGAAATCTTCCCTGGCCCCGCTGCACTCTCCGAATTCCGCCGCCGCCATCTGCTCACTCAGATCCAAGCGACCTGCCCCCACATCACTGAGCTACATGCCACTTTCATCCACTTTATCGAGCCCATAGAATCGCTCACTCCAAACGAGCGCGCAACCTTGTCCCGGATCCTGGATTACGGCCCATCGCCGGAGCACGCCCTCCACTCCCCGGACCTGGTCGTGGGCCCACGGCCCGGCACGATCTCCCCATGGTCGTCCAAGGCCACTGATATCGTCCATCGCTGTGGTCTCACAGGCATCCGACGGATCGAACGCGGCATTGCTTATAAGCTATCTTGCTCGCCAGGACACACCTTGAATGAGCCTGAGAAACACTCTGTGGAATCCTTGCTCCACGACCCCTTGATCGAGTCGGTGTTCCCCGGGATTCCAGCGACTCAAGCCCTGTTCCAACATCCGCAACCCGCCCCACTGCTCGAATTTGCCCTCTTGGAGGAGGGACTCTCGGCGCTGAAGGCAGCCAACCAGGAGCTCGGGCTTGCCCTGGACCCCGACGAACTCGCCTACCTAGCGGAGGTCTTCACCCCCCTAGGACGTAATCCCACCGATGCCGAGCTCATAATGTTTGCCCAGGTCAACAGCGAGCACTGCCGGCACAAGATCTTCAATGCGGACTGGATCATCGATGGCGAACCTCAAGACCACTCCCTATTTAGCATGATTCGCCACACGCACGAGTGCAGCCCCCATTTCACCTTGAGCGCCTATCAGGATAACGGGGCGGTCATCACCGGCCTTGGGACGGGCTGGTTCTTCCCCCACCCGCAGACCCGACGCTACGACCTCCACTCGACAGAAGAACTCCCTTACGTGATCAAGGTGGAGACCCACAACCACCCCACTGCCATCTCGCCCTTCCCTGGCGCAGCCACTGGCGCTGGTGGTGAGATCCGAGACGAAGCGGCCACTGGCCAAGGTGCTCGGCCCAAAGCAGGGTTTACCGGCTTTTCCGTCTCCAATCTCCAGATCCCTGAGGCGAGGCAACCTTGGGAACGCAACGATGGCCACCCCCCCGATATGGCCTCACCTCTGAGGATCATGCTGGACGGACCGCTCGGCGCAGCGCGCTTCAACAACGAATACGGTCGCCCGGCCATCGCAGGCTACTTCCGCACCTTCCAGGAGCAGATGATCGGGCCCGAGGGCCCTGAAATCCGAGGCTACCATAAACCGATTATGCTCGCCGGTGGGATCGGTAATATCCGATCCGGCCATGTAGCCAAGGCCCACTTCGCGGCCCACACCCCAGTCGTCCTCCTCGGAGGGCCTGCCTTACGTATCGGGCTAGGTGGCGGCGCAGCTTCCAGCCAGGCTAGTGGCCAAGGGGACACCGGACTCGATTTCGCTTCAGTCCAACGGGACAATCCGGAGATGCAGCGCCGGACCCAGGAGGTCATCAACGCCTGTTGGGCCCTGGGTGAGGCCAACCCCATACAGGCAATCCACGATGTCGGCGCTGGTGGGCTCTCCAATGCTTTACCCGAGTTGGTTCGGGCCAGCGACCGCGGCGGGTACTTTGACCTTGCCCAAGTCCCAAGCCTCGACCCCAGCCTCTCTCCCGCAGAGCTTTGGTGCAACGAAGCCCAGGAGCGCTACGTCCTGGCGATCGCACCAGAGCAGTTGTCTGACTTCCAAACCCTCTGTGAACGGGAGCGATGCCCCTACGCTGTCATCGGGACCGCACAAGCGCAGCCCCACCTCAAGTTGGAGGATTGCCGTTCGCAGAAGGCAGTGGTCGATATGGATCTCGATCTGTTATTCGGCCAACCGCCTAGGAAGCAAATGAAGGTCCACCGCCGATGCCCCAACCAGCCACACTTCTCAATCGAGGCGATCGACCCAGTCGATGCGGCTTGGCGGGTCCTACGTTGCCCCACCGTAGCGGACAAGACCTTTCTGATCACTATTGCGGACCGGACTGTAACCGGTCTGGTAGCCCGTGACCCCATGGTTGGACCATGGCAGGTCCCAGTGGCAGATGTTGGTGTCACCGCCGCCGGCTATGCGACGTGTGCCGGCGAGGCCATGGCGCTCGGGGAACGGCCTCCACTTGCCCTCCTCTCTGGACCGGCGAGCGGGCGCATGGCCGTCGCCGAAGCCCTGACGAATCTCGCCGCTGCCGATATCGAGGACCTGACTGCAGTCAAGCTCTCGGCCAACTGGATGGCAGCGAGTGACCATCCGGGGGAGGCTGCCAACTTGTTCGACACTGTGCACGCGGTCGCTATGGAGCTCTGCCCCCACCTCGGCATTGCTATCCCGGTGGGTAAGGATTCGCTCTTTATGAAGGCGGTCTGGAAAGAGGCAGGGCAACCCTGCGAGGTCACCTCGCCCCTTTCATTAGTGGTCTCGGCATTCGCTCCTGTAAGCGATATCCACCGCACCTTAACCCCAGTACTCAAGACCACTCCTGCCGACACCGAGCTCCTACTGGTCGATCTAGGGAATGGACGGGATCGACTTGGCGGTTCGATCCTCGCCCAGGTCTATAACCATCTTGGGGAAATACCCCCGGATCTTGAGAATCCCACCTACATCGAGGGCTTCTTCAATGTGGTACGAGCACTCGATCGTTCCGGTCGGATCCTCGCTTACCACGACCGCTCCGACGGTGGACTCTTCGTCACCCTCGCTGAAATGGCCTTTGCCTCCCACTGTGGCCTTGCCATTGAGTTGGACGAATCTACCCGCAGCAATGACCCGAAGGCGACCCTATTCAGCGAGGAACTCGGTGCCATTCTGCAAATCCGCCGGGAGGACCGTGAGCTCGTCCGAGACGCCTTCCACGAGGTAGGCCTCACTGGTATGGTCCACTCCCTCGGCACCCCGACAGGTGACGACCGCCTCCTCTTTTATTACGGCGGGGAGCCCCTTATAGCTGAGGACCGGGTTACCCTCCAACGCGCCTGGTCAGAGACGAGCTACCGGATGCAAGCCTTGCGCGACCACCCAGAGGCCGCACAGCAAGCCTACGACCAAATCCTGGATCGGGATGATCCTGGACTCCACACCGAACTCCACTTCGATCCGAGTGGCGATCCGGCGGCCCCCTATATAGCCACCGGCTGCCCACCCCGGATTGCCATCCTCCGCGAGCAGGGGATCAACGGCCAAGGAGAGATGGCAGCCGCCTTCCATCGCGCTGGATTTGAGGCAATCGATGTCCATATGAGCGATCTGGACCAAAGACATACCTATCTGGAAGACTTCCAAGGAGTCGCAATAGGCGGTGGGTTCTCCTACGGGGATGTGCTTGGTGCAGGGGGCGGCTGGGCACGGGCGATCCTCCACAACCCGCCACTGCGCGATGCGTTCCAGGCGTTTTTTGAACGCGGAGATACATTTGGGCTGGGAGTATGTAACGGCTGCCAGATGATGAGCCAGATCCGGGAGTTGATCCCAGGTGCGGAGTCTTGGCCTCAGTTCGCCCCCAATTTTTCGGAGCAGTTCGAAGCGCGGCTGGTCTTGGTGGAGATCTCGGTTAACCCTTCTCTGTTGTTCACCGACATGGCTGGTTCACGCCTACCGGTGGTCGTTTCCCACGGAGAGGGGCGCGCCGTATTCCGAGAACGGGACCACCTAGAGACAGTACGCTCGAACGGGACCTCAGTGATGCACTATGTGGACCACTACGGCCGACCAGCCGAGGCCTATCCCGCTAACCCAAGCGGGACCCCTGAAGGTATCGCCGGTCTAACGACCCCGGATGGCCGCTTTACCGTGATGATGCCGCACCCCGAACGCCTTATCTACACAGCTCAATACTCCTGGCACCCTAACCATTGGGGAATCGACGGACCGTGGCTGCGACTATTTCGTAATGCGCGGGTTTGGTGTGGCTGAGCTGGTTCGGAGGCTTGACGTTGAGGCATTCCGCGGTTTTAATGTAAATAAGGTACTTAGAACTAATTGGATCCACTTTAATACATCAAAACCATAAATCAGCCAGAGTATCGGCTGAATTACAAGACAACAGGGGCATTATGGGGTGGTTGACCTCGCGGTAGCGACTCCCTGTCTAGCTCAATAACGCCACAACCTGAGGGAGGGCGTCCATGATCTCACACTTAGTTGACCCACCGTGGTGGGGTTATGTGATCTACACATTGGTCATGACCCACATTACCATCGCCTGTGTGACCATCTATCTCCATCGCGCTATGGCGCACGGAAGCGTGGTCCTCCACCCGCTTGTCAGCCATTTCATGAGATTCTGGCTATGGTTGACCACAGGGATGATCACTCGGGAGTGGGTAGCGGTTCACCGCAAACACCACGCCCACGCTGATCGCCAAGGAGACCCTCATAGCCCGCATCAACGGGGTATCTGGCATCTACTCTTCGGTGGAGCATTCATCTACCAGCAAGCGACTCAGGACCAACAGACGTTGGAAAAATACGGCAAGGGGTGCCCAAATGACTGGATTGAACGCCATGTCTATAGCTACCACCGAAACCTTGGCGTAATATTGATGATGCTCATCAATATCCTGCTTTTCGGGCCCTTTATCGGATTAGCGATCTGGACCATCCAGATGGCCTGGATTCCTTTCTGGGCTGCGGGTGTAATTAACGGAATCGGACACTATATTGGCTATACGAACTTCAAGGTAAAGGACTTCAGTCGCAATATCATCCCCTGGGGGGTCTTCATCGGCGGTGAAGAGCTCCACAACAACCACCACCGCTATTTGAACTCAGCCCGTTTCGCGATGCGGCGCTGGGAAATCGATGTCGGCTGGATCTATATCCGCTTACTTGCGTGGGTGCGACTAGCCAAGATCCGTTTTGTGGCCCCGTTGCACATCTCCTCTATTACCTCCTAGCCACAGCAGCGTACACCACTCGCCAACCTGATCTCATCTCTCGGGCAGCCTCAGGCAGGCTGCCCGAGCAGTCTGTACGGGTTGTAGATGGGTAGCCTCTGCTTTTTGGGCCTCGTAGGAGGTGAACTTGTCATCGCCCCTTCCAAGCCACTACCGCAACTGGCCGCTCTGGGCACGCCTTGTCCATGCTTCGATCCGCCTCTACTGCCAATTCTTTCATCGCTTCCACAGCAATCGCTCGAGTGTACCCACGGAGGGACCGGCCATCCTCGTTGCCAATCACCTATCGAGTATCGACCCACTCTTCCTGATCGCTACCAATCGCCGGATCATCTCCTTCATGATCGCGGCCGAGTACTACAATCAATGGGGGCTTAAGCGCCTTTACGATTCCACAGGAGCGGTAGCGGTGGACCGCAGGCACCCCACAACCCGTCCACTCCGAGCCGCACTGAAACGGCTTACCGCAGGGTATGTGGTCGGGATCTTTCCAGAGGGGGGGATCCATTCCCCGAACGTACAGGGTCGGCCCAAGCGCGGTGTGGCCCTCCTGGCCCTCGAGAGTGGGGCCTCGGTGATCCCAGTCCAGATCAGTGGCACTAAGCAGATCCCCGGACGCATCATATGGACATTCCTGCGCCCACGTCAGGTCAAACTGACCTACGGCCCCCCCGTGCCCCTAGATGACCTAAGGCAAGGCTACAGGGACTATGGCGACCACGATCGGTGGTTGAACACAGCAGCCGAACGGATTTTCGAGGCAATCTACGCCCTTTGAGATCATCGATTCCAGCACGGGTAGACCATCTTGATTAGAGAGCCCACAGGTGAACCACCTATAATACTGCGCGGCCTCGGCTGCGGATCCTATCCCCACGAACCCGACCCCGGGGGTCGATGAGCCGCTGCAAGGCTGCCAACACCGCCCCGACCGTCCCGAGGCCCGTCCCCGCCGCGATTAGGAAGAAGATCATGATCTGGTACTTAACCGCCTCGACCGGTGGGGTGCCTGACAGGATCTGCCCCGTCATCATCCCCGGCAAACTCACGATGCCGGCCACCGACATGGCATTTATAACCGGGGTCAGTCCAATCCGCACGGCCTCCCGGGCTAGATCACGGTACATCTCCCACCGGTCGGCACCGAACACCAATAGCATCTCCAGATGGACCTGATCGTCATGGGCACCGGTAATCGCCCGATCCAGTCCGAGAGCAATCCCATTCAAGGTATTCCCCAGAACCATCCCGAGCAGGGGAATGGCGTATTGGGGACGAAACCAGGGATCGACCTGAACGATCGCAAAGAGGGCGATGGCCGTCACTGCAAACGAGGACCCCAGCATCACGCCGCTTCCGAGAGGGTAGATGCCAGCAAATCGGTAGCGTTGGCGGGCTACTGCTTCCCGTCCGGCTAACAAGGCCATACCCAAGCCAAGCCCGACCACAGCCACTGGGTGCTGAAGGCCGAATACCCACTCGAGCACGGCTCCCAAGGCGGCTAGCTGCGCCACCATCCGTGTCACGGCGAACATAAGGGCCCGCTCCATACGCAGGCTCATGCCAACGGAAACAACACCGTTGACCAGAATAAGCGCTGCTGCTAGGAGGAGATCGAGCCAACTCAGTTGAATCGGTCCGCCCATCGGCAAGCCTTATTCCTCGACCTCGGCGTGTTGCTGGATCAGAGTGGCAAAGGCCTTGGGATCCCGATGCGGACCGTGCAGTACCCCTGTCCGCAGTTGGTACAGGCAATCCCCCACTCGGGCTGCCTGTTGGGGATCGTGTGTGACCCACAGGGCAGCTGCCCCAGTGCCCACCTGCTCCTGTATTTGGTATTCCACCGCACGGGCATTCGCCGGATCGAGGGAACCAGTAGGTTCGTCTAGCAGAAAGACCTGGGGCCGTGCGGAGAGCAAAACCACCAGAGCGACCCGTACACCCTCCCCTGTGGAGAGCACACTCGCTGGTCGGTGCAGGAGGCCTTCATCGACCCCGAGCCGGGGGAGCCAGGCACGCGGGTCTGCCTCCCGC
>CAYUWI010000012.1:0-22477 GCA_964448275.1 uncultured Gammaproteobacteria bacterium | reverse complement strand
GTTCTGCCCACCACCCCCTCCGCTGAAAATGCGGCGACCCTGGTCAACAACGAAGGCCGCGCCCAAACCTTCTCCGCAGCGGCCCCTCCCCCAGGCGAGGCCCGCCCAGCGTGGAAGATCCTTCGAGTCATTGGTAATCAGGCGAAAGTGGACAGCATGGACTTCACCGAACTCGACGAGGTTCGCTCCCAAACGACCCAGGCCCTAGTCCAGGCAGGCATCGAGCACGGTGGCGCCCCCCCATCCCCTCAAGTGATACCAGAGGTGACAGCGATTATTGGAGAAGGGCTGTGGCGGATCCCGGCTCGCCATATCTACCACGATGATCTCACCGTGCGGAACGCCCCAGCTTTGCAGGAAGCGTTTGGCGGGCTATGTGCCTCCCTGCATCCTGATACCGCAGAACAGCGTGGCCTGCAGGAAGGCAGCGTGGTCCCGTTTATCGGAACTGGAGACCCCCTCTGGCTCCCGATTCAACTCGATTCCGGGGTGCCGCGTGGTGCAATCTGGATCCCCGCGGGGGAGGCCTCCGCCGCCTTGGGTCCCGCCTATGGATTCATCGAGATTGTCACCGCTTCATTGATTACAACAGGGGACAGGCTAACAGCACCAGTAACCTAGTAAGTGCTTGGTAAAGGGGGTTGCCAGGGAGAGGGCAAGCCATTAGTTTGTGGTACCCCGCGAGGTAGCCGTCAGCTCGGCCCGGTTCCGAGCTAGAAGACGGCGAGATAGCGAATAAATACCCGATTGGAGCCAATATGAGATGACAATCCCTGCTTGGGTATCCACATATGTTCTCCCGCTCCTCTGGATCGTGATCAAGATCGTCGCGATCGTGGCTCCGCTTTTGTTAGCGGTTGCCTACCTAACCTTTTTTGAGCGGAAGGTAATGGGCTATATCCAGTCACGGATTGGCCCCAATCGGGTGGGGCCGCGGGGCTGGTTGCAGCCGATCGCCGACGGGCTCAAGCTGCTGTTCAAAGAGTCCATCTTTCCCCAACAAGCCAACAAGGCGGTTTATATCGTCGCACCGCTACTCTCCCTCGGTCCAGCCCTGCTGGCATGGGCGGTTATCCCCTTTGGGCCAACCTACCAAACCCCTTTCGGCAAGTGGCCGTTGGTGTTGGCGGATATTGATGTGAGTCTGCTTTTCGTGCTTGCAGCGACTGCCCTGGGGATCTACGGGGTGATCATGGCCGGCTGGGCAACAAACTCGAAATTCGCCATCCTTGGGGCGATGCGGGCCGGCGCCCAGATGATTGCCTATGAGATCGCCATGGGTTTCGCCTTGATCGGAGTCATCATGGCCGCTAATACGCTCAATATCGGGGAGATTGTCCAAGCCCAAGCAGGGGGTATTTGGAACTGGTATTGGCTCCCTCTTCTCCCGCTCTTCATCGTATTCTTTATCTCGGGGGTCGCCGAAACCCATCGGGCCCCCTTCGATGTTGCAGAAGGGGAAACAGAGATTGTGGCCGGTTTCCACGTCGAATACGCGGGGATGAGCTTTGCCCTCTTTTTCCTAGCCGAATACACCAACATGATCCTAATCTCGGCGATGGCGGCACTGCTGTTCTTGGGCGGATGGTATCCCCCGATCCCTGTACCTCCTTTGACCTGGATTCCAGGGACCCTATGGTTGGTACTGAAGATCGCCTTTTTCCTCTTTCTGTTCCTGTGGTTCCGGGCAACCTTCCCCCGCTACCGCTACGATCAAATCATGCGGTTAGGTTGGAAGGTGTTTATTCCAGTCACCCTCGTGTGGATTGGATTGCTCGCAGGGGTGCAATTTACACCGCTGCGCCCGTATTTCCACTGAACTCTTCACCTCTACTTCGCCCAACTGGAGTAAGCTATGTCGGCTGTGCGGCTATTCAAGAGCTTCTTTCTGACAGAGCTGTTCGAAGGTCTTAGAGTGACCGGCCGGAACCTTTTCAAAAAGAAGGTCACAGTCCAGTATCCGGACGAACGCACTCCAGTGTCTCCGCGTTTTCGCATGCTTCATGCCCTCCGCCGTTATCCTAACGGCGAGGAACGGTGCATCGGCTGCAAGCTCTGCGAGGCGATCTGCCCTGCGTTGGCGATTACCATCGAAACTGAGGAGCGAGCAGACGGTACTCGACGTACAACCCGCTACGACATCGAGATGGATAAGTGCATTTTCTGCGGGTTATGCGAAGAGTCGTGTCCTGTGGACGCAATCGTTGAAACTGATCTATCAGAATTCTATGCCGAAACGCGCGACCAGTTAGTCTACTCCAAAGAAGACCTCCTGGCGATCGGAGATCGCTATGAACAGCAGATCGCAGCCGCTCGCCAGGTAGACGCCCCCTATCGTTAACAGATCGACCAATCTCAGGTTCCGTACCCAAGCAGCCTCATTGGGGACCCACGGGGCGGTTCTTTTATATTTGGCGCGGGAAAGGCGAAGACTATGTCCATACTCCAGCTCACCTTCTACCTGATCGCGGCTGTTTTGGTATTCGCCGCATTCATGGTGATCTTCGCCCGCAATCCAGTGCATTCAATCCTGTTTCTAGTGTTGTCTTTCTTTAATGGGGCAGCCTTGTTCATCCTGGCAGGAGCAGAATTTCTCGGGCTCATGTTGATCCTGGTATATGTCGGTGCGGTGATGGTCTTATTCCTGTTCGTTGTGATGATGCTCGATATCAATCTGAGCCGTCTCCGTGAAGGGTTACTAGCCTATCTCCCTCTCGGAGCAGGCATCTCAATCATTCTGGTGGTCGAAATGGCCCTTGTCTTGAGCCAGGCCGGGGCAGCAGAGCCAGGAGCGGCGCACCCGGTCATGGCCTCCGGTGGAGAAGAGACAGGGAATACTGCTCTGCTTGGCCAGGTACTGTACACAGTCTATCTCTTACCTTTCGAGACTGCTGCTATGATCCTCCTGGTCGCGCTAGTTGCTGCGATCGCCCTGACTTTGCGCCAACGCCCAGACTCCAAATACCAAAAACCGTCCGAACAACTCAAGGTGCAGCGACATGAGCGGGTGCGTCTAGTCAAGATGGGAAGTGGACCCCACAGATAGCACCTCCTCCGCTCTCGGTGGAGAAAACCGGTGACAACAGAGAGGGCGAGCCGTGATACCGCTTTCCAACTACCTAATCTTAGGAGCGATCCTCTTCTCGATCGGTGTTATGGGGGTGTTCCTCAACCGGAAAAACGTCATCACCTTGCTAATGGCCATTGAGTTGATCCTGCTGGCCGTCAATATCAACTTTATCGCTTTTAGCCAACACCTCGATGACTTGGCCGGACAAGTATTCGTTTTCTTCATCCTCACAGTGGCCGCCGCCGAAGCAGCAATCGGCTTGGCGATCTTGGTCCTCTACTTTCGGAATAGGGGGACCATCAATGTAGACGACATCAACAGCATGAGTGGTTAGAGGGTCCAAGTTCGAAAGTCTACCCTGGCGACGAAGGGCTAAGGAGGAGGAATCCTTGAAGCAATCACCCGGACGCTCCCCATGAACACCGTCTACTTATTGATCCCACTCGCACCTCTCGCTGGGGCGATTGTAGCGGGGGCCCTGGCCTTCAACTCTCAGGAACGGGGTCATTGGGCAGCGATTCCAGGGGTAGGTCTTTCGCTATTGGCCTCCCTGGTGGTCCTGTATGACGTTCTACAAGGTCACACCTTCAACGGCCCAATCTTTACCTGGCTAACAAGCGGTGAGCTCAAGCTCGAGGTCGGTTTCCTTGTCGATCGCCTTACGGCTCTAATGGCCGTTGTGGTCACCTTTGTCAGCCTCCTGGTCCACATCTACACCATCGGCTACATGCATGGAGATCCGGGCTATAACCGGTTCTTCAGCTACACAGCGCTGTTCACCTTCTTCATGCTGATGTTGGTGATGGCGAATAACTTTCTGGTCTTGTACTTCGGTTGGGAAGGGGTAGGGCTGGTCTCTTATCTCCTGATTGGGTTTTGGTATACCCGAGAATCCGCCATCACCGCCAGCCTCAAGGCCTTTTTGGTCAATCGGATTGGGGATTTCGGGTTTGTACTGGGAATCGCCGCCATCTACGCCTATTTCGGAACCCTCGATTACGCCACGGTATTCCAGCAAGCCCCCGCATTCCAGACAGCAACAATCGGCCTCTCCGGGACCGCATGGCCAGTACTCACCTTTGCGACCCTTGCACTCTTCCTCGGTGCCATGGGGAAATCAGCGCAGGTCCCGCTCCACGTCTGGCTGCCGGACTCCATGGAGGGCCCAACCCCAATCTCAGCCCTTATCCACGCTGCTACAATGGTCACTGCCGGGGTCTTTATGCTCGCTCGGCTCTCACCCCTCTTTGAATACTCGGAGACCGCCCTCACGGTGGTAATGGCCATTGGGGCTATAACGGCCCTGTCCATGGCCCTAATCGGGTTGGTACAAAACGATATCAAGCGGGTGATCGCCTACTCCACGCTGAGCCAACTCGGTTATATGATGGTAGCGATGGGGGTCTCTGCCTATGCCGCAGGGATCTTTCACCTAATGACTCACGCCTTCTTCAAGGCGTTACTCTTTCTAGCGGCCGGCTCCACTATCCACGCCCTGCTCGGAGAGCAGGACATGCGTAAGATGGGAGGGCTGCGCAAGTACATGCCTGTCACCTACTTGACCTTCGTGATCGGGGCCCTAGCCCTATGCGGCATCCCTCCATTCGCCGGCTACTATTCCAAGGATACCATCATCGAGGCAACGGCCCTGTCGCATCTGCCGGGGGCTGGATACGCCTACGCCGCGGTCCTAATCGGAGTCGGGGTCACTGCACTCTACACCTTCCGCATGCTTTTCATGACCTTCCACGGCCCCGAGCGCATGGAGGCCGAAGCCAGGGACCATCTCCATGAATCACCGAAGGTGATCACAGTACCATTGGTCCTATTGGCTGTACCGTCGCTACTGTCCGGTTTCTTCTTGCTTGAGCCTGTTATCTTCGAGGGGTACTTCGGCAGTTCCCTATTTGTCGCCTCCGAGCATCGGGTGATCCACGAGCTTGCCTCTCATGAGACCGGAGTAGCCCAGTATCTCCCTGTAATACTAGCCCTTGCTGGCATTGGATTGGCATATACACTCTACCTGGTGCGCACTGAACTCCCAGCCTACATCGTCCGATTCCTCAGTCCGATATACTCAATACTCCTATACAAGTACGGATTCGATGAGCTTTACAACCGGTTGTTTGGGGACGGAACTCGCCGATTAGGCCGCTTACTCTGGCAGGGTAGTGATATGACTCTGATCGACGGCTTTGGAGTCAATGGCACCGCCCGAAGTATTGGTCGTGCTGCTCGCCGCCTCAGCTTTCTACAAAGCGGCTATATCTACCATTACGCCTTTGCGATGCTGATTGGTGTATTTGTCCTGGTGAGCTACTACTACCTAACTACTTGAGTCACATCCGGTCGCAGAGAGGAGCGCAGTGGAGACATTCCCTATCTTGAGCCTCTGTATCTGGCTGCCGATCACAGGAGCGGTCGGGGCATTGCTTCTCGGCTCAGACCGCCCCCAAGCAGTCCGCTGGTGGGCCCTGGCAATTTCAGTCGCCACCTTGCTCACCACAGTGGCGCTCTTTTGGGGCTTTGAACGCGATATCGCCGCAATGCAGTTCATTGAAGATCGGATCTGGATCTCGGCCTTTGACATTCATTACCGGCTTGGCGTCGACGGGATCTCACTCCTATTTATTCCCCTGACCGCTTTGATGACTGTAGCCGCAGTCGGGGCCTCTTGGGAATCGATCCAGCGCCAGGTAGCTCTCTATATGGGGGCCTTCCTTCTTATGGAAGGTCTGATGATTGGGGTCTTTTGTGCCCTAGATGGGATCCTCTTCTACGTCTTCTGGGAGGCCATGTTGGTCCCGATGTTCGTGATCATTGGGATCTGGGGAGGACCAGACCGAGTCTACGCTACAATCAAGTTCTTCCTCTATACCTTCCTGGGCTCGATCCTGATGTTGGTCGCCCTGATTTACCTTCAGGTTCAAGCAGGGAGCTGGAATATCCTCGCATTCCACGACCTCTCCTTAAGCTGGTTCGAGCAGCTCTGGCTCTTCTTGGCCTTTTTGGCGGCATTCGCAGTCAAGATCCCCATGTGGCCGGTCCACACCTGGCTTCCAGACGCCCATGTCGAGGCCCCCACGGCAGGTTCGGTGATCCTAGCAGCCATCATGCTAAAGATGGGGGGTTATGGCCTTGCCCGCTTCTCCCTCCCGATCACCCCGGACGCCTGCCACGAGCTGGCATGGCTGATCATCGCCCTCTCCTTGGTCGCAGTGATCTATATCGGCCTTGTGGCGCTCGTCCAGGACGACGTCAAGAAACTCATTGCTTACTCTTCCATCGCCCATATGGGCTTTGTAACCCTCGGTTACTTCATGTTCAACATACAAGGGATTGAGGGAGGGCTGATCCAGATGATCTCTCACGGCTTTGTTTCTGCCGCGCTCTTCCTCTGCGTCGGGGTGATGTACGACCGATTGCATAGTCGTCAAATCCACGACTACGGTGGAGTGGTCAATGTAATGCCGCTATTCGCTGCCCTATTCATGCTCTTTGCCATGGCCAACGCCGGGCTTCCGGGCACTTCGGGCTTTGTTGGCGAGTTCCTGGTCCTCCTCGGCGCCTTTAAGGTTGCCCCCTGGTTCGCGATCCTAGCGGCTACTACCTTGATTTTTGGGGCAGCTTATACCTTGTGGATGTATAAGCGGGTTATCTTTGGTCCAGTGGCCTCCTCAACAGTGGCCTTCGAGATGCCCCCTTTGAACCGCCGAGAGATCTGGGTCTTCGCCCCGATAGCGCTCCTCGTGCTGGGGATGGGGGTCTGGCCTGCCCCTTTCATCGAGGTAGTAGACACTTCAGTGAACCAACTCGTCGAGCAGGCAAATACCTCTAAACTCTCCTAATCTGGACTGAAGATAAAACCGTGAATTTCGAGTCTCAGCACCTACTTGCTATCCTCCCCGAGCTCCTTGTGGCCTTCATGGCTTGCATCGTGCTGCTCCTCGATCTGTATCTAAAACCCTCTCAGAGGGGGATCACCTTCTCCCTCACTGTGGCCACATTGATCGTCGGGATCGGGATCACCATCGCCCGGATTCCCGAGTCAACGCAGGTGATCCTTTCTGGGAGCTTTGTCCACGATCGACTCGGTGCAATCATCAAGGTTGGCCTACTTGGTTTGGCAGCGATGATCCTCCTCTACTCCCGCCGTCCACTCCAACACCTCGATATGTATCGAGGAGAGTTTTTTATCCTGACCCTCTTAACCATCCTGGGTATGATGCTTATGACCTCAGCGGGTAGCCTTTTGACAGGTTATCTGGGGCTCGAGCTCATGTCCCTTTCCTTATACACCATGATCGCCATGGACCGGGATTCGGTTCCGGCCACCGAAGGGGGACTCAAGTACTTCATCCTCAGCTCCCTATCCTCCGGGATCCTGTTATATGGTCTCTCTTTGCTCTACGGGAGTAGTGGAAGCCTGGTTATCACGGAAATCGCTGCCTACGTCGCTGGCGGGGCGACCACGGATCCCATCTTGATCCTGGGGGCAGTGTTCACCGCCGTCGGGCTTGCCTTCAAGATTGGTGCTGTCCCCTTCCATATGTGGCTTCCCGATGTCTATCAAGGGGCACCCTCGCCGGTGACGACACTCCTAGCCTCCGCCCCAAAATTGGCCGCCTTTGCCCTAATCCTCCGTATCTTCGCCGAAGGTCTCGGACCTATGGCAGAACAGTGGCAAGAGATGGCCATTATCCTCGCCCTGGGGTCCCTAGTAATTGGGAACTGGGTGGCCATCGTACAAACGAATATCAAGCGGATGCTAGCCTACTCAGCGATTGCACATATGGGATACTTCCTAATTGGGATAGCCGCAGCGCCTGAATCTGGCTACATGCCGCCTCTGCTCTATATGTTGATGTATACCCTAATGGGTGGCGGGGCGTTTGGGTTGATCACCCTGATGCGCCATAGGGAAGCAGGACGTGAGGAGATTGAGGAGTATCGTGGCCTAAGCCAAACCCACCCTTGGATGGCACTGCTTATGGGGATTCTGATGCTGGCGATGGCCGGGATTCCGCCGACCGGGGGTTTCATGGCCAAGCTATACATATTCCAAGCAGCGATCGAGGCAGGGTATGTGGGGCTCGCCACCTTCGGAGTGTTAATGGCGGTGGTTGGATTGTTCTACTACCTGCGGGTGGTCAAGGTGATGTATTTCGATGATCCTCAAGAGGAGCCGATCGCTCCAGCAGAAGATCGGTTTGCCCACAGTGTCCTGAGCATCAACTCGCTCGCAGTATTGGGCCTGGGGATCCTACCGGGACCCTTGGTGGATGTCTGTTTATACGCAGTTCAAGGATTATAGCTGGGTTTTGGTTGACCCAAGCGGTATCTGGATGGTAAAAGAGAGCCTGCGCTAGGCACGTAGCTCAGGGGGAGAGCGCTACCTTGACACGGTAGAGGTCGGCGGTTCGAAACCGCCCGTGCCTACCATCCAGCCGCTTTTTATACTTCTCCAGGCTCTCGCTTTTCCCTGTTCCAAGGTTATCCCCTTCATCGCCCCGAGGTGGAACAGATCCCCGCATTTGCATCAGGCAGTTGTTGTTTATCCAATGGAGGAGAGGGCACCATGCCGTCCGTCACCCTTCCCGACGGTTCTCAGCGCGATTATCCCCGACCCGTCAGCCTAGCTGAAATCGCTGAAGATATTGGCCCCCGCCTGGCCAGAGCGGCCATCGCTGGACGGGTCAACGGAAAGCTGGTCGACCTCACCTACACGATCGCCGACAATGCAGAAGTTGCCCTTGTCACCCCTAACGATGAAGAGGGGGTCGAGGTACTCCGCCACTCCACGGCTCACCTTATGGCCGAAGCAGTCAAGGAGCTTTATCCCGAAGCCCAAGTCACTATAGGCCCCACAGTCGAAAACGGCTTCTACTACGATTTTGCTTACGCCCGTTCATTTACGCCAGAGGATCTTGAAGCCATCGAACAACGCATGGCTGAGATCGCGCAGCGTGATGAATCCATTCATCGGGAGGTCTGGGATCGTGACGAAGCGATCGATTTCTTTCTTCAAGAGGGTGAGCAGTACAAGGCTGAGATCATCCAAGAGATCCCCGACAATGAGGAAGTCTCGGTCTACAAACAAGGGGAGTTCGTCGATCTTTGCCGCGGCCCCCATGTCCCCTCTACCGGCAAACTGAAGGCCTTCAAGCTGACCAAGGTAGCTGGGGCCTATTGGCGGGGTGATGCGCGAAATCCCATGCTACAGCGGATCTATGGAACCGCATGGCCTGATAAGAAGTCTTTAACAAACTATCTCAAGCAGCTGGAAGAGGCTGAGAAGCGGGACCATCGCCGTCTTGGAAAGGATCTCGACCTCTTCTCCATTCAAGAAGAAGCAGGTGGGGGACTGGTATTTTGGCACCCCAAAGGGGCACGCATCCGGCGACGTATCGAAGAGTTTTGGCGCCAAGAGCATGAGCAGGCAGGTTACGAGTTCCTGTATACCCCGCATCTTGCCAATTACGGACTCTGGCAGACCTCAGGCCATACCGAGTTCTACGCTGATTCCATGTATCCCCCTATGGAGGTCGAGGGGCAATTCTATGAGGTCAAGCCCATGAACTGCCCCTTTCACGTCCTTCTCTACAAGAATCAGTTACGGTCTTACCGGGAATTGCCTCTGCGCTGGGGCGAACTCGGCACAGTCTATCGATACGAGATGAGTGGGGCCCTCCATGGACTGATGCGGGTCAGGGGTTTCACACAAGATGATGCCCATATCTTCTGCCGGGAGTCTCAGATTGAGGAGGAGATCAGTGGGGTCCTCGATTTGGCCCTCTCTATCTTGCAGACCTTCGGCTTTGAGCAGTTCGATATCAGCCTCGCGACTCGACCGGAAGGGAAGTCGGTGGGCTCCACTGCAATCTGGGAGCAGGCGACTAGCGATCTCGAGCGGGCTATCCAGAGTAAGGGCCTGGAATACTCCGTTGAAGAGGGGGGTGGGGCCTTCTATGGGCCAAAGATCGATATCCGGATCAAGGACACCATTGGCCGGGAATGGCAGTGCTCCACAGTCCAGTTAGACTTCAATATGCCGGAACGTTTCGGTATGGAATACATCGATGAGGCTGGGGAGCAACAGCGTCCTATTATGATCCATCGAGCTATTTTTGGCTCCCTAGAGCGTTTCTTTGGGATCCTAGTAGAACACTACGCAGGGAGATTCCCTACCTGGCTTGCCCCAGTCCAAGCGAGGGTCCTCCCCATCACTGACCGCCAAGCAGATTACGCCCAAGAAGTAGCGAATAAGCTGAAAAGTAGCGGTTTTTGGGTGGAAGCCGACTTGAGAAACGAGAAGGTCGGATTTAAAATACGCCAGCATACCTTGGAAAAGGTCCCCTACATGTTGGTCGTTGGGGACAAGGAAGAGGCACGGGGAGAGCTGGCAGTACGCAAGTGCAATGGTGACGACCTTGGTGCAATGAACATCGAGGCGTTTCACGAGTGCTTACGCCACGAGGTGGAGCGGAAGCAGCTCGAATCATCAGGGGGATAAAGATCGTCAAGGAAAAAGAAGCCCGAGTTAACGAAGCCATCAACGTACCTCAAGTACGGCTCGTCAATGCAGAAGGCCAGCAGATCGGGGTGGTCCCCATCAAACAGGCCCTCGCTCAAGCCCAAGAAGCTGGTCTCGATCTTGTTGAGGTCTCGCCACAAGCAGAACCCCCTGTATGCAAGCTCATGGACTTCGGCAAGTACAAGTATGAGGAGAGCAAACGCCGACATCGTGCAAAGCAGCATCAGAAACAGGTCCAGCTCAAGGAGATCAAGCTCCGTCCCAGAACAGACCAACATGACTACGATGTGAAGCTCCGTAATGCGATCCGATTCCTTCAGGACGGGGACCGAGTCAAGGTAACAATGCGGTTCCGTGGACGGGAAATGCTCCACCAGGACATCGGGCGTGAGCTCCTTGAGCGAATCGAGGCGGACCTAGGCCAATACGGTAAGGCAGAGCAGTCGCCCAAGCTAGAGGGGCGTCAGATGTCCATGGTCATAGCGCCCCTCAAAGGGATCGCTAAGTAGGCCCCCCACCAGTGGAAGAGGGAAAGGGTCCTGTATGCCAAAAACCAAGACCAATCGCGGCGCTGCCAAGCGGCTCCAGAAGACAGCGCGAGGTAAGCTCAAGCGTCAGCACTCTAACTACACCCACATCCGAACCAAGAAGAGTCCCAAAAGGAAACGCCGGCTCCGCAAGCCAACCCTCGTCTCCAAATCGGATCAAAAGACCATGCGTCGGCTGTTGCCGTACGCCTAACCAAGATTGCCGATTGCAACCAGCATTTAACTTGAGTCACTAGGGAATCGCCCAGGAGCATACCATGCCGAGGGTCAAACGGGGGGTCCAGGTGCGCCGCCGTCACAAGAAGGTTTTGGCCCAAGCCAAAGGGTTTCGAGGCCGGAAAAAGAATTGCTTCCGTGTTGCCAATGAGTTTGTCGAGCGAGCAGCAGCGTACCAATATCGCGATCGGCGCACCCGCAAACGCGATTTCCGTCGATTGTGGGTAACACGGATTAACGCGGCAGTTCGTGAGCATGGGATGAGCTATAGCCGTTTCATCAAAGGCTTGCGAAATGCTGGTGTTGAAGTAGACCGCAAGGTACTAGCCGATCTCGCTGTACGCGACAAAGAGGCCTTTGGCTCACTTGTGGAAGTGGCCAAAGAGTCCCAAGCGGCCTGACTGATCAGAATTGGTCTTGGTTGAATGAGGGAGGAAGGGGCTACTCCTTTCTCCCTTTCCTATTTCGGGAGACGGAATGCTCCAGGAGGTAAAGGCCGTCCAAGAACGGGCCACACAAGAGGTAGAACAGGCTCAAGATTTGGAGAGTTTGGAGAGGGTCCGGATCCAGTACCTCGGTAGGAAAGGTGAGCTCACCGAGCTCTTGAAACGAGTCGGCCAACTCGACCCGGCGGAACGTCCCGTACTTGGTCAAGCAGTCAATGCTGCTAAGCAGGCCATCCAGGACTCCATAGAGTCCCGCAAGCGCGAACTTGAAAAAGCCCATGTCCGCCAGCGTGTGGAGACAGAGCGTATCGACGTGACCCTCCCGGGACGCCAAGTGGAGACCGGGAGTTTTCATCCGGTCACCCGCTTGCTCAACCGGATTGAGGATCTCTTCACCTGCATGGGTTTCGAGACGGCAAGTGGACCGGAAATTGAGGATGTAGACCACAACTTCGAGGCCCTCAATATTCCGGCAGAGCACCCTGCCCGTATGATGCACGATACCTTCTACTTCGATGAGCGTTGGCTCCTCAGAACCCATACCAGCCCAGTGCAGATCCGGGTAATGCGCACAACGAGCCCACCTCTCCGGGTGATTGCTCCAGGTCGGGTATTCCGCCGTGACTCTGATATCACCCATACCCCGATGTTCCACCAGGTTGAGGGCTTTATCGTTGATCAAGGAGTCACATTCGCCCATCTCAAGGACCTATTGATCGAGTTCCTCACCCAGCTATTTGAATGGAAAGATCTCCCAGTGCGTTTTCGTCCCTCGTATTTCCCCTTTACTGAACCTTCAGCAGAAGTCGATATCGGTTGTGTGTTCTGCCGCAGTGTCGGTTGTCGGATATGCGAGCGGACCGGATGGCTCGAGATTCTCGGGGCTGGCATGATCCATCCACACGTGTTTCAGTACTGTGGAGTAGATAACCAACAATATACAGGGCTTGCCTTCGGAATGGGGGTTGAGCGCCTCGCTATGCTCCGCTACGGGGTAGACGACCTACGGCTATTTTTCGAAAATGATATTCGTTTTCTGGAACAGTTTCGGTATGGGGGCAATTGAGCGTGTAGGGGCTACAAGCCCCCGAGAGGGCGGTCGTGCGCATCAGCAAACGTTGGCTTGAGGAGTGGGTAGAAACCGGCTGGGATGTATCGACCCTGGTCGACCGCCTTACTATGGCCGGTCTCGAGGTGGCCGGGGTTGAGAGCCTAGGTGAGGGTCAAGGGGAGCTGGTCATCGGGCTTATCACCGATTGTAAGCCCCATCCCGATGCCGATCGCCTGACCCTTTGTACAGTGGACACCGGAGAAGAACATTACCGCACCATCGTTTGTGGGGCTACTAATATGGGACCCGGTGATCGGGTCCCGGTCGCCCTTCCAGGGGCCAACCTCCCCAACGGGACGAATGTCAAGAAAAGCAAGATCCGGGGGGTTCTCTCGGAGGGGATGCTGTGCTCGCCAACAGAGCTCGGCCTCGGCGAGGAGAGCTCTGGCCTCCTCATCCTCCCTGCTGCAGCGCCGGTTGGGGTCTGGCTAAGCGACTATCTCCAGCTCGATGACACCATCCTGGAACTCGACCTGACCCCGAACCGGGGTGATTGCCTGAGCATCCGGGGCATCGCTCGAGAGGTAGCCGCACTTGGAGGTCGGTCGATCCCTCCCCTTGATAGTCACTCGGTGCCGCCCAAAGAAAGAACCCGTCGGGCGATCCATCTCGAAGCGGGCGCAGACTGCCCACGTTACCTCGGTCGGGTCGTGGCTGAAGTCGATTGTGGCCTCGCCACCCCCTTATGGATGGCGGAGCGGCTTCGCCGCCACGATGTGCGTCCGATCAATCTAGTCGTGGATATCACGAATTACGTGATGCTCGAGCTAGGTCAGCCCCTCCACGCATTCGATCAAGATCGATTGGCTGGCGACATCTATATCCGCCACACACATGCGGGTGAACCCCTCACCTTACTGGATGGCCGAGTGCTCCACCTGGATCAAGGCGCTTTGATCATCACTGATGACACCGGAGCTCAGGCACTTGCCGGAATTATGGGCGGTGCCCCTACCTCAGTGGGCCCAAATACCCGTAATCTATTCCTTGAATGCGCCTTCTTTCGACCTGAAGCGGTCGCAGGCAGGGCCCGGGATCTCGGCCTCCATACCGAGGCCAGCCACCGCTTCGAACGGGGTGTCGACCCCGACCTGCCCAAATGGGCAATCGAACGGGCGACCCAACTCATCATCCAATATGGTGGAGGGATCCCAGGGCCTGTGGAGGTCGCTGAGGACCCGGGAACCCTTCCCCAACGTCCCCAGATCCACTTCGATCCGAACCGGGTTACAAGCCTCCTAGGGGCTGATTTATCCCCAGAAACAATCTGGACCTACTTGGATCTCCTAGGCCTCAATGTCAGTGATCCCAGTGCAGCGGTCTGGACTGTTACCGTCCCAAGCCACCGTTTCGATCTCAACCTAGAAGCAGATCTTGTCGAGGAGGTGGCACGACTCCACGGCTACGATCACCTCCCGGCCAAGCCATTGACTGGATCCCTCAAGGTACGAAACGTCCCTGAGATGGAGCTATCCGAGCGGGCCTTTCGTCGCACCCTCGTGGAGCGGGGCTACTATGAGGTGATTACCTACAGCTTCGGGGATCCGGAGAAGATTAACCGCCTCCACCCTGAGGTCGATCTACCTTATCTGGCCAACCCACTCTCTCAAGAGCAAGCCGTGATGCGGCCGGATCTATGGAGTGGACTGTTAGGGATAGCCCAGTTTAATCGGGCGCATCAAAGGGAACGCCTCCGCCTATTCGAACTGGGTCCAATCTTTCATCTAACAGGTACTACGACAACCCAACGAACTGCCCTTGGCGGTCTGCTCACCGGTCCGATTGATCCGCCACATTGGGATGGCCGCCAGAGGGAGGTGGATTTCTTTGACGCCAAAGGGGATGTGGAAGCACTTCTAACTCGGGTCGGGATTATGAGGGAGTGCTTTACCCCCGATCACCACTCTGCTCTCCATCCGGGTCAAACAGCTCGGATTTGGGTCAATGGTGCAGCAGTCGGCTGGCTCGGCACTCTCCACCCTGCCCTCACCGAGGAATTCGATCTGGATAGCGATCCCATCCTTTTCCAGCTCGACCTCGAGGGGCTTAAGGGACAACTAGGTTCCCTCCCCGTCTATCGAGCGATTCCCCGATTCCCTGCGAGTCACCGAGATCTAGCGGTGATCGTTCCAGAGGAGGTAACCTCGGCCGAGATCAGCGAGGCCCTCCAATCCCCACTGGAGGGGGAACTGAGCTTGTCAAGCTGGAATATCTTTGACGTCTATACTGGCCAGGGGGTGACACCAGGTTATAAGAGTATCGCCTTGGCCTTGACCCTACAGCCTCAGGAACGTAGCCCGACAGATCAGCAGATCGAGCAGGCCATGGCCGATATCGTGGCGAGACTCTCCCGCACGGTGGGAGCGCGCTTGCGGAGTTGATCCGACCGCTTCCATACCTGTAGAGGATCCAGTCTAGGGGAAACTGAAGGCCGCCTGCCAATCTCCGTGGTTCAGCTCTCCAAACCCCAACCACAACAGGGGGTGGACGCTTGGCAATTACCAAGGCAGATGTAGTTGAGATGCTCCACGACCGAATCGGTTTGAGCAAAAAGGAAGCACGTGATCTCGTCGAGGTGAGCCTTGATGAAATCCGGACAAGCCTCGCAAATGGTGAAGAGGTCAAGCTTTCCGGATTCGGCAAGTTCGAGTTGCGGGATAAACCGCCACGCCCTGGGCGCAACCCAAGGACCCGGGAAGAGGTCACAATCTCCGCCCGGAGGGTGGTCAACTTTCGCCCGAGCCAAGTCCTTAAGTCGCGGGTTAAAAGCTGAGAATCACCCCTCTGTCCTTGGAGAGAGGACAAGGTCGCGGTCCAATCCTCGGAGGATTGACCCCACCGTGGGCAAGGCCTAGAATAGCACTAAAACGGGGCGTGGCGCAGCCTGGTAGCGCACTTGCATGGGGCGCAAGTTGTCGGAGGTTCAAATCCTCTCGCCCCGACCAGACGATTGGATCGGACCTGTTCCACTCTGGGTGAGGGTGTCTTCCCAATCTCGATCGAGACCGCCGCCCAAGCCGTCACTCGGCCTACTTGGGGATAACTTCCCTTCTGTTAACTCCTGACCCCCCTCATCCCCAACATAGCTCCACAAGCCAACCGATTAAGGGAAGCTGTGGGGCCAATCTGGCCTGAGGGGAACCCATCTACCCCAAAATAGAGGGTCACTGCGTATAAGCCACGCTTTGGGCCAAGGGCGAGTTTGTTTGAGTCTGTGCGGCAAGAACAGTTCTCGATTTGGATCCATCCATTCACGAATAGATCTCAAGCACCCTCTAGGAAGTGATATAAGGAGCTCAAAGGGTGGCTAAACAACACCCCGTGGGGCTGGGCTTTGGTATGACCTCGGCTCGCACGCGGGCGCGTATGGTCGCAGAGCTACACACCCGAGGGGTATCCGATACCCGGGTCCTAGAGGCCATGAATCAAGTCCCTCGCCATCTCTTCGTCGATGAGGCGCTCGCCACCCGAGCCTATGAAGAGACTGCACTCCCCATTGGGTGGGGACAGACCATCTCCCAACCTTGGGAGGTCGCCCGTATGACAGAGGCAGCGCTTGATTCCAACCCTAGACAGGTCTTAGAAGTTGGGGCCGGATCGGGCTATCAGAGCGCTATTCTTGGGGAGTTAGTGGAATCAGTTTGGGCTGTAGAGCTCTTGGATCAATTGGCCCTGAGGGCGCGTACTATACTGGCCCGGCTCGGCTATCCCAACATCTCCATCCGGAGCGGGGATGGCTGTACAGCCTGGCGTAATCAGGGTCCTTTCGATGCCATACTCGTGGCGGCCTGTTTCGAACAACTCCCTCAAGCACTCCTCCAACAGATTGCTCCCGAAGGATGCTTGGTCGCCCCTTTGGGATCTCAGGAGACCCAACGGTTGACCCGCTGGGTACGAGGTGAATCAGGCTTTCAGTGCACTGACTTTGGCCCATGCCGATTCGTCCCTTTGTACCAGGACAACGGTGACTAGGGCCCCGCCACCTTGCACCCAACGAGGCCCACGTCGCTCACCCACAGACTCCTGCAGTGGATACTGGCCAGGGCCAGCCACCCGAAGGCCCCCACTCTCCTTGCAGGAATCTCTTTCGCTGAAGCCTCCTTTTTTCCGATCCCCCCGGACCTCTTGCTGATTCCCATGTCCCTAGCCCGCCCTTCACGGGTCTGGAGGTACGCTGGCTTGGCCACCATCTTCTCAGTATTGGGCGGGATCTTGGGCTACTTATTGGGCCTCTGGTTCTACCAGATACTGGCAGCCCCCCTATTGGGGTTCTACGGGGTGGAAGAGGAGTATTCCCATGCCGTCGATTGGTTTGAGACCTATGGCGTTTGGGTTGTTTTCTTGGCTGGAATCACCCCGATCCCCTACAAGGTATTCACCATCGGGGCTGGCAGCCTGCAGATGGCTTGGCTCCCCTTCTTGGTCGCCTCAACCTTAGGGCGCGGATTACGTTTCTTTGCCTTGGCGGGGACCCTTCATTGGGGTGGGGAATGGCTCTTACGTCAAACGGAGCGATGGGGACCAGCCTTATTCTGGATGGGGATACTGGCCTTGGCCGGCATGGTTATCCACTCTTTCCTCTTCGCGGACTAACCGATGAGGTCAAGTCACCGCACGGCTGAACTCGCATCACACCTCGATTGGTGCCTACAAGGCACTCCCTGCTGGACCCTCGCACTCGGATTGATCGCCTCTTCAGTAGCAGGGTGCACGGATATCTTTCCCTCGCTGATTACTCCTCAGCATCCTACCCCCCCTCCCAAGACCTACCAGGTACAGAGTGGGGACACTCTCTTTAGTATCGGCCAGCATTTTGATATCCCTCATCAAAAACTGGCCCGTTGGAATGGTATCAAGGAGCCTCATGAGGTCTACGTAGGTCAGCGGCTCCGTCTGCATCCACCGACTCAAAAGAGAGACAGTAGGAGTATAGAGACCGAAAGTGGGGCCCCCGAAACCAAAAAACATCAGCCTCGAGCGCAGAAGCGTCTGATCGCCACTGTATCCTCCTATCCCCTGGTTCGAGCCCTTGACCCGAAGGAACCGGTCAATGGATCCCCGTTGCGCTGGCGCTGGCCAGTTAAGGGCAAGGTAATCATCCCCTTCAAACCCGGGAAGAAGCTAAACAATGGGATCGACATAGCCGCCCCTTTAGGGACCCTGGTCCAGGCAGCCGCGAGCGGTAAGGTAGTCTACAGCGACAATAACCTATACGGCTATGGAAATCTGGTCATCCTCCGTCACTCAGAGAACTACCTCACCGCCTATGGCTACAACCAGGAAAATTTGGTAACGGAGGGGGCCCATGTGGAATCGGGCCAAGGGCTCGCCCGGGTCGGGGAGACGGGGGCCGCAACTGAGCCCTCACTCCATTTCGAAGTCCGACGACGGGCTTCGCCGATCGATCCTCTCAGCGTACTCCCCCCTCTAAGTCCCTAGCAGGGCGATTGGTCTGCTTCGATCATCAGCAGGACAGCGGCCACAATCCGTTGCTCGCTCACAAGGAGATTGTAGGTTCGGCACGCGGCAGGGGTATCCATGACCTCCACCCCAATCCCACTTTCGGTCAAGGGGGCAGTAAGTGCGGGATTGGGGAAGCGAATTCGCCCCCCGGTCCCGAGCAGGATGAGCTCGACATTCTCACGGATAAAGGGTTCAAGATGGTCCACTTGGAGATCTTCGAAGCGCAACGGGAGCCAGTCAAGCCACATTGCCTCGGCAAACAGCACCAGGCTTTGCCCATAATCTTGGTCATTGACCCGGATCTGTTCCGGTCCGTACCCACGAACCAGGTTTACGTTCCCAACATGGATCTCTTGGAGGTCCATAAGCCCTCCTAAACAAAAGGGGGAGATTCCAATCGAGGCCCTATAAGGTTATGGGAAATCGAAAGAGCCAGTGCGCCGACCCCAAACCGACTTGAGTTTCTTCAGCAAGGCCTGAAGGACCTCTGTATCGCTATGAGCAGTATTACTATGGCCAAGATCCGGAGGGCCCGGCCAGGCGGGATCATGGAAGGTCCGACCAGCGAACGTACGGCTGTCTGCATAGCGGGGCAAGACATGGAAATGGACGTTGGGATCCTCCATCATCAACATAAGGTAGTTGAGCCTGTCGTAGGCAAAGGCGTAATTAAGGGCCTGCTCGAGCTGCTCAGTGACCGGGCGCAATTCAGAAAACGCCTTACTACTCAACTTAGAGAAAGCGGTTGCCGACTCCGTGTTGATTAACACGAGTGAACCAAGGGTTATTTGCTGGGGACGCACCACAACGACCCAATGATCGAAGCCCTGGACACGGGTATGAGGATCGCCGAACTTCTCTTGGGTTGGGTTCATACAAACCCCCCTTCCACGGGGAATGGACAAAACATGCAAAGCTTGAGGTGCAAATCAAGTTCAACTTATCATACTCACTACGTCTATATAAGCTCCCTAGGGAGATCTTCCTCCCCGTGAGGGTGTGCCCCCGCACTATATAGCGACAGTAACGTTTGCCATATACACCGCCGGCCAATCAAGCAAGGAGACCAGAGTGGTTCCGGTTCGGATTGGACTATTAGGACTCGGAACTGTCGGAGGGGGGGTCATTACCCTCTTGCGACGCAATGCAAGGGAGATCGAACGTCGGCTGGGGGGGGCGCTTCATGTCACCCACGCTGCTGTGCAGGACTCCAGCAAGCCCCGCGATCTCCCTTTAGAGGGAATAACTGTTACCACTAACCCCGAGGCCATCTGCACAGACCCTGAAATCGACATTGTGGTAGAGTTAATCGGCGGTATTGAGCCCGCCCACCGCCTGATTCGCCTGGCCCTTGCCCAGGGCAAACCGGTTGTTACTGCGAATAAAGCGCTGCTTGCCGAATATGGGAATGAACTCTTTCATTATGCTGAAGCACAAGGGGTCGACCTGGCCTTCGAAGCCGCGGTTGCTGGGGGGATCCCAATTATCAAGGCATTACGCGAGAGCCTAGCGGGCAACCAGATCGAAAACCTCGAGGGAATCATCAACGGTACCGCGAACTACATCCTGAGCCAGATGCGAACCATTGGACTCGATTTCGAATCTGCCTTGCGAGAGGCACAACAGCAGGGCTACGCTGAGTCGGATCCCACATTCGATATTGACGGGATCGATGCGGCCCACAAACTTGCCTTGATGGTCGCTGTTGCCTTTGGGGCCCCGATCCAGTATGAGTCCCTCCATACTGAGGGGCTCCGGTCGCTCACGCGCGCGGATATCGACTATGCCGAGGAATTCGGTTACAGGGTCAAGCTCCTCGCAATCGGCAAGCACACATCCCACGGAATCGAACATCGGGTCCACCCCACCCTGGTTCCCCAGGCGACCCTATTAGCGGATGTAGAAGGGGTGTTCAATGCGGTCAAGGTGCGAAGCGACGCGGCTGGGTCAACACTCTACTACGGTCCGGGAGCTGGGGCGAAACCAACCGCCTCTGCAATCCTTGCCGATCTAATGGATGTAACCCGCACCTTGGATGCCCCACCCAGGGGACGGGTCCCGTATCTCGGCTTTCGCCATGCCAGTGATAGCGCACCTCGATGGATCCCGATAGAGGAAATCGAGACCGAATACTACCTCCGGATGCAGGCCCTAGATCGACCTGGAGTGCTGGCGCAGGTGACTCGAATCCTAAGCGAGGAGGGAATCAGCATTGAAGCCTTACGCCAAAAGGAGCCCCGACCTGGGGACCCTGATGTACCGGTCGTCCTCCTGACCCACCTCACCAAAGAAAAGGCCATGCAGCGAGCCCGTCAGGCAATCGACGCCCTCGATGAGATCACCCAACCCACCCAACTTCTCCGCCTCGAGGAGCGTTAGCGGTGTCCTACCAGAAGCACTACACCGGTGTGATCCAGTGCTACAAGGACTTCCTCCCCATTGCAACCCCAGGCAATGCAATCAGCCTTGGCGAGGGGCGAACACCCTTGGTGCACGCCACCCGTTTGGCCCATAGTCTGGATTTTGATGGAGAGATCTATCTGAAATTCGAGGGCACCAACCCGACTGCTTCGTTCAAAGATCGGGGCATGACAGTGGCTGTCACCCGTGCCCGAGAAGAAGGAGCGAAAGCGGTAATCTGTGCCTCCACGGGCAATACGGCGGCCTCTGCCGCCGCCTACGCGGCACGTGCCGGGCTTGCCTCCTTCGTCTTGATCCCCGAGGGCAAGATTGCCCTGGGCAAATTGGCCCAAGCCATGCTGCACGGGGCCCAAGTGATCCAGATCCGGGGAAACTTCGACAAGGGATTAGAGATCGTCCGGGAACTCGCTGAAGCCCACCCCCTCGCCCTGGTCAACTCCCTCAATCCGTACCGCCTCCAAGGCCAAAAGACCGCCGCCTTTGAGATCATCGACGAACTTGGGAGGGCACCGGATTTCCACGCCCTCCCCGTGGGAAATGCCGGCAATATTACTGCCTACTGGATGGGATATAAGGAGTACGCCGACATCAGGCACACTCACCGGCCGCACATGCTTGGCTTCCAGGCCACCGGGAGTGCCCCAATCGTGGAGGGTCACCCGGTTACCTCCCCCGATACAGTCGCCACTGCCATCCGGATCGGCAATCCGGCCTCCTGGCAGGGCGCCCTGAACGCCCGCGACGAGTCTGGGGGTTGGATCGAGGCAGTGAGCGACACGCAAATCCTGGACGCACAGCAGACCCTTGGAAGCACCGAGGGGATCTTCTGTGAACCTGCCTCGGCTGCGGCTGTGGCGGGGCTCAGGGCCAATATTTACGCTGGCCGTCTTGCTGCCGGAGCGAAGGTAGTCT
This sequence comes from uncultured Gammaproteobacteria bacterium, assembly GCA_964448275.1. Classification (GTDB taxonomy): domain Bacteria; phylum Pseudomonadota; class Gammaproteobacteria; order Thiohalorhabdales; family CAYUWI01; genus CAYUWI01. Next base: position 756 of record CAYUWI010000012.1, on the reverse strand, counting down.
GCACCCTCACTGGCCACGGCCTCAAGGACCCGGATATCGCCATCCAACACAGTACGGAACCGCTCACTGTGGAGGCCACTCGGGGTGCGGTGGAGGAGGCTATAAGGGAGTCCCTGTGAAGGGCGAACAACGCCCTGAGCTTGTGATTCTGGCCCGAGGGGTCGCCGATCGCACCCAGGACTTGCTTCAAGGGCGAACTCCCCTCGAGTACGCTACAACCCCCAATCTCGACCGACTCTCCCGCCGGGGTCAGCTCCGGCCCTTCGACACCACTCCCTCCGGCCACTCCGTCCATGCCGCCGGGGATCTCTTCACCGCCTTCGGTGTCCCGATTACCGCCGGCACCGATCCCCCGGTCGCTGCTGTCGTCTGGTTGGGCTCTGGACACAGGCCCAAGGGCCAAGGCTATATCCACGCCGATCCAGTCACCTATGCTATCAACCCAGACTCGGTTTTGCTGATGGACCCCGATGAACTAGAGCTTGAGGTCACCGAAGCCGAGGCACTCATCACCACCCTTAATCAAGAGCTCTTCCTCGCACAAGGAGGGCAGCTACATTGGATCTCGCCGACATCCTGGATCCTCCAGCTCCCCGAGCCCCCTTCACTCTTCACGGAACCGCCGGAAGCCTGGATTGGTGGCAACGCCCAGGCTGGCCTCCCCCAAGGGGAGGCCAGCCGGCAATGGCACCGACACCTCAGCGAGGCCCAACTCCTCCTCGCCTCCACCCCTGTCAATCGACATCGTCAGGCCCG
>CAYUWI010000011.1:1849-23718 GCA_964448275.1 uncultured Gammaproteobacteria bacterium | reverse complement strand
ACTGCCCCAATGCGCCCAACACCCTCGCAACTTGCTCGCCTGCACCGCCAGTGGCTCTGGCGGTGGTACAGGAGGTTTGCCCCCCGGCTCCGACTCGCAAAGGGCCTCCAGTCCCTCCTCCTGTACCCCCTCTCCCTCGAGCCGACAATTCGGACAGCAGCACGGCTGCCGGGTTGCGTTCCTGCCCTTGTACATTGGATCCACGGGGAAGGTTAAGGTGGTTGGGGCTCGCCGGTGCTAACAGGCTGGAGAAAGGTCCTGGGCCTCACTTCAGCACTCTTTCTATTCCTAAGCGCCCTGTGGATTGCTTGGTCGGGGATTGACATGCCTGGAGATCCACATCGAGGCCCTTTGCCCCCACTCTCTAGTGTGGAGCGGGAATCGAGGCAACGACTCCAGCGAAGTGTTGCTACTCTCGCTGGTGAGATCGGGCAGCGCAATCTCGATCGGTACGATGCCCTGGTCCAAGCCGCACGCTTTATCGAGGCGCAGTACCAAGAGCTAGGGTATACCGTCCATCGGCAGACCTATTTAGCCCGGGGGAAGGAGGTTGCCAACCTGGAAGTGGAGATTCCGGGAACTCTTCGACCTGAAGAGGTAGTCGTCATAGGGGCCCACTACGACACGGTCGCGAGTCCCGGTGCCGATGACAACGCCTCCGGGGTGGCCGGCTTACTGGAGCTAGCCCGCCTCCTCGCGGGGCACAAGGTCGAGCGGACCCTACGCTTTGTCGCCTTCGTCAATGAAGAGCATAGCTACCTCGGCGATGTTAAGATGGGTAGCTGGGTTTATGCCCACCACGCCCGGGAGCAGGAAGAACAGATCATGGCAATGCTCGCTCTTGAGATGCTCGGCTACTATTCGGAACAGCCAGGGAGCCAGCTCTACCCCTCGTCTGCCCTCAAGTTGGTCTACCCTGCCGCCGGCAACTTTGTCGCATTCGTGTCCAATCTGGCAAACACCAAGCTGGTGCGCCGCACTGTTCGGGCCTTCCGCACCTATGCACAATTCCCCTCAGAGGGTGCTGCCTTACCCGCTTGGCTCAATGCGGTGTGGCGATCGGACCACGCCTCATTCTGGCGCGCCGGGTATCCAGGCCTCATGGTGACCGACACGGCCAACTTCCGGAATCCGCACTACCACCGTGCCTCCGATACCCCCGAGACCCTCGACTACACGCGGATGGCTCAGGTAGTAGGCGGATTGGTCCATGTGGTTCGTGACCTGGCCCAGGTGCAGTAAGGCAACCATTCTGGATCGCTCCACGCTATGCAGATCGCTGTGATTGGGGGTGGGATCAACGGACTGTGTACGGCATGGCAACTTGCTCAGGCCGGACATACGGTCACGTTATTCGAGCGCGATCAGCTTATGCAGGCAACCAGCCAAGCCTCCACCAAGCTCCTCCACGGTGGGCTCCGCTACCTGGAGCATTTGGAGTTTGCCTTGGTGCGGGAAGGCCTCCAGGAGCGGGCATGGTGGCTGGCCCATGTCCCCGGCCTTACCAGCACTCTCCGGCTGATATTGCCTCTCTATCGGTCAAGTCACCGAACCTTCTGGAAGATCAAGCTCGGTCTCTGGCTCTATGACCGGCTTGCAGGCCGGCACAATCTCGGCCCCCACCGGTGGTACTCAGCCGAAGCCCTTGGCCAGTTCGACGCGGAGCTCCACACGCAGGGGCTCCTTGGGGCTTTTACCTTCTCTGATGCCCAGATGGACGATTACCGGCTCGGGCTATGGGTGGCGGATCAGGCCCGTGCCACGGGGGTCCGCATCCAAGAGAGCTGCCCTGTAACCCACGTCTGCACCGAGGGCCGACTTACGACTCCGGTGGGGGAGAGCCATTTCGACACCATCATCAACGCGGCGGGTCCATGGACCGAACGGCTCCTGACCACGAGTGGGATCACCCCACGCTACCGCTTGGACCTCATACGCGGCAGCCACATCCTGTTTGCCAACTCGAGGGAAGCCGGATACCTCCTTCCGGTACCGGGTGAGAACCGTATCTTCTTTGTCCTGCCGTATAAGGGACAAACCCTGGTCGGAACGACGGAGGTACGCCAGGGCCTGGATGAGCCGATCGAGTGCAGCGATGCCGAGGCCAGCTACCTCCTCAATGCCTACAATACCTACTTCCAAGAGCCGAAAGGGATGGAGGATATTAAGGCGCGCTACGCTGGACTGAGGCCGCTCGTCTACTCAACGACTGATCCGACTCAGGCCAGCCGCGAATACGTAATCGAGCGCCAAGGCCGCCTCATCACCCTCTATGGCGGGAAGTGGACCACTGCCCGGGCCCTTGCTCGGGCGGTAGCCGCGGAGGTGGAGCACCCGAATAAACGAATAAAAGGGCGATTGTGGGGGCAGCGAGATAGCTAGGGGAAGATGAGCCGATTCCGGATCCACCATGCCAGGGGTAGACCGAACAAGACGATGAGGTAAGAAGAGAGGGCAGCAAAGACATGGCCCCAGATGGGCCCCCAGAGGCTCCCCTTGTCGCTGCCAACGAGGGCGAGCACCCCTCCGGCAGACGCAGCGGAGAGGATGAGGATCAGGACCGCCACAGCGCTATCAAAGAGCAAGATCGCACGCCGCTCCCCGGAATTTGGTGGGAGAGAGCGATAGAGCCAGAAAGCGCCTATGAAGATAGGCAGGACTAACAGCTGAGAGATAAGCATCACGGCCTCAAGATTGGTGGCTGAACCGGGGGATTCGCCTGCCATCCTAGCGTTGGAGTGCCCGGGGTGGGAGTCGAACCCACACGGCTCAAGGGCCCGCGGATTTTAAGTCCGCTGCGTCTACCGATTTCGCCACCCGGGCTCTGTTGCCTCTACACCGGTTAAATGATACCACGTTGTCCTACTGGAGCCAGCGCCAAACGAGCCTAGCTATGGATCCTTGCGAAGAGAGAGCACGTATTGAGGCCCTCGCCGTACACGAGTTCCCGGTTACTGCTCGGCATATCTACCTCAACCACGCCGGGGTGAGCCCCTGGCCAGAGCGTAGCCGCCAAATGGTACGTGCCTATATCGATGACATTACGGCCCAAGGCGCAGTCAACGCGCAGCAGTGGCAGACGACCGAGCAACGCTTGAGGGAACGCCTTCGGGAGCTCCTGAACGCCCCTTCCCGCGATGACATCGCCTTGGTCCCGAATACCTCGGCCGGACTCTCTTTGGTTGCGGCAGGCATAGACTGGCGTGCCGGGGACAATGTCGTCATTACCGACTCGGAATTCCCCAGCAACCGAATGGTCTGGGAGGCCCTGGCTGAACGCGGGGTAGAGACCCGAGAGGCACGATGCACCCCTTCCGGTTCGGTAGACTGTGAAGGCAATCTCCTGCAGCTTGTGGACCATCGGACCCGACTCGTGAGTGTAAGTAGCGTCCAGTTCGGCACGGGGTTGAGCCTTGACCTGGTCCGCCTTGGTCGGGAGCTGGCTTCTTCACAGGCAGCCTTCTGTATCGATGCAATCCAGAGCCTAGGGGCCTTCCCGTTCGATGTGGGAGCGGTCCAAGCCGACTTTGTCGCTGCCGATGGTCATAAATGGATGCTCGGTCCAGAGGGCCTTGGGGTCTTCTACTGCACGCCGGAGTGGCGAGAGCGGCTGCGGCTTCAACAGTTTGGTTGGCATATGGCAGATCCCTTGGGAGATTTCGATACTCGGGACTGGCACCCAACGACTTCGGCACGGCGCTTCGAACCCGGTACACCCAACACGGTCGGGATCTATGGCTTGGAAGCCAGCCTCTCCTTACTCCAGGAAGTTGGAATCCACCAGATCGCTGCGCGGATCTCAGCGCGCCTGGATACCCTCATCGAAGGGCTAGCCTACCTCCCAGAGGCAAAATGCATCTCCCCCTGTGAACCCGCTCGACGCGCGGGGATTCTGACGTTGCGATTTGGCGAGTCCACCCAAGCCGTCTATCAAGTGCTTCGCGAGCGCAATGTCCAGGTCCAGCATCGGGGGGGTGGTATCCGCTTCGCCCCCCACTTCTACAACTCCTTTGACGAGCTCACCAAGGTAGTTGAGCTCGTGGGCGAGTGCCTCGAGGGCAATGGTAGGTAGAGGCGAAGCCCGTCGTAGGCTGGCTGGATATCTTTTGGGAGCTCTCTCGTCAGCTGCCAGTAATCGATATTGTGGGTGAAATGGGTAAAGAAAGTCTGACGCGCCCCGATCCGACGGGCCGCTGTCCACGCTTCTGAGAAGCTCATGTGGGCAGGGTGGGGATCGAATCGAAGGCAGTCAAGGATCACGACCTCCAGCCCCCGGAGTAACTCCAAACTGGCCTCTGGGATCTCCTTCACATCTGTGAGATAGGCGAAGTTATTGAACCGGTACCCGAAGATCTCATCACGGCCGTGGAGTAACGGAATAGGTTGGACCCTCGTCCCATTCCACTCCAAGGGGCCCGCGAGCGGGTGAGCCTCCAACACAGGTCGATACCACCCTTTCCCCTGCGATGGAGGCGGGCCAAAGCAGTAGTGGAAACGCCTCTCGGTCTCTTTCAGGACCTCGGCCTTCCCATAGCACGGGATGACCTGTTCCTGAAGGCCATTGAAGGAGCGCATGTCATCGATCCCATTGACATGATCGGCGTGGGTATGGGTCAAAAAGACAGCATCGACACGCGTTATCCTCTCCCGCAAGGCCTGTTGGCGGAGATCAGGTGAGGTATCCACGAGGAACCCTTCGCCTCCTTCTCCCCGAACCCAGATGGAGGCCCGTGTCCGGTCGTTACGGGAGTGGACCGAGTGACATACGGGGCACTGGCAACCGATCATTGGGGTTCCGGCACTCGAACCGCACCCAAGCACTACGACTTCCATACGTCTCCAATCTGCAAGGTCAAAGCCTCCCTCCCGCGAGAGAGTGGGCCCCTATTGGACCTTTTGAAAGACCGGCTCCGGCTTGGTAACAATGAGCTCTTCCGGTCGGCTGCCCCATCGGGCATCCCAGTCGATACGCAACGCCTCGGTAGGGTAGCCCATCTGCTGGAACATCCGGTTACAGGCTTGGGGCATAAAGGGCCACAACAAGAGGATAACGACCCGATTCACCTCTAAAAGGTTGGCCAGGACTTGGGACAAGCGCTCTTGATGCCCCGCTTTATTCAGGACCCAGGGAGCTGTCTCATCGACATAGAGATTACCGCGCCGGACGAGCTCAAAGACCGCCTCCAAGGCACGGTGGAAGCGAAGGGACTCCATATGCTCGCAGAATACAGGTTGTAATTGCTCCACCTGATCGCGTAGCTCCGCATCCACAGACTCGGTCACCTGGGGCAATCCCACTCGGTCGCCGAGGTATTTACGCTGCATGCTCAGAGTCCGGTTGAGGAGATTGCCGAGATCATTGGCGAGATCCTCATTGGCACGCCGAACCATCGCCTCATGAGAGAAATCGCCATCCTGGCCAAATGGGACCTCACGTAGCAGGAAGTAGCGGAACTGATCGGTCCCATAGTGTTCAACCAGTTCAAAGGGATCCAGGACATTACCCTTTGACTTGGACATCTTCTCCCCGTCCTTGGTCCACCAACCGTGGGCGAAGATCTGTTTCGGGAGAGGGAGCTCGGCAGCCATTAAAAGGGCCGGCCAATAGACGGCATGGAAACGGAGGATATCCTTGCCGATCAAATGTAGGTCGGCCGGCCAGAAGCGTTGATACAGCTCCCCGTTCGTAGAGCCGTATCCGAGCGCACTGATGTAGTTGATCAGCGCATCGATCCAGACATAAATGACGTGATCGGGCTCTTCGGGAACCGGCACCCCCCAGCTAAAGGTGGTTCGGCTTACGGAGAGATCCCGCAACCCTTCTTCCAGGAAGCTCAGGATCTCGTTTCGAAAGTTGGCCGGTTGGATGAATTCCGGATGGGTCTCGATATGCCGCCGCAAGGGTTGTTCGAACTCTGAGAGTCGAAAGAAGTAACTCTCCTCCTGCACTCGCTCCAAGGGCTTCCCAGTCTCGATATCGCATCCATTGACCACCTGGCTATCCGGGATATACGCCTCATCATTGACACTATACCAGCCCTCATAAACCCCCTTATAGACGGCATTTTGGGCCTGGAGACGCTCCCAGAAGTATTGGACCGCCACTGTGTGGCGGCTCTCAGTGGTTCGGATGAAATCGTCGTAGGCGATCTCGAGAGACTCCCAGAGCCTGCCAAACTGCTTGACCACTCGATCCGCGAGCGCCTGTGGAGTGACCCCTTGCTGCTCGGCGGCACGTTCGACCTTGAGCCCGTGCTCATCCGTCCCAGTGAGCAAGTAAACCGATCGCCCACAGCTTCTCTGAAAACGGGCAACTACATCAGCGGCAACTGTAGTATAGGCGTGCCCGATATGTGGGGTATCGTTGACGTAGTAGATCGGGGTCGTTAAATAGTAGGTGGTATCTGCCTGATTCTCACTCATAGGTGCTTCGCTATTGGACAATCTGAGCCTGTTCGGGGCAGCGCCAGCACAACAGAAAATCCTCGATCGCCAACAGGGGATTCGCTCGTCTGGCGAGATTACCCTCTAGCTGCCTCCCAACCCGCTGCACCTGCTCCAGCTCCGCGTATGAGAGCTCTCGGGCATGCCTTTGCAGTTGCTCTACCCGGTCTCCATTGACCAGAACTGCCCTCTCCACTCCTTCTCCTACTACCTTAACACGGTAGAGATCCTGCAACCACGCCATCACAAAGGGGTACCAGCTCGCTACCGGCCCTTGGGACCACTGCTGCGCCGTTTGCAGGACAGCCTTCAGGTCGCGCAGCCGGCTTGCCTCCAGAGCCGACACCACCGCATCGCGTTGCTGAACCAGGGGCTGCTCTAACCAATTCAGGGCCTGGCCCGGACAACCCCCGGCCAAACGAGCTGCCAAAGAGGCCTTGTCAGGACTTACCCCTCTTTCCTCAAGCAGCCAGTGCTCAACCGAGGCGACAGCCGCGGGCCGGAAGGCAACGGGCTGGCATCGGCTTCGGATCGTTGCCGGTACACGCTCGGGTCGATGGCTGATCAATATGAAGGTCAGCGCGTCCGGTGGTTCCTCCAGGGTCTTCAACAGGGCATTGGCCGCATAAGGGGTCATCGCCTCAACCGGATCGATCAGAACCAGCCGGTGGTGGCTCTCCCGGGGCTTAAGGTAAGCCCAATGGCCTATCTCTCGGACCGAAGCGATCCGGATCTCTTCTCCCGTCTCTGCAGCCAGTTCGACCCAATCGGGTGAACTGCCAGCCTGATAGTGTCGGCAGGGAAAACATTGACCGCAACTCGGCGCGGCCGGAGCAGCGGATTGGATGCACAAAAGACGGGACGCCACTTCTAAGGCAGCGGTGCGTTTACCGAGGCCTGAGACTCCCATCAAAAGGTACGCATGGGGGACTCGCCCTTGCTCCAGAGTACGCAGCAGGACAGCAATTGCCAGCTCTTGGCCGATCAATCCCCAGTTCGCCAACTGAAGACCTCACGCTCTAACCAGCGAGCGAGCTCTGCAGCCACCTCAGGCCAGGTCTGTCCCGCATCGATCCAACAGAAGCGCTTCGGTGCAGCAGCCGCCCGAGCGGAATAGGCCCGCCGGACCCGGCTCAAGAATGCCTCCCCTTCACGTTCCAGAACGCGCCCTTGTAACACCTCCTCAGAAGGGCCTCGGCGAGCCCGCCGACGCATCCCCTCGGCGATGGGTACATCGAAGAGCAAGGTACGATCCGGATCGTATCCCAACTCCTTCCTCTGCTGGACCGCCTTCGACTCGGACCGGACCCACTCTTCGAGGAGCCGAATGCGTTCAGCGCTCACCCCGCGCCCACCTCCCTGGTACGCATAGGTGGCATCGGTAAACCGGTCGCATATGACCCACACCCCTGCCTCCAGGGCGGGACGGATCACAGTCTCCACATGCTGGATCCGAGCAGCAAAGACCAAAAGGAGTTCGGTATCGACCTCGGGCATCTCCGTTGCCCCTTCAGCTTCCCAGGTCCCCTTCCCAGATCCTTCCCCTTTGAGGGGTTTGCGGAGCAGGAGTTTGCGGAGTCGCTCGGCGAGTGGTGTACCACCTGGCTCACGTGTAGCAACACTCTTGATCCCACGGAGCTGGAGTTGTGAGATTAGCCATCGAAGTGCGGTGCTCTTCCCCGAACCATCGATCCCCTCAAGGGTGATAAAGCGCCCTGGCCCTGCCATCCACTACTCCCCGTGCTTCTGGAAGCGGGCAACGGCACGCTGGTGCTCTTCCAAGGTGGAAGAGAATATATGGGTCCCATCCCCGCGGGATACAAAGAAGAGGGCATCAGTGGCTTGCGGGTGGCACACCGCCTGGATGGAGGCGCGCCCCGGATTAGCGATCGGGCCTGGGGGGAGTCCACGGATCTCATAGGTATTGTAGGAGGTCTTACGGCGCAAGTCCCGAGCCTCGAGATCGCCTGTGTATTGTTCCCCCAGACCGTAGATGACCGTCGGATCGGCTTCTAGGCGCATCCCTCGCCGCAAACGGTTCGTAAAGACACCTGCAATTAATCGACGCTCTCCAGCAACCGCTGCCTCCTTCTCCACAATCGAGGCAAGAATCAGGGCCTTATAAGGCTCAGACAAGGGCAGATCCTCGATCCGGTCTGTCCACTCGGTCCGCAAGACCTTTTGCATTCGGGCGTGGCTTCGGCGTAGGATCGAGACTCCTGAGGTACCATGCCGGAACCAATAGGTATCAGGAAAGAGCCAGCCCTCGGCATTGATGTACTTCTCGGGATCCAAACCCAAGATCTCGAGAAGGCGAGGATCCTGCGGCCCGTTCGGTAATCCCCCTTGTGTTAAGGCTTCGGTCTTTCGGATGCGCGACAGGAAGCGAGCGATCCGCCACCCTTCGGGGAAGGTCACAGCATGCAAGATGACCTTGCCTACCTCCATTATCCGGATCAGCTCGAGTGGGGATTGATCAGGGGACAAGCGGTACTCTCCTGCCTGGATCTCGGAGCTCGTCCCCAACAACCAACCTAGGAGGAGCATCTCGAGCTCCCGGTCCAACCAGCCCTGCGCGACCAAATCTTGGACCACTGCACGGAACGAGGTCCCTGGCTCGACCACAAGGCGCTCCGTGCTCTCCAGCGCCAAAGGGCGATGGGCGAAATAGTAGAGATAACCTGTCCCCGTACCTAGGGTAAATAGGATCAGCAGCCCAATGGTGCCCAAGGTCAATCTAGTTGACCACCACGCCATAGTAATTCGCCAGTGCCCGCTGCAAGCGGCGAGTGAGCACTCCAGGCGCAGGCCACCGCTTGTTCTCCAGCTGTCGTACGGGCCAGATCCCGATCAGGGAATTGGTCAGGAAGACTTCATCGGCCCCGCGGAGATCTGTGACATCGACCTCCCCTTCGTAGACAGGGATCTTATCTGCTTTGGCCAACTCCATTACCCGTCGACGGGTGATACCTGGCAAGCCGGTATCAGATAGCTCAGGGGTCAACAGGACACCATCCCGAACCAGGAAGAGATTGGAGGTGGTTCCCTCGACCAGACGTTGCTCAGAATCCCGGAGCAACCCCTCGGCCACCTCGTCATCGGTCCACTCCATCCGGGCGACAATTCGGTTGAGCTGATTGAGGCTCTTGATTCGCCCATCCAGGGCAGCGCCGTTGATCTGCTGGGTCTGGCAGAGGCGAATACGGACCCCAAACTGGGCCCATTCCGAAGGGTAGGCCGGCCAGGGTAGCCGCAAGATCACCCGATTCGGCTCAGGCTGCTGGGGCGGTGCCAACCCCCGCCCCCCTGAACCGCGCGTATAGATGACCTTGACCACCGTCCGTATCTCAGCCCCGACGGCAGTGGCAATCGTTTGGACCTCTTTAGCCAGTTTCCCTTGATCTGGACTGGGAAAGCCTAACAGATGGGCCCCTTGGGCCAGGCGCTCAAGATGGGCATCCAATTCTAAGACCCGGCCAGCGACCACAGCGAGGGTCTCAAAGACCCCATCACCGTATTGGAAACCGCGATCGAAGACCGAGACTTGTGCCCTCTCGGGCCCGAGGGGAGTTCCATTGAGGAGGACAACAGGGACACGGTAGACCATGGCGGAGCCAGTCCCTAAAGGCAGTAGCGCGGAAGGTCCATCACCCGGTTACCAATTGACCTAGGCGGCATCAAGCCCCCATGAAGCCAAGAGGAGATCCTCAGCTCCGGCGCAGCACCAAGGTCGCATTGGTCCCCCCAAAACCGAAGGAGTTACTTACAGCCGCCTTGAGATCCATCTCTCGGGCCTGATGGGGGACACAATCCAAATCACACCCAGGGTCTGGGGTATGTAGGTTAATCGTGGGTGGGATCACTCCCTCATGGAGAGCGAGTGCGGTAACGATCGTCTCGAGGCTACCGGCGGCCCCCAACAGGTGTCCTATCATCGACTTCGTGGAGCTGACGACGAGAGAATGGGCATGATCGCCAAACACCCGCTTGATCGCCTGGATCTCAACCCGATCCCCTGTATCTGTGGAGGTCCCGTGGGCATTGATATATCCGACCTCTTCAGGTGCCACCCCTGCATCCCGCAGGGCAACCCGCATACAGCGTTCGGCTCCCTCGCCATCCTCGCTCGGTGCGGTCATATGGTAAGCATCAGCGCTCATACCGTACCCAGCGACCTCGGCGTAGATCGGCGCCCCACGGGCCTGCGCCATGTCGCGCTCTTCCAAGAGGAGCACCCCTGCCCCTTCCCCCAACACAAAGCCGTCCCGATCACAATCGAAGGGACGGCTTGCTCCAGTTGGGTCATGGTTACGGGTCGAGAGCGCCTTCGCAGCAGAGAACCCCCCCACCGCCAAGGGCGAGATACACGCCTCAGCTCCCCCAGCCACCATGGCGTCGGCGTCACCATACTGGATGATCCGGCTCGCCTCTCCAATCGCGTGGGCCCCTGTAGAACAGGCCGTCACGGTGGCGATATTGGGTCCCTTCGCACCCGAAAGGATCGACACGTGGCCGGAAACCATATTGATAATGGTGGCTGGGATAAAGAAGGGTGAGATCTTGCGGGGTCCATTGCTTTGATACGCTTCGTGGGTGCGTTCGATCATGGGCAATCCCCCGATCCCCGAGCCGATGGCCACACCCACGCGCTCGGCATTGGCCTCTCCAATCTCAAATCCCGCATCCTCTAAGGCCATCTGGGCCGCGCCGATCCCGTACTGGATAAAAGTGTCCATCTTCCGGGCATCTTTCGTGCTAAGGTAGTGGGTTACCTCAAAGTCGGTTACCTCACCCGCAATTTGGGAGGGAAAGTCCGAGGCATCAAAGCGCGAAATAGTAGCGATCCCACTTTGGCCATTGACCAGTGCCTCCCAACTCTTTCGGACCCCCGTACCCAACGGGGTCACCAAGCCGAGTCCAGTGATAACCACCCTACGTGCCACAATCGATCCCTATCTATACTCCATTGTGAGGCCAGCCAACACCAGTAGGCTGGCCTCTCTCCTCCATCTACCCCCTCCTAGGCAGGCAGATTGCTAATATAATCAATGGCTTCTTGAACAGTTGTTATCTTCTCCGCTTCTTCATCAGGGATCTCACAGCCGAACTCCTCCTCTAGAGCCATAACCAGCTCCACTGTATCGAGGGAGTCGGCGCCTAAGTCATCCACAAAGGAGGCTTCGGGTGAGACCTCATCTTCACCGAGACCCAATTGCTCGGAAACGATCTTCTTCACACGAGCGTGGATATCGCTCATCGTCGACTTTCCTCTCCTCTATAAAGGGTAGAGCAGCGTAGCCAGGGTAAGGCTCACCTACCTACCACAACTCGTTTGCCAACACAATGCACACTTCGAGACAATACCCCAATGTCACCGCTAGGCCTCTTCCTCATCCCATATATAAACCGCCATTGACGTGCAGAGTAGCCCCAGTGATATAGCTCCCTCCCGGTCCTGCCAGGAAGGCAACCGCTTCGGCTACCTCGTGGGGCTCGCCGATCCGGCCAAGCGGGATCCGTTCGATTAAGGCCTGGCGTCGGTCAGTGGAAAGATTTCGGGTCATCTCGGTCTCGACAAAACCAGGTGCGACCGCATTGACGGTGATCCCACGAGGAGCCAGTTCCTGGGCACAACTTCGGGTTAAACCCACAAGGCCTGACTTCGCAGCCGCATAATTCGTTTGGCCTGCATTGCCGGTGCTCGCCACCACCGAGCTGATGTTGATGATACGCCCCCCTTTGGCCTTCATCATCGGGCGGGCTACGGCCTTGGTCAGGTAGAAGACCGCCGAGAGGTTGGTCCCGATAACCTCTTCCCAATCCTCACTCTTCATACGTATCATCAGACCATCGCGGGTGATTCCAGCATTATTGACCAAAACGGTTGGCGGGCCGAGGTATTGCTGAGCCTCCTGCAGGAAGGGCTCGATGGCCTCGGCATCGCTCATATTCAACACAAGACCGACTGCTTCGATGCCAGCCGCTCGGAGCTCGATTTGGGTTCGGCGGGCCCCCTCCTCCGAGGTTGCAGTCGCAATAATGGCGGCCCCTTGCTCACCGAGCTTCTCTGCGATTGCCCGACCGATGCCACGGCTTGCCCCAGTCACGATTGCCACTTGCCCAGATAGCATGGTCTCCCCTGCTTACTGAACCGTTTTCAAGGCCTCATCGAGGCCAGAACCCTCAGGTACCGCCATACACTTGACCCCCCGCTCGATCCGTTTACTCAGTCCACATAGGACCTTACCTGGCCCCAACTCGAAGAGATACTGGACAGACAGGCGCTGGATAAGCTCTGTCCAGCGTACAGGGCTAACGAGTTGCCGGACCAAGGCATCGCGGATCTGAGCCGGATTCGAGGGAGACGCTACATCCACGTTGTTAAGCACTGGGACCGCAGGCGGTCGGATCACAACCGAACTGAGGCGCTCGGCCAACCGCTTGGCAGCGGGCTCCATCAGCCCACAATGGGAGGGTGTAGACAACGGTAAAACCACTGTGCGCCGAGCGCCCTTGGCGCACGCCGCTTCGGCGACAGCGTCTACTGGCCCGCACTCTCCAGCCAAGACCACCTGATCGGGGGCATTGAAATTGGCAATGGCCACCTGCCCCTGCACAGTGATCTCTCGAGTGAGGGCCATGACCTCCTCCGCCTGCAGACCGAGCACGGCGACCATTTTGCCCTTTCCCTCTGGGACCGCCTCTTCCATCAGACGGCCTCGCTCGGTGACGATTTGGAGGGCATCGGAGAAATCCAGGCTCCCAGCTGCCACCAGGGCAGTGTATTCACCAAGGCTGTGGCCAGCCATATAGTGGGGGACTGCCCCCCCACGATGGTCCCATAAGCGCTGGATTGCCACCCCAGCCGCCAATAGCGCGGGCTGGGTATTCTCGGTCCGGTTGAGCTCCTCTTCTGGGCCCTCCCGAACCATCTGCAAGAGATCCCGTCCCAGGACCTGGGAGGCCTCCGCAAAGGTCTGGCGTACCGACTCCTCGGTCCGGGTCAGCTCACCGAGCATACCGACCCTTTGTGATCCCTGGCCTGGAAATAGAAACGCAAATTGCATCATATCCCTAGCAAGCAAAATCGGGAATCCAGCCTGGCCTTTACAAACAGGGCTACCACCTTACCAGGGCTGCTCCCCATGTAAATCCACCCCCAAAGGCCTCCAAGAGGACTAAGTCACCTGCCTGCACATGGCCGCTTCGGACCCCCTCATCCAACGCCAGTGGAACCGAAGCCGCTGAGGTGTTCCCGTGACGATCCACAGTCACCACGACCTGGTCCATGGGTAGGCCTAATTTTCTAGCAGTCGCTTGAATGATGCGGATATTCGCTTGATGGGGAACCAACCAATCCACAGCTTCCTTCTCGAGGCCATTGGCTTGAAGCGCCTCTTCGACAACCTGTCCCATAGTATTCACAGCAACACGGAAGACTTCATTGCCTTGCATATGGATCGTGCTTTGGGGTTCCCCCGGCCTCCAGCCACTCGCAATCCCAGTAGGCACATGCAATAACGAATCACAGCCCCCATCTGCATGGAGGTGTGTGGATACGACTCCCTGATGTTCGCTGCCTTCCGCCTCGAGGACAACAGCGCCTGCACCATCCCCAAATAGAACGCAAGTTGACCGATCATCCCAGTTAATAATCCGGGACATTACCTCCGCCCCCACCACCAGGGCACAGTGGACCGTCCCGGTCCGGATAAACTGATCCGCAACCGACAAGGCATAGATAAATCCGGTGCAGACCGCCTGGATATCGAAAGCGGGCGGCCCCATGATCCCGAGTCGTCCTTGCAAGAGGCAGGCTGTACTTGGGAAGACCCGGTCTGGAGTGGTCGTGGCGACTAGGATCAGATCGAGCGACTCGGGGTGACGGTCCGCTGCCTCCAATGCCCGGCGAGCCGCATTCTCCGCCAAATCCACGGTGGTTTCATCATCTGCTGCGAGACACCGCTTCTTGATCCCAGTACGGGCAGTGATCCATTCATCAGAGGTATCGACCAGCCCCTCCAACTCGGCATTGGTCAGTACCCGCTCGGGCAGGTAGGATCCCGTCCCCGTGATTCGCCCGCACCTCATTCCGATCCCGTCCCCTCTACGACTCGGTCACGTCGAGCTTCTCGCGAATCTCCTGGGTAATCCGCCGATTGACATCATTTCGGATCTCGGAGATCGCTACCTCAATGGCCCGTTCGAAGGCATACGCGTCAGCGCTGCCATGACTCTTGACCACAACGCCGTTGAGTCCCAAAAACATTGCGCCATTGTATTCACGACGATCGAGCCGGCGACGGAAGTCCTTGATAACCGAGCGGCACAAGAAAGCAGCGACCTTGGCACACCATGAGGAGTGAAAGGCCCGCCTCATGAAGTGGCTAATGAGCTCCGCGGTGCCTTCTGAACTCTTAAGAGCGACGTTCCCGATAAAGCCATCAGCAACCACGACATCCGCCTTACCGGTAAAGATATCTACCCCTTCGACGTTGCCGATATAGTCGAGCTGGCTCTCTCGGAGGAGCTGACCGGCCACCTTGACCACCTCATTGCCCTTGATATTTTCCTCACCGATATTTAGCAGCCCGATCTTGGGTGATTGGATCCCGTAGATCCCCCGGGCAGCCACCTCTCCCATCACCGCAAATTGAAATAGGTGGTCAGAGTTGCAGTCGACGTTGGCACCGAGGTCAAGCACCAAGACTCGACCATTTTGAGTGGGCAAAAAGGTCGCAATGGCAGGTCGATCGATGCCCGGTAAGGTCTTCAGAATGAACCGAGCAATCGCCATCAAGGCACCGGTATTCCCCGCACTTACTATCCCTTCCACTTGTCCCGATTGGACTAGCTGGAGGGCCTCATGGATAGAAGAGCCGCGCTTGTTGCGTAGGGCCTCCGCTACATCATCATCCGAGGCGACCACATATTGGGCATTGTGGAGCACCAGTCGGGGGTGGCCTATCAGGCCGTGGCTGCTGAGATAGGGGTGGATGGCTTCCTCACGCCCTACGAGCACCAATTCCACATCAGGGTGGGTCGGTAGTACCGCAGCCGCCGCTGGAACGACCACGGCTGGACCATAATCGCCACCCATCGCATCCAAGGCTATGCGCATGCAGGCCCCTGGGCAATCAGTCGGCGAAACTCCGCCCCGACCGGCTGTGGTGGAGTCTTAAAAGAAGACGAGTTAATCTTCTTCAGCTACGGGGAGAACTCGCCGTCCCCGGTAGGAGCCACAGTTCGGACAAACATGGTGGCGGCGCTGACGTTCACCGCATTCGGGACAGGAACTCAGGGTAGGAAGACGAATCCCGTGATGAGCCCTTCGCTGGTCTCGACGAGACTTGGAGGTCTTTTTCTTGGGTACTGCCATCCTGGTACTCCATAAACGTGTTTCGCCCTGTATTGGCTAGGGGATTGCCAATACAACTGGCAAGAAGTGGCGAGAGCTATTTGTCCTTCTTTAACTGCGCAAGCACGCTAAAAGGGCTTGATGTCACCTCCTCCGAGCGGCCGTATTCTGCCTCTCTCCAACTGATCCCGCAATCCGGTGAACACCTCGGGCTAATCGGTAACTCGAGGATCCACTCATCTTCAAGAGCAGCGAGGAGGTCGAGGATCCCTCCAGGGGCCTCGATCTGCTCCTCGACCTGCTCGATGACCCACTCTTCCCCCTTCTCAGTTGGTTCCCGCAGTGACCCTCTCGGATTGGGGTCGACTGGCATCACCAAATCCGTGGTCAGTTGGAAGCTATACTCCTTCGAACAGGATTGGCACGCCAAGGTTACCCGCCCAGTCACCCGGCCAGAGAGTAGGAACACATCCTTGGCAGGCCTCAGATGAAAGTCGACCTCGATTGGCTCTGGAATCGCCGTAACAGCCCCTCCCAAACGGGTCAGGCGTTGGGGCGGGAGTATGCCCTGCAGATTGATCCCACTTACTGGGATCTGGTCCAATTGGATCTTGAATTCCTTGAGTTCACGCATTGTACTGTACAAGTCAAGTCGGCTACTTGGCCTTCGAACCTGTTCCATTCAGCAGTTCCACAACCTCGAAAAAGCTCTCGGCCCATGCATCCGGCATCCAAGGGGCCAAGTACTCAGGGGCATGCATGCCGTAGGTGACAGCGACCCGTGGCATATCGGCTCGGGCAGCCATCTCCATGTCGAAGCGGGTATCCCCTACCAGTACTGCCTGCTGACAATTCATTCCTGTCTCTTCCAATAATTCCCAAACCATTCGGGGAGCCGGCTTTGACTGCGTTTCGTCAGCGCAGCGGGTCGCGATGAACATATCTCTCATCTGTAGGCTATCTAACATCCGAGTTAGACCCTCGCGGGTCTTACCGGTTGCAATCGCCAACTTGCGCCCTTGGCGCTGGAGTTGCTGGAGCCCAGAGTCAACCCCCTCGAACAGGGGGATACGGTGAGCCTCAACGGCCTGGAAGCGCTCTCGGTAACGCTGACAAGCTTGCTCATGAACCCTTGAGGACACCCCGGGGAGGAGCTCTGCCACAGCCTCTCGCAACCCCAAGCCGATCACATGCTGGATCTCTCCCTCTGCGAGCTGAGTGAATCCAAGATCGGCCAAAGAGGCATACATCGTTGCGACGATGGCCGCCCGACTATCCATCAGCGTACCATCCCAGTCGAAAATCACCAGCTCAGTCTCGGTCAACCTCCGGCCGTTTACAGCGTCATCCCTTTGCAAGTTTGTGTAAAAAACCTTTGAGTTCTTCTGGTAACTCGGTCTGTACATGGATCCATTCACCGCTTGTCGGGTGTGGAAATTCCACCTCCGCACTATGCAAGAAGATACGGTCGAGGCCAAGCCTCCGTAAGTGCTGTTCGGCTTGCGGGTCCCCATAGATCGGGTCACCCGCTACCGGAAAGCCTCGTATCTGGGCATGGGCCCGGATCTGATGGGTCCGACCCGTTTTCGGTTCGACCCGCATTAATGTATATTTTGAGAATCGCCGGAGGGGCTTGAATCGCGTTCCGGCCGCTCGCCCCCCCTCCGAGTCAGCCACTACTACCCGTTGGCCACGCCTCCACGGCCCCTGCCTCAACGGGGTATCGACACGATACTCCCGCCCCGACCAGCAGCCGACCACTAGGACCAAGTAGACCTTGGAGACCTGTTCAGTCCGAAAGGCGCCCTGTAATTGACGTGTTGCCTTGCGCCCCTTACCGACCACGAGACAACCCGAGGTACCCCGATCAAGCCGATGGGCTAATCCCCAGTCAATTCCGGGTCGAGCAGTGCTGAGCGCCTCAATGAGTCCAGTCGGTGTTGTACTCCCACTATGGACCGCAACTCCCGTTGGCTTATCCAGAACGGCCAGCTCGGCATCTTCATGGCAGACTGACCGCACTATCTTATCCTGAAGAGCGGGTGAGATCCTAGCCTCTTGAGCGCTATGGCGTACCTCGATTGGAGGGACTCGGACCTGATCTCCTGGAGCAAGCCGGGCTGACGGACGGACCCGGCCTCCGTTGACCCGGACCTCCCCCTTACGCAACATCTGGTAAATCCGGGAGCGAGGAAGCCCGCGCAAAAAAGCCATCAAATAGTTATCGATCCTTTGCCCCTCATGCTCGGAAGCGACTTCAAGCCATTGGACAGTGCTGAAGCGCTTCCCCTTGGCTTGAGGCCCGGGCTGTTCACCGTGTTTTTTCAATCTTTTCAAAAACCGTGCCTTTTCACACTGCCACTCAATTGAAAATATAAGGCTATTTAGCTATCCTTGGAAAAGTAACTTGCTAGAGAGTTCACTGATCGTCCACCTGAGGGTGGAAGCGGGTTAACGAACCGGTTACTTGGATTTTGAGCTATTGAGCGACCAGAAGGGGTTTGTGTGCCCGGTGTTTCCGATCCAAGCCATCGCAGTGCTCAAACACCTAGCGCCACTTGTGCCGGTACCGGAATCGTTTTGAATAGCGGACAACGAGCGCGTCTCCGTGCCAAAGCTCTGCCACTCATCCTAGCCAATAGCGGCCACTATTGAACTGCATGGGCACAGGAGCCGAATTTCAAAAATGAAACGCATGTTGATCAACGCTACCAACCCCGAAGAGATTCGGGTCGCTATGGTAGATGGACAAAAACTCGTCAATTTAGACATCGAGAGCGCGAATCGGCAACAGAAAAAGGGCAATATCTATAAAGGAAGGGTTACCCGAGTCGAAGCAAGTCTCCAGGCTGCATTCGTGGATTACGGGAGTGAGCGCCAAGGTTTCCTCCCCCTCAAGGAGGTAGCACGGGAATACTATCCAAGCAATGCCCAACCCGCTACACCAGGTTCCCGTAAGCTCCGCATCCAAGAGGTGCTCGAAGAGGGCCAAGAGCTCGTGCTCCAGGTCGACAAAGAGGAGCGCGGAACGAAGGGTGCCGCTATAACTACCTTCCCAAGCTTGGCTGGTCGTTATCTCGTGCTGATGCCAAACAATCCCCGCGCCGGAGGTGTATCTCGGCGGATTGAGGGTGAGGACCGCAAAGCCCTTCGAGAGGCCTTAGCCTCCCTGGAACTCCCTGAGGGAGTGGGGATTATCGTGCGCACCGCAGGACTCGGTAGGAAAGCCGAGGAGCTACAGCGGGACCTCAACCACCTTCTCCATCTCTGGAACTCCATCCTCAAGCAGGCCCAAGCGAAACCCGCCCCCTGCCTTATCTATGAAGAAGGCGATGCCATCATCCGGGCCCTTCGGGACAACTTCGAAGAAGGGATCGATGAGCTTCTGGTCGACAGTAAGGAGGTCTTGGAGACAGCCCAACATTTCATGCAGGCAATCCTTCCTGAGTGTGCCCATCGGGTCAAATACTACCAGGACTCAATCCCACTGTTTTCCAAATTTCAGATCGAACAACAGATCGATACCGCCTACAGTCGGGTGGTGCCCCTAGAAGGTGGGGGGTCCCTGGTCATCGACCCGACGGAGGCCCTTGTCGCCATTGACATTAACTCCGCTCGAGCCACCAAAGGGGCCGACCTCGAAGAGACCGCCCTCCAAACTAACCTCGAGGCAGCCGAGGAGATTCCAAGGCAGCTCCGCTTACGAGATGTCGGGGGGTTGATTGTGATTGACTTCATCGACATGCGACGGAAAAGCAGCATCGTTGCAGTCGAGGAGAAGCTCCGCGAGGCAGTCCAAGCCGATCGCGCCCGGGTTAAGATCGGTAAGATCTCCCGATTCGGACTGCTCGATATGTCACGGCAACGACTCCGCCCCTCCCTAGGCGAGGCGACCCACACCGTTTGCCCCCTATGCGGGGGGCAGGGCCGCATCCGTGCTACCGAGTCTGCCGCTCTGCACCTCCTTCGGATCCTGGAAGAAGAGGTACTTAAGGAGCGCACCGACTCCCTGATGATACAGGTACCGGTTAATATAGCCACCTATCTCCTCAACGAGAAGCGCCCAGATCTCCTTCAATTGGAGGAGCGTTATAAGGTACAAATCACTATTACTCCGGACCCGTCTCGGGAGGCCCCTGATGATTACACCTTGGAACGAGGCCTAACCAAGGCACCAGCAGCAGAGAGCCCGAGCCATCTCCTCAGCTACTCGATATTCGATCGTATGGAAGCGCAGCAGTCCAAGACATCCCCCGCACAGGAGCCTAGTGAGGCCTCCCTGTCCCTTGCTGCTGAGACAGCAAGCTCGAGCCAGGAGTCCAGCACCGCGAGCCCCGAGCAAGGACTGCAACCTCGGGAGGAAATAACCGGGCTCCTTGAGGACGAAGGCTTCATGCAACGCATCATACGTTCCCTGTTCGGCGAACAGGCCGTGCAGCAGACCACTGCCGGAGCGAAAGGCGTCACGACTAGTCCAGCTACGGCAAATGCCAATGAGACCACCGATAGCCCGAGGTCTACTCAGCTCCAAGAGCAACCTGCTGCCACGAGTCATGAGGAGACTCAGTCTGGCACCCCTGATACACCCCCTGACACACAGAGAGAGAACTCAAGGCGTGGCGGGCATCGGAGCGGAAGATCTTCAGGTGGTTCTTCTCAATCCAAGCGGGGGGAATCGAAGCGCACCTCGCAAGGTGCTTCCAAGAGCACTCCCAAGGAGGATAAGACCCAAACGGAGTCAGAATCCAACAACAAAGGAACCAAGCGCAAGGCCACTTCTGGAAGCTCCCAACGGGGAAGGAAGCGTTCCGGAGACAACGAGAAGTCAAGGTCCGCAGAAACAGCCTCCGCTTCCTCTCGGAAAAAAGGGAATCGGCGCAAGGGCTCGAACCAACAAGCGACTCAACAGGATCAGCACACCACAAGGCAGCGGGTCACACCGCCCCAACCTTCGACTGAGGAAATCGAGGTCCCACCTCATACCGCCGAATTCTTCGAAGAGTTCGAAGAGGCGACGCCAGTGTCCGGTGGGGAGAGCGAACCTAACTCTCAACCAGCCCAGTCTAAGCTTTCTACTAGTGAGGAAGAAAGCTAACCCTATAGCCTCATAGCTTCAGCTGAGCCTTTGGCTTGACGGGTTAATCTTCAATCGCTACATTGATTGCCTCATCAAGGTAAGCTGTTCCCCGGTAGCTCAGCTGGTAGAGCGGGTGACTGTTAATCACCATGTCGCTGGTTCGAGTCCGGCCCGGGGAGCCATAAAGATCAAGGGCCTAGGCGATTGCGCCTAGGCCTTTATTGTTGTAGGCAGCTTCAGCAGGTAGTCATCGAAGACCTCGGTTCTCACCTATGGAGATGCTCGACGGTCTGTTCTGGGGCCGAGGCAGCCGGATCAGTGCCGAGTGTCCGATTGAGGGCCCACTGCCAGCTCTCAATCCGCTGCAGCCTCGTATCGATATTGGATATACTCTCGGCGAGCACCTCGAGGTTTTCAGCAAACCGGGTAAAGACATCATCGTCCTCGCCACCCCACTCGGCCAACTTCCGCGCCCTCTCAACGACCTCCTCGGTGCTGACCTCTTTTCCGGCCCGCTCTCCGACTGGCTTCAGATGGCGATCCTTGCTCATGGTCGATTCCCTCCGCTATCGATCCCCAATTCATACCCTATGAGTTGGCGGGCGAATGGTGCGCATCACTCTGCATGCTCGCTGATCCCTAGGGCCTTCATCGCCCGATCCACCGCAGCCCCTTTACGCAAAGCTCAACACTTGGTTAATGGTGATAATCGCAAAGACCCCAAGCAAATATATTAATTGAAATCAATCCTATCCACGCGATGCTGCACTCTAATACACCATGGCGCTGGGAAACGCCATCCGGCGGTAAGCCAATGGCTGACGGCGAACCGAATAGCGACGCCAAGCCGAAGGACTGAGGCCGAGCCTGCCGAAGCCTGGCATAAGCCACGCGCGTCCCGTACGAGCGTGTCAACCTCAGTCGTGTGGCGGAATGTTATCGCCTGTCTGGCAATTCTCCTCCCCCCCGCCTAGATAAACGGGTGGACGG
>CAYUWI010000011.1:0-1814 GCA_964448275.1 uncultured Gammaproteobacteria bacterium | reverse complement strand
AGCACCCATGCGGCGCCCGCCAGAATTGGAGAGTTGCATGAAAAAAATCCTCGACATCTTCAGGCCCCCACCTCGCCACTGGGTCGGCAATGGCTTCCCGGTCCGTTCCTTGTTCTCCTACACTGGGGCCGGGGAGTCTCTGAACCCATTCCTCCTGCTCGACCATGCCGGCCCGGAAGAGTTCGCCCCCACGGATCAGCCGCGCGGGGTCAGAGAGCATCCCCATCGCGGATTCGAAACAGTCACCATTGTCTACCAAGGTGAAGTGGAGCACCTGGATTCGACTGGCGCCGGGGGCAAGATCGGGCCCGGCGATGTGCAGTGGATGACCGCAGGTGCGGGCATCCTGCATCAGGAGTTCCATTCCCATGATTTCACCCGCCGCGGTGGTACGCTCGAGATGGTCCAGCTCTGGGTCAACCTCCCGGCGGCCGAGAAAATGACGGAACCGCGTTATCAGACCTTGCGGGATGCCGACATACCGGCAATCCCCTTACCGGATAATGCCGGAACGGTGCGCGTGATGGCGGGAAGATTCGGTGACGCGCGAGGCCCGGCTCACACACACACCCCGATGAACGTGCTGGACCTTCGCCTGGAGGCGGGCAAACGGACCCATCTGGCATTGTCTGACGGCTGGACTTCAGCCCTGGTCGTGTTACGAGGCACAGTACGGGTCAACGACGCCGAAACCGTGCTCACTGCACAGGGCGTGCAACTTGATCGATGGGGTAACGGGGTAACGCTCGAGACCGAGACGGGGGCCACAATCCTCGTGCTCAACGGCGAGCCGGTCGACGAACCGATCGCCGCGCATGGCCCGTTCGTCATGAACACCAACGAAGAGATCCGCCAGGCATTACAGGATTTCCAGTCGGGCCGTTTCGGTCGCCTGACGAAATGAGCGAGGGGGTCGCGGCCGAGCCGCGGCTACACTCATGCTCCTCGGCTGAGGAGCGTCCGAGCAAACCGGAGGTCACCATGACCGACCAGCGTTTGGTTGTTCCAGATTGCAGGGCATTGGCGCCGGGATAGATCTCGGCCCGTTGGATGATCAGGGGGTCAATGAGCTGGGTCCGGGTAAAGCCGTCGGCCTCAGTGAGCGGCAATCCGTTGCGAAGGAGGCGCACTCCGCGGCTCTCGAAGGTCTGGGTGATGCCTGAACCGCGAATGGAGACTCGGTCTCGCTGCCACCGAAACGGCTCTCGATGTAGACATTGGGGGAAAGCCTGAGGATATCTTCTAGGCTGCCAGTTCCTGTTTGCGGAGGAGCACCAATTTGCCACGTTACCGGTTGGTACAGGGACTATTAGGCTCTTTTTGACCGAGACCACTCGCTCGGGGCTTTCTGGTAACCTGAGAGCGCGAGAAGACACCACATCCCATGACCGAGCTATCCAAGCGCATCAAGGCCGAGCGCCGAGGTGACGCAGTTGAACTGATTAACACGGCTCCCTCTTCCCCTGTTCACCGAGCCCGAGTATCAGCCACCATTGCAAGCTGAAGGGAAACGCCCGATGACCAAGCTCGAGGTGAAGACCGACGAAAAGAAGCAGCACTTCGACGACATCTACGTCGCGGAGAATCCCGTGCCGTTCAAGGAGCGCATCCTGGATGCGTTGGAATATGTCTCCGATAATTTCAACCGTCAGACCTTCGACCGCCTCATCCTGCCTTGGGCCGAGGAGCGAACCGCTGGTGGCACCCCGCTCAACTTCGTGGACGTGGCAGGGTGCTTCGGCAACACCACCCTGGCGACGCTGAACGGTATGGACTACGAGGCAATCCAAGCCAACTGGCGCGACACCGAGGCC
>CAYUWI010000010.1:0-27367 GCA_964448275.1 uncultured Gammaproteobacteria bacterium | reverse complement strand
GTCACGGGGGTCAAACCGACCTACGGCCGGTGTTCTCGCTATGGGATGGTCGCATTCGCCTCCAGTCTCGACCAGGCCGGGCCCGTGGCCCAAACTGCTGAGGACTGTGCCTATCTTTTACGAGCAATGGCGGGTTATGATCCTCACGATTCCACTAGTGTCGATCATCCGGTCACCGACTATGTCGGGGCACTGGAGGAGCCAGTCGCGGGGCGGACCATCGGGGTCCCCAGTGAATTCTTTATTGAGGGGCTCGATCCAGCGGTGGAGGCTGCGGTCCAGGAGGCCTTGGCGGAGTTCCAGCGTCAAGGGGCTGAGCTCCGGGAAATCAGTCTTCCACACCATCAGTATGCGGTTCCCACCTATCAGGTCATCAGTGCCGCCGAGGCCTCAAGCAATCTCGCCCGCTTTGATGGTGTGCGATACACCTACCGTTCGCCAGACCCGGCCAATATCGAGGAGCTCTATAAGGCGACCCGGGAGGAGGGCTTCGGAGAAGAGGTGAAGCGCCGGATCATGGTGGGTACCTTTGTCCTCTCTGCGGGGTACTATGACGCCTACTATCTGAAGGCGCAAAAGGTACGCACCCGCATCCGGGACGATTTCCTCCAAGCCTTTCAAGAGGTGGACCTGATTGCGGGTCCGACTAGCCCAACCCCGGCCTTCCGACTCGGGGAAAAAGTCAGCGATCCCATTGCGATGTACTTATCGGATCTCTATACGGGTGCGGCCAATCTAGCAGGGCTTCCAGGGATCTCTCTACCCTGCGGCGCAGACGGGGCGGGGCGACCAATCGGACTCCAGCTGATGGCGAACCATTTCCATGAGGCGCTCCTATTGAATGCTGCCCACCAGTACCAGCGGGCAACAGATTGGCATAACCGTATCCCGTCGGGGGTCTGATGGTAAGGACACAAGCTCGGTAACCTGGGGTCTGCACCATGACACCATCGCAACGAGAAGCTACACAGGTCGCCTTGGGGTACGAATACGAGCCCGTCATCGGCCTTGAGGTCCATACCCAGTTGACCACCCGTTCCAAGCTCTTCTGCGGGTGCTCAACCCAGTATGGGGAAGAGCCGAATACCCAAACCTGCCCTGTCTGTTTGGGTATGCCTGGAGCCTTGCCTGTATTGAACCGGGAGGCGGTTCGGATGGCGTCGATGATCGGTCTCGCCATCGAGGGCGAGATTCGACAGCGTTCGGTCTTCGCTCGTAAGAACTACTTCTATCCCGATCTCCCCAAGGGGTATCAGATCTCCCAGTATGAGCTCCCTATCATTGAGCACGGTCGCCTCCGAATTGAACCCGAGGAGAGTGAGCCTCGATTCGTTGGGATTACCCGTATCCACATGGAGGAGGACGCAGGCAAGTCCCTCCACGAGGGCTTCGGTGACCGCAGTGCCATTGATTTGAACCGCACTGGCACCCCGTTGCTTGAGATTGTCTCGGAGCCCGAGATCTACTCGCCCGCTGAGGCAGTGGCCTACCTCAAGAAGCTCCACTCGCTTGTGCGCTACCTCGGGATCTCGGACGGCAATATGCAGGAGGGCTCGTTCCGGTGTGATGCCAACATCTCGATCCGACCCAAGGGTGAGACCCGCTTTGGTACTCGGACTGAGCTCAAGAATCTAAACTCTTTCCGCAATCTCGAACGCGCCCTCGATTATGAGATTATGCGTCAACAAGAGGTCCTGGAGTCCGGGGGGAAGGTCGTTCAGGAGACCCGGCTATGGAGTGTTGACCGTGGGGAGACCCAGTCCATGCGGACCAAGGAGGAGGCCAATGACTATCGGTACTTTCCGGACCCGGACCTCCTCCCCTTGGTGGTTGAGGAGATCCTGTTAGAAGAGGCCTATCAGGCATTGCCCGAGCTCCCCGATGCCAAGCGGGATCGCTTCATCGATCAGTATGGCCTCAAGCCCTACGATGCTAGTGTATTGACCGCGAGCCGGCCATTGGCCGATTACTATGAGGCGGTTGTGGCCCAAGGGGCTGATCCCAAACTGGCCGCGAACTGGACCATGGTCGAGCTCCTCGGTGCCCTGAATAAACAGGGTTGGGAGATCGAGGACTCACCGGTGAGTTCTGTGGGGTTGGGTACGTTGGTACAACGGATTCAGGATGGGACTATCTCGGGAAAGATCGCCAAGCAGGTCTTCGAGATGATGTTCGCAGAGTGCAGCGACCCGGATACCGTGATCGAGCGCGAAGGCCTTAAACAGATCACGGATACCACAGCGATTGAGTCGGCAGTCGAAACGGTCCTCGCCGACAATGACAGTCAGGTCCAGCAATACCTCGCCGGGAAAGAGAAGGTCCTAGGGTTCTTGGTGGGACAGGTGATGAAGAAGACCCAGGGCAAGGCCAACCCCCAAGCGGTCAATGAAGTTCTCAAAGCCCGGCTTGAAACACTGAAGGAAGAAGGTTAGGCCAGCCTGTCTAGAGGGCAATCCCGGCCTCGGTGATCTCGGGGAGATCGAGATCCTCGCCCGCAGCGGCGGCGTGGAGCCATTTTAGCTCTTCTGCCCAACCCTCGGGCCCACCTGGGGTCTCGAGGAACATCGGCAGACCCTGAAGTCGAGGGTCAGTGACCAGCCGCCGAAAGGTCTCGGGACCAATATAGCCTCGGCCGATCAGGGCGTGGCGGTCCTTTCGCGAATCGAATGGGGCCTTGGAGTCGTTGAGGTGCAAGGCCACTAGTTGTTCCATGCCGAGGACACGCTGGAATTCCCTCCAGGTCTGCTCCCAGCCCTCCTCAGTAATGAGGTCGTAGCCACCAGCAAAAGCGTGGGCCGTGTCGATGCAGATCCCGAACCGTTGGGGCTCCTCCAGCCGCTCAAGGATCGCTGCGAGCTCTTCGAAGGTGCGGCCAACTGTGGAACCTTGTCCGGCGACGATCTCTAGGACCAAGAGTACATCGCCCTTATCGGGGTGGTCCCGGCATAGCCCGTTCAACGCCTCAGCGATCCGTGCGATACCGGTCTCCACACCGGTCTGGAGGTGGGCGCCGGGATGGAAGTTCATCAGTTCGATGCCTAGCTTGTGGCAGCGCTCCAGCTCGGCCTCCATGGCCTCGTAGGACTTGGAGTACTTCTCGGGATCGGGAGCAGCCAAGTTGATCAAATAGGAAGTGTGTGACATCACCGCGCCGATCCCTTGCTCTACCCGCTGGTGGCGGAAGTTGTTGGCCTCTTGGTCACTGACCGGTTTGGCCTTCCAGGTACGTTGATTCCGCGTGAAGACCTGGATACATTGGCAGCCAATTTCATGGCCTCGTGTAGGGGCCTTATCGACCCCGCCCGCGGCGGAGACGTGGGCGCCGAGTTGCATACAGTATTTACCTCCGCAAGCGAGGATGTTGTATTTCGAGTAGCCTCTCTTGGGTGCCCTAGGAGGCAAACAGAGTAACCGATTGGTTAGTCTTGAGGGAACCGCTCGAAGCCATTCGTTGACTGCCCAAAGAGGAGAAATCCATGCGACTTGCCCACACTATGCTACGAGTCAAGGATCTCGATGAGTCGATCTCTTTCTATACCGAAAAACTCGGACTCGAGCTCCGTAGACGCACGGAGCTCCCCGGGGCCGATGCCACCCTCGCCTTTATCCGGGATCCTAAAAGCGGCTATGAGCTCGAACTGACCTATAACCACGATGGCCGCGACTATGAGCTCGGTGATGCCTTCGGCCATATCGCCTTCTACGTGGACAGCGTGGACCGCACATGCGAGGAGTGGAAGGCCAAGGGTATCCCTTTCTCGCTGGAGCCTAAGACCATGAAGAACGGGACACGGATCGCCTTCGCCATCGATCCCACGGGCTACAAGATCGAGCTAATCGAGGCCCCTGACCAGGCATAGGGGCTGGGCTCTGGACGAGGGAAAGAGGGAAAGGGCAGTATGCGAGATGACCGATAAGCCCTGGAGTGGTCGCTTCACACAGGCAAATACCCCGCTCGTGGAGGAGTTTACCGCGAGCATTGGCTTCGATCGTCGGCTCTATCGCTATGACATCGCGGGCTCGCGAGCCTATGCCCGGATGCTTGCCCATCAAGGGATCCTAACCGAAGCCGAATGCGACGCCATCTTAGCGGGTCTGGAGGCGATCCAGACCGAGATCGAATCCGGCACATTCCCGTTCTCTGTCGCGCTCGAGGACATCCACATGAATATCGAGCATCGTTTGACTGAGCAGATCGGGGAAGCAGGGAAGCGACTACATACCGGGCGATCCCGAAATGACCAGATAGCGACCGACTTACGGCTCTATGTACGCGCTGAGATCGATGCCAGTTTAGAGGCGCTGGCTCGCCTCCAACGGGCCCTCGCCGAGGTCGCCGAGCATGAGGCTGACACCCTTATGCCGGGTTTTACCCACCTCCAGGCGGCCCAACCGATCACCCTTGGGCACCACCTGTTGGCGTATTTCGAGATGCTCGATCGAGATCGGCAGCGTCTACTCGATAGTCGCAAACGGGTCAATGTCTTACCTCTCGGCAGTGGCGCGCTCGCTGGGACGACCTTCCCCATCGATCGGGAGTTCCTCGCCGTGGAGTTGGGTTTCGATGGGTGCAGTGAGAACTCCCTTGATGCAGTCTCCGACCGTGACTTCGCGGTCGAGACGGTCGCTGCGGCAAGCTTGATCCTGGCCCACCTTTCCCGCTTGTCCGAAGAGCTGGTCCTCTGGGCCTCGCCCCAATTCGGCTTCGTGACCCTCCCCGAGGCCTTTTGTACCGGATCGAGCATGATGCCTCAGAAGCAAAACCCGGATGTACCCGAACTGGTACGGGCTAAGACCGGACGACTCAATGGAGACTTGATCAGCCTTTTGACCCTATTGAAGGCGCAGCCCTTGGCCTATAACAAGGATATGCAGGAGGACAAGGAACCCCTATTTGATGCCCTCGATAACTTGCGCAACTCGCTCACACTCTTTGCTGAACTGATCCCCGGGATTACCTTTCACCGCCCTGTGATGCGGGCAGCGGCTGACCAAGGGATGGCTGCGGCGACCGATCTCGCTGATTACTTGGTGAACAAGGGGTTGCCCTTCCGCGAAGCGCACAGCGTGGTGGGCCAGATCGTCCGGTATTGCCTCGACCAAGGGATCGCCCTAGCATCTGTCGAGCTCCCGATCCTGCGTCGCTTCTCTGAAGTAATCGGAGAGGACGTCTATACCGTTTTGGGGCTAGAATATGCGGTCAATGGGCGGGATCTCCCAGGCGGAACCGCTGTGGCGCGGGTCCGGGAGGCTGCCCACCGGGCCCAGAAGCGGGCTGGGACCGCTCGGTGATCCGACCAAGCTACCTCCTTCGGCTGGGAGTAGTCTGTCTCCTGCTCTGCAGTGGGTGTGGGCAAAAGGGGGACCTCTATCGCCCGGAAGGGGAACCCCAAAGGGGTGAATCGTCTAACCGGGAGGCGCAGCAGTCCCTCCGTTCGGGTAGTAGCCCCCAGATGGTGCCCAAAGAGCTGACTCGGAAACCTCGCCTTGGACTACTTCGAGTATAGAGACGGCGTGCTCCACGCTGAGTCTGTTGCCCTGCCGACCCTCGTCGAAGCAGTCGGCACCCCATTGTATTGCTACTCAACAGCAGCGCTTGTCCACCAATTCCAGCTCTTCCGTGAACCCCTCACGCGGCGCCCCCACTTGCTCGCTTTCTCCGCCAAGGCCAATTCCAATCTCGCGGTACTTAATCTCCTGGCGCGCTTAGGGAGTGGCCTCGACATCGTCTCCCGTGGGGAGATGGAGCGGGGCCTACGGGCTGGGATCCCGGCGGAGCGGATGGTCTTCTCTGGAGTGGGGAAACGCCGAGATGAGCTAGAAGCCGCCCTGGCAGCCGGGATCTTGGTCTTCAATGTCGAAACTGCAGGGGAGTTGGAGCTTCTAGACGCCGTCGCCCGGGCGCAGGGGCGGATTGCCCCGGTAGGCATCCGGGTCAATCCCGATGTCGATCCCCAGACCCACCCCTACATCGCGACTGGATTGCGAACGACCAAATTCGGTATCCCGATCGGCCAGGCCCGCGACCTGTACCACCGTGCGGCGCAGCTGACCGGGTTGGAAGTCGTCGGGGTGGATTGTCATATCGGCTCCCAGATGACCTCGATCGCCCCCTTCATCGAGGCCCTCAAGCGGATCCAGGCCTTGATAGCGGAGCTGGAGAGTGATGGGCATCGACTATCCTACCTCGACCTGGGGGGGGGTCTGGGGATCTCCTACCACGAGGACGAAGCGGTCCCCCCTCCTAATGAACTGGGGGCGGCCGTCGACCGCCAGCTGGCCGACTGGGGAGGATACGTGCTCTTTGAGCCGGGTCGGGCCATTGCCGGCAATGCAGGGATCTTCTTGACAGAGGTCCTCTACGTCAAGGACCAACCCGGCAAGCGCTTCGTGATCGTCGATGGCGCCATGAACGACTTGATCCGGCCAGCACTTTACGGGGCGTATCAGACCGTTTGCCCGGTCCAGCAACCCCGCGAATCGCTAAACTGGACCCGAGTCGATGTCGTGGGACCGGTTTGCGAGTCGAGCGATTTCCTCGCATGCGACCGGGAGTTATCCCCCTGTGCCCCGGGGGAGCTCCTGGCGGTTCTGGGTGCAGGGGCCTACGGTGCGACTATGGCCTCCAATTACAATACACGGCCTCGGCCGCCGGAGGTCTTGGTGGCTGGCGACCGCTTCGAGGTGGTTCGTAAACGCGAGACGATCGATCAACTCCTCGCTAATGAGGTTATCCCAAGCGGGGGATGGCCTCCTGTAGCTTCAGGGTAGCTCGCAGTGCAGCTCCGTTTTGCCAAGATGCATGGGCTCGGCAACGACTTCGTTGTCTTCGACGGGGTCCGCGAGCCCGTGGGGCTGACCCCCGAACGGGTCCAAGCAGTAGCGGATCGCCGCTACGGGGTTGGCTGTGACCAGGTTCTGGTGATCTCTCCCTCCGAGAGGTCGGAGGTCGACTTCGCCTATCGGGTCTTCAATGCCGACGGCAGTGAGGCGGAGCAATGCGGCAATGGGGTCCGCTGCCTCGCGTGGTTCGCCTACTTTACGGGACTGAGCAGGGAGTCCCACCTGGTGATGGAGGGCCACAGCGGTCTAATAGCGCTTACCCTCGAACGAAGGGGTCAGGTGACCGCCAAGATGGGAGTCCCACACTGGGAGAGTGAGGGGCCTTCACAGGCCTCATTCGGTCCCTGGCTACAAGGTGCCCTCGAAGCAGCTAGGGCCCGAAGGATTACGGCTGTCTCGATGGGCAATCCGCACTGTGTCCTTAGCGTTCCGGCGGTCGCAGAGACCCCTGTAGAGGAGCTCGGTCCTGCCCTCGAGTCGCACCCCGTGTTCCCTAATCGGACCAATGTGGAATTTGTCGAGGTCACCGGACCGGACCGATTACGGGTCCGTGTCTGGGAACGCGGAGTTGGCCTCACCGGGGCGTGTGGTACAGGGGCATGTGCGAGCTTGGTTGCAGCCCGACTGTGGGAGGAAGTGGGGCCGAGGGCGGTCGTTGAGCTTGAGGGGGGCTCACTGATGGTCCATTGGGCCGGCGTGGGGTGGCCAGTCTATCTGACCGGTCCAGCGGTGCTTATATTTGAGGGGTTCCTCACGGCTTGGCCCCAATCCCGCG
The DNA here is from genome assembly GCA_964448275.1 of uncultured Gammaproteobacteria bacterium. Taxonomy (GTDB): domain Bacteria; phylum Pseudomonadota; class Gammaproteobacteria; order Thiohalorhabdales; family CAYUWI01; genus CAYUWI01. Next base: position 19,749 of record CAYUWI010000010.1, on the reverse strand, counting down.
AAGTGGCCACCCTGCAGACCTGGATCAAAGTCGGCTACTGAGTCGAGGAGCTACTCGGTTACAATACCGGCACTCCAGGGTACCGATCGGCGCAAGGGAAGGCCTCATCGAGGCGTTGGAGCTCTGTCTCCGTGAGGTGGAGATCCCCGGCAGAGGCATTGTCGAGGACATGATCGGTTCGTGCCGCCTTGGGGATAGCGAAGAGGGAAGGGTGGGCCACCAGAAAGGCGAGGGCGATCTGGTAGGGGGTTGCCCTGTGGGCATTGGCGAGCTCGAAGAGCACCTGCCCCCCTGGGGTTTGTGCTGACGGGAAGCGCCCTGAACCGAGTGGGCTGTAGGCCACCACAGCGATGCCATGTTGCTGGCAAAATGGCAGCACAGCATGCTCGATCTGGCGCTCACGCAGGTGGTAGAGGACCTGGTTACAGGTGATTCGGTCGGCACCAGCGATCTGGACCAGTTCGGCCATCTGGGTTTCATCAAAATTGCTTACTCCCCAAAAGCGTGTCTTACCCGCCGCGACGAGCTCCTCAAGCGCTGCCACGGTCTCCTCGAGGGGGTGGGGACTCGGCCAGTGTAATAGGTAGCAGTCGAGGTAGTCGGTGCCGAGGCGTTGCAGGCTCTGTTCGCAGGCCCGGATCGTGCCCTGTCGCGAGGCATTGGGTGGCAACACCTTGCTGACCAGGAAGACCTCCTCGCGCAAGCCGGCGATCGCTTCCCGGACGATCTGCTCCTCGACCTTCCCCTGCCCATAGAGTTCAGCCGTATCGATATGGTTCATCCCCTGATCGATACCCCGGCGGAGGGTAGCGATAGCTGTCTTGCGATCGTCGTGCTCCATCTTCCAAGTCCCTTGCCCGATCACCGGCAGCTTGATCTGTGTTGGACCGAACGGACGGTACTCCATGGCGTCTGTTCCCCCGATGTTGCCGCGGATTCCATACGGACCACTGAATTGAAAGGCCCAGAATCTGGGGCCTCTGGTCCGGATCGCACTCCATTTGAACTGGTGTTGCAGTCAGAGGTAGGGTCCAAAAGGGAAGGGGCTTAAGATCGATTTTCACAGTAGAAGCATCCAAGGGAGCCACCTATGCCCGAGTCCACCGATTATATCCACCCTGGCCATCAGGTTATCACACCTGCTCTCACAGTATCCGATACAGAGGGGGCAATTGACTTCTACAAGCGGGTCTTCGGCGCTCAGGTGGGAATGATCTCCCGGGCCGAGGATGGGACCATCTATTACGCCGAGCTCAAGATCGGGGACTTGACCTTCATGCTCAACTATACGGTCCCTGACCAATGGAACTTGACGGGGAAGCCGTATCGCTCACCCCATGCCCTCGGCGGTACTTGCGTTCGCCTGGTGCTCTATAATGAGGACACCGATGCCCTCTTCGAGCGAGCGGTGGCTGCAGGTGCCGCAGCAGATTCCCCTCCTCGGGATGCCTATTGGGGCGATCGATATGCCGTTATCACCGATCCCTTTGGGCATTGTTGGAAGCTCTCGACGCACAAAGAAGACATTGCACCGGAGGAGCATCAGCAGCGTTTACAGGCCCTATTTGCCGAGAGACGGGCTCAAGATCAAGGGTAAGTTGATCGTTTGCTGTATATCCCTAAGCGGGGAATGAAAGAAGTTCAAGACGGACTGGGCTGTCCCTTAGATCGGCTCTCGAATATCGAGCTGCTCAGCGATTCGTGTTCGAAGTTCCTTGAATGTGGAACAGAATTGGGGGCCATTCCAGCCCTCAGGAATGGAGAGTAAGGAGTATAGGGGATAGTGACCAATCACCCTGGGACGATTGGGATCTTTGTACTTTGTGAGGAGGAATTGCCGAGGGCCGGTTAACACGGTCATCAACTCGGGTTTGCGCACCAAGGACAGCTCAAGCCGTTCCGGTAGCTCGGAGGAGAGCTCGCCTAGGTCGCTCAAGACCCACTTGTTCCCTGTCAATTGGGTGAGCCTGTCGGTAGTTCGCCGGAGGATTGCCTTCTCGCGTCGAGTGAACCGAATAGGGGCTGCCCTCTCGGAAAGAGGATTGGTCCGAAAGGGTTCAAGGGGCTTGTGGGGTGAGATACGCGACTCTCCCAACTCGCCGGATAAGAGGGATTGGGCAAGGGGTACTCGACAGCGAAGATCCAGGCGGACACTCTTGCCTTGTTCGTCTCCTAAGACGAAATACGTCTTTTTTGTGTCCTTCTATGCTTGCCCTCCGGACAGGCAAGGCCCTCTAGCCGTAGAGTAACCCAGAAGCGACTTTGATAAGGCCGAAAGGATCCTCGTGGAATCTGTCCTCAGGGTCGGGCCCACCTACTTTTGAAGCAACACCGTCTGGAGATCATAGCGCCGTGGGGAGACTCGGAAAGAGGTCCAGATCTTCAGCCCTTGATGTGGCTCCTGTGCATCCCCACCTAACTTAGAAAAGGCGTCCCACCCCATCTGGCCAGCTGGGGTGGATTGGCGAAGCGAAGTGGAATAAAACAGTGATTCCAAACGGTAAGGGAAGTGATGATTACCCTGAAGATCAGCGGGATGAGCTGTGAGCACTGTGTCCGGGCTGTTGATCAAGCCCTCAAGCAAGTCCCTGGCGTTGAAGCGGTCAAGGAAGTGAGCCTGGAGCGCGGTGAGGCCCAGATCGCGGGTCAGCCCCAGATCGAGCAGCTTCTCGAGGCGGTTCGTGCTGAGGGCTATGAGGTCCAAGTGGAATGATGGCGAAACCACCCACGACCTCCAGCCTCTATCTCGATCCGGAGGTTCGGGATCCGCGCAGCGCTGAGGCTGCGGGCCCCGAGCTGATCATACGGAGAAAGCAATGGCACAACAAGCCCACGGCCAAGCGACGCAAGCGACTCCAGTAGTCAAGGGGCAGCTTGAATTCCCTGTGCAGGGGATGAACTGTGCCTCCTGCGTCCAGCGTGTGACCCGTTCCCTGGAGCGTGTCGAGGGGGTTACCGAGGCCCAGGTCAACCTAGCGACCGGGAAGGCGACCGTCTCACTCGCGGACAGTTCGGTGCCACTGAGGCGGTTGACCGAAGTTGTGCACGAGTCGGGTTATGAGGTCCCGACCGAAGAGCGCACCCTCCGTGTTGGCGGGATGAACTGCGCCTCATGTGCCAATCGGGTTCAGCGCGCCCTGCAGGGAGTACCCGGCGTGCTTGAGGCCAATGTCAACTTCGCGGCTGAGAAGGCAAATATCACCTTCATCCCAGGGGTCGCAGGGTTAGATGATCTCGAGCGTGCCGTGGCTGAGGCCGGCTATGAGGTCCTAACCGGAGAGGGCGCGTCGCCCGAGAGAGGGTCCCAGGACCAGACCGAGGAAAAGGTACGTGCGGCCCGCCTCCGGATGTGGGGCGCATGGGCCTTCACCGTTCCTATTATCGTCTGGATGATCCCGGAGATGGCCTTCGGTGAGGCCTGGCCCTCCGATCTAGTCTACACCCTCGGTATGATCTTACTGGCACTGCCGGTGTTGTTCTGGGTCGGTCGGCAGACCTATACCAGCGCACTAAAGGGCCTACGCCACGGTGGCGCCAATATGGACACGCTGATCATGCTGGGCACGGCTGCCTCGTTTATTACCGGCCCGCTCTCCTTTTTCATGCCGGTAGCGAACTACGCCGGAGTCGCGGCCATGATCATGGCATTCCATCTGACTGGCCGCTATGTAGAAGAGTCCGCCAAGGGGCGGGCCTCACAGGCCATTCGCAAGCTCCTGGAGCTGGGTGCAAAGACCGCCCGGGTCGTGCACGATGGGGACGAGGTCGAGCTCCCGGTCGCTCGGGTGCAGGTGGGCGACATTATGGTTGTCCGTCCCGGGGAGAAGATCCCCACCGATGGGATTGTCCTTGAGGGCGAGAGCGCCGTGGATGAGTCCATGGCCACAGGGGAGTCCATGCCGGTCGCCAAGCGCCCAGACGACGAGGCGATCGGGGCGACCCTCAACCAGGAGGGACTGCTCAAGATCCGTGCTACCCGTGTGGGCAAGGACACCTTCCTCGCCCAGGTCATCAAGCTGGTCGAAGAGGCACAGGGTACACGCGTACCCATCCAGGCCTTCGCCGACCAAGTGACGGCCATCTTCGTGCCCATGGTCCTTGGCCTCGCTGCACTGACCTTCTTGGTCTGGTTGATGCTCCCTGGGGTCATGCGCCCGCTGGTGGAAGCAGGAGCCTTTCTGCCCTGGGTGCTGCCCGATTTGGGTGTGTTGACCTTGGCGATCTCCTCGATGGTGGCGGTACTGGTTATCGCTTGCCCCTGCGCCCTGGGCCTGGCTACGCCTACGGCGCTAATGGTCGGTAGCGGTATGGGCGCTGAACAAGGGATCCTCATCCGCTCCGGTGAGGCCATCCAAACCTTCAAGGAATTGACCACAATCATCTTTGATAAGACCGGGACCATCACCAAAGGCAAACCCGAAGTCACCGAGATCGTTGCGGATAAGGGCTTTGGTGAGGTGCAGGTACTGGCTGCGGCTGCAGCAGCCGAGTGGGGCAGTGAGCACCCGTTAGGGCGGGCGATCGTCGATTACGCTGAACAAAGGAGACTAACCCTGCACAAACCGGAGGGGTTCTGGGCGACGCGCGGCCAAGGGATCACGGCTCGCCTCGATGGCAAACAGGTACGAGTGGGCTCGCGTCGGTTTATGGTTGATCTCGGCCTTGATCCAGCGCCTCTGGAGGAAACCGTTAGCAAGCTGGAGGATGAAGGTAAGACCGCCATTCTGGTTGCAATCGACGATCGTGTCGCTGGCATCATTGCTCTGGCCGATACCCTGAAGGAGGATTCCGCCGCTGCTATCGCGGCGTTGCATCAACAAGGCCTGCAGACAGCGATGATCACGGGGGACAACGACCGGACGGCCCAAGCGATCGCCAAGCAGGTGGATATTGATCACGTCGTGGCTCCCGTGTTGCCTGAGGGCAAGGTGACCGAGGTACGCAAGCTCCAGGAGCGCTTCGGCCGGGTGGCCTTCGTGGGCGACGGGATCAATGATGCGCCCGCCTTAACCCAGGCAGATCTGGGTGTGGCAATTGGGACTGGCACCGACGTCGCCATTGAGTCCTCTGATGTCACGCTCGTCCGCGGTGAGCTCACGGGCGTGGTCGAGGCGGTCAACCTCTCCTGGGCCACGTTCCGTAAGATCAAGCAGAATCTCTTTTGGGCCTTCTTCTACAATGTAGTGATGATCCCACTGGCTATCATCGGATGGATGCATCCGGTACTTGCCGAGATCGCCATGGCTACCTCCAGTGTGACGGTGGTGGGTAATGCCAACCTCCTCAAACGCGTTCAGATTGGTGCGGGCTCCTGCGGGGCAGCTGCCAAGCCAGTCAGTAGCGAGGGCGAATCCACCGAGCCACCGGCGCAGGCAGCGTAGCCTCAGAGCGAGCAGTGGTGAGCTGCAAACACCCTCTTGGTGATCTACTCAGACCGGGAGTCGAAGACGGTGACGGCCCGGAGGTCCTCCCACTCACCCTGGTGTTTGATCTTCGGGGTGGTGCGCCCTGTATACTGCAGTACCCGATGGTCCCCGCCTTTCTCTACAGTGAAGTAGATCGGGTCGACGAGTAGGGCGATGAAGAAGTTAGCCGGGGCCATCTTGATGCGCACCATAGGTCGCCCTCGCCAGCTCGTCTCTTCGGCCTTGACAAGCTCAAAGCCCACGGTCTCAGTTCGCGGGATAACGATATAACGGAACTCAACCCTCTCACCCGCCATCAGCGTCTCCCAGTGCGCCTTCATGTAAGGGACAAGTGAGTCATTGAGGACGGTCTCCGCCGTAAAGGGCTCCGTGTCGACCTCACGTTCGGCCTCCGACCCGCGGCCGTGGACGTAGGTGAAGTGGAGTCGCTCCTTACCCGTTTTGGGGTCGGACTCGACGATGGCCCGTCCCCAAGCACCGATCTGGAGCTGTTGCAACTCATAGGCCCGCAGGCTCCCCTGCTTATAGAAGACCCTTTCCCGGGCCGCCGGTTGGCCGTCGGGGTAGTTGTATGCCCGCATTACACGGGTCATCGTCCCAGTAGAGGTGGCCGTGCGCCGGAAGGTGTAGAGGACCTTTTGCCGCTCCGGGCTGGCGTAGATCGTGCCTGTTAGCTCCTCGGTCGCTTCAGTCTCCCTCGCTCGCTCTGCAACAGCCCCTGAGATAGGGGGCAAAATAGGGGCAAGAAGGAGAACCAGTCCAATAAGGAGTTCCCCGTTTGGTCGACAGCCCTTGGTCGCCGTGGCAGCCATGATCGGTCCCTCCAGAGGATTCTTCGGTCGACAGAGTCAGGAGGACACTGATACAAAACGCGATCTCCTACGATGATTTGGTTGAGTGTGCCGAAGTGCGAGCCCCTCGACTCCTTTTGGAGTCCAGCGTATTCGCGAGCTCTGCCGCGAGCCGAGCTGCTTCGTAGTACCTCTGCTCGTGTTCGGGCACGGATGTGGCCCGCTCATGCCAGACTGGGATCTGGGCACGGAGGCATTGGGCGACCTCCGCAATGCTCTCTCGCTGATACCCCTGAAGCGTGGATGAATCCATGACCTCCTCTGCACTCCTTGACGAGGGTGTAACGGAGTGGCGGCGGACCGTGTATACTGCGGTTAGGAACACAGCCGTTGCCCCAAGCACAAAGGTGAGTAGGACGAGAAGCAGTGAGTCGAACATCGGTTCCTCCCCTCTTTATTAGGTGGGGTCTTGAGATTGGGTCTGTGCCACCTACCTACTAAAGATCGAGACCCCCCTCAGTCTAGCGCGCCAGTCTGAGATTGCAGTGGGCATAGGCTATCGGTGAAAGGGACCTTCTTCGGTCTGTAGTCGTAACAGGTTGTTTTGACTCCTCCATCGGTTGCTCGTAAAATCATTCCCTTAACCTTGGACCCTGAGTGATGGGGCGATTGCGGCAGATTGGGATGCCCAGCTAGAGACAGGGAGATAGCATGTTTGCGGTCATTGAGACAGGGGGTAAACAGTATAAGGTGTGTGAGGGGGATACCCTCCGAGTTGAAAAGGTTGAAGGTGAACCGGGTACGGAGGTAGCAATCGACCGCGTGCTGATGGTCCAAGAAGGGGACCAGGTATGGGTTGGACGCCCGCGGTTAGCGGGCAGCCTCGTCCAGGCGAGGATCCTGACCCAGGACCGCGGTCCCAAGATCCGTATATTTAAGAAGAAGCGACGTAAGGGCTATCGAAGGCGTAAGGGCCATCGGCAGCTATACACTGAACTCCAAATTATAGCAATCGAGGCTCCAGCCCAGGCAGCCTGATCGAGGGCGACTCGATAGGAGGAACCAATGGCGCATAAAAAGGCTGGCGGCAGCTCCCGGAATGGCCGTGATTCTCACTCAAAGCGCTTGGGTATTAAACGCTCCGATGGGGAGTATGTCCACTCTGGGAACATCCTGATTCGGCAGCGCGGCACCCAGTTCTTCCCCGGGATGAATGTCGACCGGGGTAAGGATGATACCTTGTTCGCTACAAGCGAAGGACGAGTTGTCTTCGAAAAGAGGGGTCGACGCTCAAACCGAAGCCGTCGTCCGCGGCGCTACGTTAGCATTGTCCCCGTCGAACCATCCTGAGGTTTGCTATACAGGTGAAGGGGTGGTGCCTTACTGGGCCTGAATGGCTTTCGTTTGGGGCTCGGCATGCGGTTTGTCGATGAGGCCTACATTCGGGTCATGGGAGGAAGGGGAGGCGACGGTGTCATCCATTTTCACCGTGAGAAGTACAAACCCAAGGGCGGCCCGGATGGAGGGGATGGGGGATGCGGCGGTGCGGTGGTGCTTGTGGGCGATGAAAGCTTGCCCACCCTCGTTGATTTCAAGTACCAAAGGTCCTTCCAAGCCGAATCTGGGGAACCGGGAGGAGGGGATCAGCGCACTGGGCGTTCTGGAGATGAGTGCCTCGTACCGGTACCACTCGGGACGCGGGTCTACAACCAGGAGACCAGGGAGTTCCTGGGAGAGGTTTTAGCACAGGGGCAGCGACTGGTGGTGGCGCGGGGAGGTGCAGGGGGACGCGGGAATGTCCATTTCAAGAGCAGCACCAATCGTACCCCACGTACCTGTACCGGTGGAGAGCGTGGTGAGAGTTTCGCGCTCCGACTGGAGTTGCGCGTACTCGCCCATGTTGGTTTGGTCGGCTTGCCGAATGCCGGTAAATCCTCCCTGATCCGTGCACTCTCGAGTGCCCACCCCAAAGTGGCAGACTATCCGTTTACCACCCTACAACCGGTCTTGGGAGTCGTCCGTGTCGATCCGGAGCGTAGCTTTGTGATGGCCGAGATCCCGGGGCTAATCGAGGATGCCGCTAAGGGCGCTGGATTGGGGACACGCTTCCTTAGGCAGCTCGCTCGTAATCGCATACTATTGCACGTGGTCGAAGTCTCTCCGATGGATGGTTCGGACCCGGCCGAGAACGTCCAGATTGTCGAGCGTGAGTTGGGCCGATTCGATCCGACCCTCTTGGATCGGCAGCGCTGGTTGGTAATAAACAAGCTCGATCTCCTCCCCGAACAAGAGCAGGCTGCCTATATACATGCACTAAGCCGGAAACTGCATTGGGCGAGGCCGATATACGGCATCTCTGCAGAGACAGGTATGGGCCTACGTGTCCTAATTGAAGGGATTATGAATACCTTGGAGGAGGAAGGGGGTGTGCACTCCCTCGCCTGCTTGGATAACTGAGGTCTATGAGGCAAAGGGTGCCTTTTGCGAGCAGGCTAGACCGAGATAGCGATGGGAAGGCAGGGCGTGAGCGAGTGGAGTTGCATCGGAGTGAACACCAGCGCCGGAGCCGCCGTTGGGTGGTCAAGATTGGGAGCGCCCTGTTAACCGATGGTCAGGGTGAGTTGGCGCCGAAGGCGATCGAGAACTGGACCCGCCAAATCGCTGAACTGCACCAGCGCGGGATGGAAACGATCCTGGTCACCTCAGGCGCTGTCGCTGTCGGCATGGCCCGCTTGGGATGGAGGGAGTATCCGACCCACATCTATGCCCTTCAGGCAGCCGCTGCCGCAGGGCAGAGCGGTTTGGTGGAAGCCTATGAACATCGGTTTAAAGCCCATGGCCTGATCGGGGCCCAGATCCTGTTGACTCAGGATGACCTACGCGATCGTCGACGCTACCTCAATGCCCGTAACACCCTGAAGACCCTGATCAACTATGGTGTGATCCCGATTGTCAACGAGAACGACACGGTAGTAACCGACGAGATCCGCTTTGGCGACAACGATACCTTGGCTGCCTTGGTCGCCAATCTTATGGCTGCTGACCTACTCACTATTGTGACTGATTCGGCTGGGGTATTCGAGGCCGATCCACGGATCCATCCCGATACGAGGCTGATCGAGGAGGCCGATTCGGACGCTGCCAAGCTATTAGCGGTCGCTGGGAGTACCGGCAATGCCTTGGGGACGGGCGGGATGCGTACCAAGGTCCTTGCTGCCAAGCGAGCGGCCCGTTCAGGCACTGCTACGGTCATTGCCTCAGGGCTAGAACCCGACCTACTCCTCCGGCTCAGTGCTGGGGAGAGTTGGGGGACCTTTGTTCGTCCTGTGCAGGACCCCCTAGGGGCACGTAAACGTTGGTTGGCAGACCAATTGCAGGTCCAGGGCTACCTGCATCTAGATGCCGGGGCAGCTCGGGTGATTCGCGAGCAGGGGTGCTCCCTATTGCCAGTGGGGGTGGTCGAGGTGGAAGGGCAGTTCCAACGCGGCGACATGGTCGCCTGCCTCGATCCGGAGCGTAGCGAGGTCTGCCGGGGTTTGGTGAACTATACGGCCGATGAGGTCCGATGTTTAATGGGTTGTCCCTCCTCTTGGATTGCGGCGCGGCTTGGGTATGTCGACACCGAGGAACTCATCCACCGTGATGACCTTGCCCTGAGCCAATAGCCCGACTATTGGAGCTTTTGGACCTTGCGGGTCAAGCGCTGGACCCGGCGTGCCGCTTGGTTGCGGTGGATTGCCCCTCGGCTTGCAGCCCGGTCAATCAAAGAGATGGCTGGCTGTAATGCGGCATAAGCAGCCTCCTTATCCCCTTGAGCAAGGGCTTTCTCGACCCTTTTGGTCGCTGTGCGCATCCGAGTCTTGTGGTGCTTGTTACGCAAGCGCCGCTTTTCGTTCTGACGATCCCGCTTACGAGCTTGCCGGATATTCGGCACGGTTCTTTTACCTCCTTCGGGGTGGGTTAAGTCCAGCTGTTGGCCCTTATATCATGCTCCTTCTGATCCCGGAGCCGCTCTGGATTCCGAGCTCTTCTCTCCCGGTCCCCCTCTTACAGGCCAACCTCAGTCTGAGCACTATTATCCCTTGATCCTGCAGGGAGCGTCAAAACCGGTGGATTTGGGGTAGGCTTTGCTAGGCAACCTTCTACGTTCCGCGGCTGCTATCGGGTCAATGACCCTGATCTCCCGTGTGCTGGGCTTTATCCGGGATGTGGTGGTGGCCCGTACGTTTGGGGCCGGTGAGGCGACTGATGCCTTCTTCGTCGCCTTTAAGCTCCCCAACCTCTTTCGACGACTATTCGGTGAAGGGGCCCTAGCGACTGCATTTGTTCCAGTATTCACCAAGTACCGGCAACGGTATGGTTCGAGTGAGTTGTGCGGCCTGTTTGCTAGCGTCACGGGTGTATTGATGGTGGTGGTGGGGGCCATCACGGTCCTTGGTGTGGCAATGGCCCCCGTGCTAGTCTGGATTATCGCCCCCGGTTTTGGGGATGATCCCGAGAGGCAAGAGCTCGCTGTCGAGCTGATCCGGATCACTTTCCCGTATCTCTTCTGTATCTCCCTGGTTGCCTTGTCAGGGGGCGCACTCAACTCCTTGGGCCGTTTTGCCCCCCCAGCCTTTACACCGGTCCTCCTCAATGTCGCGATGATTGGGTCAGCCCTGTGGTGGGCCCCCTACTTCAGTGAGCCGATCAAGGGGTTAGCTTGGGGGGTATTAGTGGGGGGGGTGGTCCAGCTCCTCTTCCAAGGGCCTTACCTCAGCCGCTTGCGGCTCCTTTCCCGACCCCGGTTTCGACCCCGGGACCCTGGGGTAAGGCAGATTGTCCAGTTGATGGGCCCCACTGCTCTGGGTGCTGGCGTGACCCAGTTCGGCATCTTGATCGATACGCTCCTCGCCTCCTTACTGGCCGGTGGTAGTATCTCCTATCTCTACTATTCGGATCGGTTGGTCCAATTTCCCTTGGGATTGTTCGGGATCGCCCTGGGGACGGCTATCCTCCCCACCCTGTCCACCTTGGTAGGACGAGGCGAGGAGGCGGCGTATAGCGATACCTTGGATGGGGTACTCCGCTTAATCGTGACGGTTGGGGTGCCAACCACAGCGGCATTGATTACTCTGGGCCAGCCGATATTGGCAACCCTCTTTCAGTATGGGGAGTTTACTCCAGCAGCGACGGCTGCCACCTACCCGAGTTTGGTCGCCTATAGTGTTGGATTGCTCGGGTTTATGGGGGTGAAAGTCCTGACCCCGGCCTTCTATGCCCGCCAGCAACCCCGTACTCCAGTTCGAATCGCGGTCCAGGCGCTGGCTGCGAATATCGTGCTGAGCCTGATCCTCATCGTCCCCTTGGCATATGCCGGTTTGGCCCTCGCGACGAGTCTGGCAGCCCTTCTCAATGCTGGTCTATTGTTGCAAAACCTACGACGTGCGGGGCTTTATACAGCCCAGCCTGGTTGGGGGGGGTATCTGGTTAAGGTAATCCTCGCAGGGATCGCCTTGGTCGTTGCCGGCTGGTGGGTCAGCCCGGCGATGGCCGTTTGGGATCAGACCAACGTATGGGGGCGGGTTGGCTACCTGACCACTGCGATCCTGGTGGCTGGGGGGACCTATCTGGTCAGTGCGTGGCTGTTGGGAATCGAAGAGGTGCGGCGAGGCCCGCGATGGCTTTGGGAGCAAGGGCGTGACGCACATAGGGGGATCAAGTAGCGGAACGACTGCAGCTCTGGCTTGTTTGGTCGGAAGGACGAACGGTATTCTGTTTCCGCTCTCGCCCTTGGGTAGCAACCCCCTTTTAAGCCCTGCGGCTGGGCTGCTTTTGGTAAAACCAGCTCATTGTAATCGAGTTGGTTTGATGAGGACAGTACATGGAGCTGATTCGCGGTACACACAACTTGAAGCCTCGCCATCAAGGTTGTGCAGTGACAATTGGAAACTTTGATGGGGTCCACCGCGGGCATAGGCAATTGTTAGTGCACCTTTGCCAATGTGCAAAAAGGCTCGGAGTGCCTTCTTGCGTTCTCACTTTTGAACCCCATTCCAGAGAGTTTCTCCAGCCGCAACGTGCTCCGGCACGGCTTACAGATCTGCGCGGCAAGGTGATGGCACTCCAACGCCTCGGGATCGATCAACTCCTCGTCCTGCCTTTCAATTGGCAGCTGGCCTCCCTTGAACCGGATGATTTCATCGATTGGATTCTGATTGGGGGATTGAGGGCTCACCATGTGGTAGTGGGATACGACTTCGCCTTTGGACGAGGGGCGAAGGGGGGTATGGCGGATCTGCGCCGCATGGGCAGCAGTGCTGGCTTTTCTGTCGACGAGATCCCTCCAGTCAAGACAAATGGCCGAGCGATCGGTGCCACTCTGATCCGGGAGGCCTTGGCCCAAGGCGATCTAGAAACCGCCGAAGGCCTATTAGGACGCCCTTATAGCCTATGTGGACGGGTAGTCCATGGTGACCAACGCGGTCGCCAACTCGGATTCCCCACCGCCAATCTGTACCTCCACCACCCCCGACTCCCGGTGGCAGGGGTATTCGCCGGGCAGGTTGATGGCGCTGGGCTCCGAGGGCATCCGGCAGCGATCAACATCGGCCGACGCCCTCAGTTCCATGGTCGGGATGTACGCGTGGAGGCCTTCCTATTAGATTTCGAGGGCGAGTTGTATGGCGCTCGTTTGGAGGTGACCCTGAGGAAGCGCTTGCGTGGGGAGCAGGCCTTTAGTGATGTAACCACGTTGGTAAGCCGTATGGGGGAAGACATCCATGCTGTCCGGGCTGCCTTGATGCCCAAGAGGACATAACTAGGTTGGGCCCCACTCTTGACTCGGGGATAAACGAGTCCCCTGTCAACTAAGGGGATAGGGGGACTGTAGTAGGTATGGTACAATCAATGCACTATTTATATAAAACTCGGAATCGATGAGCTATAAAGATACACTCAATCTCCCCAAGACCCAATTCCCCATGCGTGCTGATCTCCCCAAACGCGAGCCGCAATGGCTCGAGCGTTGGGAGGAAGAGGGGCTCTATACCCGAATTCGATCTGCTCGTCGGGGCCAAGCCAAGTTTATCTTGCACGATGGGCCCCCTTACGCCAACGGTCAGATCCATCTCGGTCACGCGGTCAACAAGATCCTCAAGGATCTGATCTGCAAATCCAAGACGTTAGCCGGCTATGATGCGCCCTTCGTTCCGGGTTGGGACTGCCATGGCCTTCCGATCGAGCAGAAGGTCGAGGAGCTCTTAGGGCTTTATCCGACGGAAGCAGGGCAGGGACAACCAAACCGGTTTGGGGAAAATGTCTCAGCCGCGGAGTTCCGACGGCGTTGTCGGGAGTATGCTCAGTATTACATTGGCGTACAACGGGGAGAGTTCAAGCGCCTCGGGATCGTGGGTGATTGGGACGAGCCGTATGTCACCATGGACTACGCCTATGAGGCGCGGATTCTCCGGGAATTGGGACGGGCCCTCCAGTGTGGGCGGATCTATAGTGGGGCCAAGCCAGTTCACTGGTGCGTCGATTGTGGCAGCTCGTTGGCAGAGGCTGAAGTGGAGTACGATGAGCGGACGGATCCCGCCATCGATGTCCGTTTTCCTGTCGCCGCGGGCCTCCAGGCGGTTTGCTCAGAGGCGGGGGAGGGGGTGTCGGTAGTGATCTGGACGACTACCCCTTGGACCTTGCCTGCCAACCAGGCTGTGGCAGTCAATCCTGACTGTGAATACGCTGTGCTTGAGGGGCCGGGGGGTGAGGGGTTATTGGTCGCCCGGGATCTGATCGAGACAGCGGCCACCCGCTGGGGACTCGGGAGCATAGCGGTGCGGGCATATTGCCGTGGTGCGGCCCTGGAAGGGGTGACTTTACTTCACCCGTGGCTTGACCGCCGGGTGCCAATCGTGCTTAGTCACCATGTGACCTTGGAGACCGGAACAGGGTGTGTGCACATTGCTCCCGGCCATGGGGAAGAGGACTATCAGGTGGGGTTGGCCTATGGATTCCCTGTGGAAACCCGGGTGGATGAGAGGGGACGGTTCCCTTCCGATACCCCGCACTTCGGGGACCAAGAGGCGTTGGCGGCCAATCCGGCCATCGTGGCTTGGCTAGAAGAGCAAGGGATGCTCGTGCATCAGGAGGCTTGGAGGCACAACTTTCCCCACTGCTGGCGGCATAAGAGTCCGGTGCTCTTCCGAGCAACCCGTCAGTGGTTCATCGATCTCGACGCCGATCGGCTGCGTGAGCGGGCCTTGGAGGCGATCGGTACGGTCCGTTGGATCCCACATTCGGGTGAGGCCCGTATCCGAGCGATGGTAACCTCACGGCCCGACTGGTGCATTTCCCGGCAGCGCCTCTGGGGGGTACCTCTGGCCTTGGTGAGCTGCATCCGATGCAATCAACCACTGGCGGATGCGGAGCTCATCGAGCGAGTGGCCAAGCAGGTCGAGCAGAGGGGGGCAGATGTCTGGTTCGAGCTCGACTTAGGCGATCTAGTGGCACCTGGGACCCAATGCCCGAACTGTGGGAGTGAGGAGTTCCACAAGGAATCCGATATCCTCGATGTCTGGTTTGACTCCGGGGTTTCACACGCGGCTGTTCTGGAACAACGCCCCGAGTTGCACTCCCCGGCTGATCTCTATTTGGAAGGTTCGGATCAACACCGCGGATGGTTCCAATCGAGCTTGGTTGAATCGGTTTTGACCCGAGGGCGCGCCCCCTATCGGGGAATCCTAACCCACGGATTCACTGTGGATGCTGAGGGGCGCAAGATGTCCAAGTCGCGGGGCAACGTAATCGCCCCGCAGGATGTGATGGAACGTTACGGTGCAGATATCCTGCGCCTCTGGGTCTCGGCCCAGGACTACAGTGGTGAGATCCGGATCTCGGAAGAGATCCTGGAGCAGCTAACAGGGGCCTACCGGCGGATTCGCAATACTGCCCGTTTCCTCCTAGGTAACCTCTATGACTTCGACCCGAGCCAAGATGCCCGGGGGGGGTCGGAGATGTTGGAGATGGATCGCTGGGTCCTCGCCGAGGCGAGCGCGGTCCAGGCGGATGTTGAGCGCGCTTACGCAGACTACGCCTTCCACCAGGTCTACAATCGGATCTACCATTTCTGCGCAGAAACCCTGTCCTCGTTCTACCTGGATATCCTCAAGGACCGGCTCTACACCACTCCCAAGGATGGGGTCGCCCGGCGTTCGGCGCAGACAGCGCTCTACCACGTCGTGGAGGCACTAGTCCGCTGGCTTACCCCGATACTCTCCTTTACGGTGGCCGAAATCTGGGGAGAGATCCCGGGGCAGCGGGAGGAGAGTATCTTTACGCAGACCTACTATCCCCTTCCAGCGGGGGCGGATGCGGGTTCCTTGAGGGAACGGTGGGAGAAATTGCGCCAGGTTCGCCACGCGGTCGATGCTGTCCTTGAACCCCTACGCCAAGACAAGACCATCGGTGCCGCTTTGGATGCCGAGGTGGACCTTTACTGTGCCCCTGAGTGGCTGACCCTCCTCGAGAACTACCGTGAGGAGCTGCGGTTTATGCTGATCACCTCCGAGGCACGTCTCCACAGCCATAAGGAGGCCCCGTTTGAGGCGGAGGAGGGACCTGTCGCAGGACTCGTGGTGGTCCCGACGCTGGCACAATCGGCCAAGTGCGCCCGTTGTTGGCACCGTCGATCGAGCGTTGGACTCACTCCGAGCCATCCCGATCTATGTGAGCGTTGCATCACCAATATCGAAGGGGCAGGTGAGGATCGGCGGGCGATTTGAGGGGTGGCCGTGGCTGATCACTGGGGCCTGGCTTGGTGCGGACCAAGGGACCAAGGCGTTGGTTCAGCAGATCATCCCTCCTAACGCTTCTGTTCAGATCATCCCGGGTTTCCTCAATCTGGTCCATGTTCGGAATCGGGGGGCGGCCTTCGGTGTGTTGAGTCAGGCCGGTGGTTGGCAGGTGGCTGTGCTGATCGGTATCGCACTATTGGCAACAGTGGTCTTCGGTGTCTGGCTTTGGTCCTTACAGGGACGAGCACCCTGGACACGTTTGGCGTTGGCCTTCATCCTGGCTGGGGCAATGGGTAATCTGGTCGACCGGCTACGTTTCGCCTATGTAGTGGATTTCCTCGATTTTCATTGGAAGACAGTATTCCACTATCCAGCATTCAACCTTGCCGATAGCGGGGTTATCATTGGAGTCGTTCTGATTTTTGTGGGTCTCTTGCGCAAAGAGGAGGGTGCCTTCCAAAGGGGGTAGGCCCGGCATCCATAACGGGACCAGAAGTACACTTCAGAGCCTAAAGCTTGACCCCAATCTACCAAAGGAGCAGTTGATGGAGATCCTGTTGGCCAACCCGCGAGGTTTCTGTGCCGGTGTTGACCGGGCAATCGAAATCGTTGAGCGCGCCCTTGAGCAATTTGGAGCCCCGATCTACGTTCGCCATGAGGTGGTACACAATCGCCAAGTAGTCGATGAGCTTGGGGAGAAAGGGGCGGTCTTTGTGGAGGAGATCGGCGAGGTCCCTTCAGGGTCGACAGTGGTCTTTAGTGCCCATGGGGTCTCTCAGGCAGTGCGAGAGGAGGCGGTTCGTCGAAACCTATATATCCTGGATGCGACCTGTCCCCTAGTCACCAAGGTACATAATGAGGTGGTTCGCCATCACCGTGCTGGGCGCGAGATCATCCTGATCGGACATGCAGGCCATCCGGAGATCGCAGGGACCATGGGCCAGATAGGAAGTGGAATCCACCTGATCGCGAGCGCCGATGAAGTGGAGGGCCTAGAAGTCAGGGATCCCGAACGTGTGGCCTATGTCACCCAGACCACCCTTTCCATGGACGATACAAATGAGGTGATCACCGCTTTGAAGGAGCGTTTCCCAGCGATTGTAGGGCCTCGGGGTGATGATATCTGCTATGCCACCCAGAACCGTCAGGATGCGGTCAAGAAGCTCGCTGCCGAGGTCGACCTGGTCTTGGTTATTGGTTCTCCCAATAGCTCGAACTCCAACCGCTTGGTTGAGGTGGCCCAGCGCTGGGGGGCAAGGAGTTACTTGGTCCAGAGTGCCGAAGATCTCAAGCCTGCCCAGTTGGCCGATTGCCATCGTATCGGCGTGACTGCTGGGGCCTCAGCCCCTGAGGCGGTGGCCCAAGAGGTGGTCCAACGCTTACAGGAGCTCGGCGGCAGTGAGCCGCATGGCCTGGAAGGCCCCAAGGAGAACGTCCGTTTCTCGATTCCCGTTGAGTTGCGCCACGCCGAAGAGGCGTAAGATTGCCTAGAGGCGCTACTATTATCTAAGAGGCCTTGTAACGGACTGTTGAATCAAAAACACGGTCTTGTGCTTGCCACTTTTGCACTCTCCTATCTGAAAACGGGAACGACTCGCTCCGGGATGCCGGGGGTATACCCCCATTCCCCTCCTGTGACTTGCTACAGGGGTCACCTGGCTCAGTGGCACAACTTGTCACGAAGTGACAAATCGCGCTTGTCGAAACAGGGGATTAGTCCGCTCTTCCGCTGATATCAATTGGCTCTTACGGGGACCGCAACGGGGAACGGAGCTTGCTTAGGCTGACAAGGTAGCGGGCCTTGTCCGCATAATAGTCAGTCAGCCGAGAGGAAGCATGGCTCCGTTCCCTAGCCGGTATCGATTGCAGCCCTGCCCCTCCCAGGTAGGGCTGCTGTTCGCTCTACTCAGCGGGATGCTGAGTGTGGGAACCGCACTGGGGTTCTCTGGTCATTTGGATGATGCCGGGCCAGTCTCCATGACCATCGCAGGGACCCGTTATCGGGTGGCCCCAGAGGCCCGAGTCGTCCCGCTCTCTTCGCGACAGACAAAGATTGACCTCTACACCCTTGGGGCGGAGGAACTGGAGCGGCTTCCTCATTACGATTTTCGCCGCTTTCGAGCGGTTGAACGGGTCCGTGTCCGCCTCGACAGTGGTGTAATCCGGGTGATCCTGCCAGTCGAATTCCGCCGATGAGCGTATCCCGTCGATTGCTTGTATTCTGCTTGCTGCTCCTATCGATTGGGTACCTTGAGCCCCCAGCGCGTGCGCAATCAATGTCGGAGTATTGCTACTTCCCTCCGAGCATCGGCTCCTCCCTTCTCCCCAATGTCATGATTGTCCTTGACAATTCAGGCAGCATGTTCAACTTCGCCTACGACTACAATGGCAGCGAGCGCAGTACAGGGTTCGACCCGAGTACTGACTATTTCGGTTACTTCAAGAGCGATCGCTTCTACACCTATAGTAGCTCCCGTTTCCAGGAGAGCCGAACCAAGGCCGGGAACACGATCCAGAGTGATGAATGGGATGGCAACTTCCTCAACTGGCTCACCATGCGCCGGGTCGACATAATCCGGAAGGTCTTAACGGGTGGCGATTACAATGCCTCCAGCAATGTGCTTGTGGCGGAGGGCCCCGACTCCCAAGTGCGCGGATATCTCAAGGGGGTGGCCGACGCCGCGAGCTACTCCCCCTTCAGCGATGGGGATTTCCAGGTCTTTGTCTCCGGGAGCACTGCCCAGATCACCCACGAGGCCACCAGCAACACGTTCAAGATCCAGCTGCGGAGTGACACCGTCCCGTCGGGACTGCTTGATACGGTTTGGAACAAGGTTCGTTTCGGCCTCTCATTCTATGATGAGGAGTCCGGCGGGCACGTCGTCCGCCATACTGACGCCACCACGCTCTCCAATTTCCGTAACGAAGTCAATGAATTCGAGCCGCACACCTGGACCCCGTTGGCCGAGACCCTCTGGACCATGGCGGGCTACTTCGCCCAAGCAGATGACTATACCGAGATGCCGGGGATCTCGGGTGGCCCTTCACCGGACTACGGGGAGAACCGCTACAGTACGGGAGTCCTGGAGAAGGATTCGTTTTATTTCGCTGACGAGGGGGCCTTCGCACCCTGTGTCCAGAGCTTCATCCTCTTTATCACCGATGGCGAGCCGGCCCATGATACAGAGATCCCGGGGGGTTCGGACGGTCTCGGGGACTTCGACGGGGACGGACGCGATCCCGGGAGCTTCCCGGACAGTGGCAGCGACTACTTCGATGATGTGGCCCTCTACGCTCGGACCACCGATCTGCGCACGGACCTGGAGGGGGATCAGAAACTGCTTTTATATCCGGTGTTCGCCTTTGGTCAGGGCTCGCAGTTGCTCAAGCAGGCGGCGATGAATGGTGGTTTCGAGGATATCGATGAGGATGGGGCCCCGTATACGGGCCCCGATTGTGCCCTCGGTCAGGATAATTCCGATGGCGACCCGGCCGCCGAGTGTGATGAGTGGGATCAGGACCGAGATGGCATTCCGGATACCTACTTCGAGGCTCAGCGGGCCGGCGGTCTCAAGTCGGCCCTACAGCAAGCCCTGACCGCCATCTTGGAGCGCATCTCCAGCGGCTCGACGGTGGCCAATATCTCGACCCAGACCCGCAGCGGGGGCGCCTTGCTACAAGCGTACTATCTCCCCAAGCAGACCCGTTCCGGGCCTATCGGAACCGTTGAGTTGACCTGGAAGGGCTTCCTGCGCGGAC
>CAYUWI010000009.1:0-28742 GCA_964448275.1 uncultured Gammaproteobacteria bacterium | reverse complement strand
TGCCCGCGTCACGCGGGCTCACAAATACCCCCCGGAAAAATCGGGGAGACTCTAGTTCCATGTCGGGTGGGGATTGCGGGGCTATTCCGCCCCTTCTTCGATGGTCTCTCCCGTTGACTCTATGTCCTCGCCGGCACCCTCCATTGTGTTGCAGGCGGTCAATCCCACCAGCAGAAGCAGGATAAGGCTCGCGGGTAGAATGGCAGTGATTCGAGGTTTCATGGTTGAACTCCCTCTGTGCTTGCTTTGTAGCCTGACGCCATTGCGATTGAGCTGCCGGCTTGTCAGCGTGGAAAAGGCTGTTTGGTCGCTGCCTTCATCGGAAGTGTTTCCAAAGCTCGCCCCGTTACTAAGGAGAACGAAAGTCTTGTCAGTACACCTCACCCAGGTAGCAGGAATCGCTCCGGAGGACCTCGCTCTTCGGGCATTTTCCCAGCCGATTTTCCTTCGCCACGGGTTGTTTCCTATGACTTTAGTTCTGAACTCTTTAGTAGGATACGGGTGGGGCCGCGTGCCGTTCCGTACGGCACCACCTGCCTACCTCGATGCGTTTCAGCTTCCGAAGGCGGGATCTGGCATGCACGCAGTAGTGGGTGCGGTGAAGCATCCCATTGGTTGCGATTCTCCAGAATGCGGTTAACACATTCTGGTTCTTCAATCCAGGCGATGACTTCGACGGCGCACGGGCTGGTGGTTTGGATACTGAACTTGAATATCGCGCAGGGTCGAAGTGACGCCTTGGCGCTAACGCCTGTTGGGTCGTACTTCTTCACAAGTCCAGCACTCAAGGACCCGACCAGGCGGTTCTCCCTAAATGTGGGTGGCCAGAGAGGACAGTCATTATGAAAAAGAAAACGAGGATCGCGTGGCTCGCCTTGATACTTGTCGCCGCTGTGGGATACCGCGGGGCGGGCACAAGCAAACCGGATCCCACTGGGCCCCCAGATCCGTCCACCTTAACGGTAACGGAAGCGGCAAACGATGAAGTAACGAGCCCACTCGCCCAAACCGCCGACGACTTGCGATAATTGCTAATCGATTTGGCTGAGGCAAGACTCTGTCGACACGTTGAAGGTCGCATCATGGCGCTGACCGGCAATGGTGTCTCGGTCAAGGGGAGCAGTGTAGCCCTTGGCCTGCTATGGGTTCAGCAGTCCAAAGCCTTCGAGGTGGAAGCGAGTCATCTGCGGCTCAATCTCGAAGGCCAAGGATGGCGCTGGGTAAGCCGTGAGAGGTCTACAGTGGGTGTCACCTTCCGCGTGGACCATTATGCGCGCTTCGAGGCAGCAATGACGATGGTTAGCACCGCCGAGTTCGCCTATGATCCCACCGACCACATCGCCACCGTTTGGCTGGTACCCACTGAGCCAGGCCAGGTGGATCTCAAAAGCATTGGTGAGCTCAAAGCGGACGAAACAAGCCTGTGGGCCGAGATTGTTGGTGGGGTGGCCTCACTCATTGGGCAGACGCCCAGCCAGCGCGTGGAGAAACAGCTCAAAGAAGAAGGCACCCAACGGGGCGAGCGCAAGCTCGCCCAGGGCTTCAGTGTCGCGCTGGATCTGTGCACCGGGCGCCAAACCATTCACTTGGGCACGCTTCCACAAGGCAAGCTACCCAAAAGCCCGGTGGCGCTTCAGGGCCACCTGCGCCGGGACAGCGGCCGTGTGGAGCTCTTTGATGATGGCTTGATGATGTACGGGCCCTTTCTCGCCCGTCAACCACTCATCGCCCGAATCAACCTCCAAAGCGAGGGAGCTGTCTCTGCGGAATTGATTTGCGAAGAGCAGGCACGGCGTTATTACCGCGCTTTCCTGGAGGAACACCCTCTGCCTCAGCTAACCCCCCCTCAGCCAACAATGGATCTAAGACCCAGGGCGCGCCGAAATCAAGACGAGCGGTGAAACGTGCCCCCCAGTATTGGCCCTGAGACCGCACCGTGGCACCACCTCGTTAACACTCGATTGGGCCGTGCTGGATCCCGTCCACCGCTTGGAGTCCATCATCCAATGCCGCTGACGCCGTAACCAGCCAACCACCATCGGCCGGAGCCAAACCCGATTTGCGTTGTCATAAAACCGAAAGCCGCACTAACGACTAACAAGCACACATGACTGATTAAAAGGGACACCGATGGTCAACTGCACCTTCCACCTCGTATCACAACAGCACTGCACCACGCACAGCATTTTGAAACCACTTGGCATGCTCGCCCAACTGGCCACCCTGGTGGGGTGCACCCATTTGGTTGGAAGGTCTACTACGTCTGTAATGGCGGCGTGCCTTTAAATTGATGACACGCCTCCACTCCATCCGCGATTTTCGGCCATCTTCTAGCACCGAACTCGAGGGCACGTTGAGAGGATCTCGACGGAGATCAGGTGTGGGATCTCCATAATCTCGGACGGTAGTGGAGTTCATCAAGAAGTAGGAGCCCCCTTTGCAATCCCTTCTTGGGTCATTTCTTCGAGTACATCGTCAAGTTCGCCACGGATTGCTCTTCCGGCGGAAGGCGCAGTGTCCTAACAAGGTCGCCTCAACCGCAGATAGACAGGCTCAGGTGTTTTCCCTCTATACGACGATCACCTGTCGAACCAGTATGGATCTTCCACGGCTACATCAATGGAGTATGTTGGTGTCGATCAGGGTCTAGCTCATGCTTCGCTTCGGGTCATCTCCATAATCTCGGCAGCGCTCAGCTGGCCTTTGGTCGTGCAGCGGAGGCAGTTCACTGCTCGCCAACCGCGGTCTTGGCCTTTGGCTCACTCGCTTTCAGTCCCCAGGCGTTCGGTCTCCCGTTTAAGCAGAGCTGTGACAAACTCCTCAAGGCTTTGATAGCCAAGCTCCCGCGCCCGCTTCTCAGCGGCCCCTCCGCATTCGTCGGGGAATGAAGACCAATAGCAAACCCAATAAGGCCAAGCGCCTCGCGATCAAGGCCCTACCTTGGAGTAGTCATCCCGGGCCACTGTCTGTCGAGCGAACTCCTCAGCAGGGAGCGGCTGACCAAAGAGGAACCCCTGACCCTCCGTACACCCCAGCTCAAGGAGCTGGACTCGCTGGTCCTCGGTCTCGACCCCATCGGCAAGGACTGCGATCTCCAATGCCCGTCCCAACGCCAGGAGCGCCTCGATGATTGCTGCGCTCGTGGATTGGGGTAGGTTGGCTACGAAGTTCTGGGAGAGCTTGATGCGATCGCCGGGGAAACCCTGAAGCCAGCTCAGGGCCCAGTGGCCGGCACCGAAGTCATCGAGTGTAATACCTATGCCGAGTGCCTGGAGGGCAACGAGGGTCTCAGGGGTCCGACTCGGCTCTGGACCCAAAGCGGTCTCAGCCACCTCGAGCTCCAGTGCTTCAGGGGGTAAACTTGTCTCGGCCAGGATCTCTTGGATAATCTCAAGGAAGTTGCCATCCTGGAGCTGGGAGCTGGCGATATTGACCGCGATCCGTTCCAGCGGAGGGTCGGCTGCGCGCCAGGCGGCAGCCTGGGCACACGCCGTAAGCAGTACCCATTCGGTCAGGGGGCAAATCAATCCGGCCGTCTCCGCCACCGAGCGGAGCGTATTCGGTGTCACCCAATCCCTTTCGGGCTTAGGCCAGCGCACCAGGGCCTCGGCCCCTATAATTTGACCTTTCCTTAGGGTCACCTGGGGTTGGTAGACTAGGGTCAGCTCACCCTGCCCTAAGGCCTTGCGCAAGGCCTGCTCTAAGTTCAGGTGCTCGCTCGCAGCGATCCCGAGTTCTTCCGTATAGAATCGGTAGCACCCCCGTCCAGCGGCCTTGGCCTGATACAAGGCGAGATCCGCCTGTTGAACCAAGGTTGGCCCGTCCAGACTATCAATTGGGGAGCAACTGATCCCGAGACTCGCACCAACATAGAGGGAGCGCTCAGCCACCATGAAGGGTGGCCGGAGGGCCTCCAATAGCCGTTCAGCCATTGAGCTTGGCCGTTCGGCTGCCTCGTCAGTGAGAAGCGCGCCGAACTCGTCACCGCCCGTGCGGGCGAGGAGTTCAGTGCCTCGTATCCGGGCCCGCAGACGACTTGCCACGGCCTGCAATATCGCATCGCCGATGGGGTGGCCGCAGGCGTCGTTGATGGTCTTAAAGCCATCCAGGTCAAATAGCAGTACTGCCAACGGCCTACCCGAGGCGCGGCTCTTCTGCAAGGCTTCATCGAGATAGAGGTCGAACGAACGGTGGTTGGGAAGTCCCGTTAGGGGGTCGTGATGGGCCTGATGCCAGAGCTCGCTCCGCAATCGGGCCTGTTCGGTCTCGGCGGCCTGCTGGGAAGTGATGTCCTCACCGACGTGGACAAGGTAGTGCAGACCCCCCGCAGGGTCGAAGAGGCCACGGTGGGTCCATCGGATCCGTCGAAGCCTCGCCGCGGCCCAGACAGAGATCTCCTGGACCAGGGTCGGTGACCTAAGGTTAGGGTCGTTAGCACCTCCTGTACCTCGGGATGCTCCCCCTCGGGTAGCCATTTGAGCCAGGATTGCCCCCTCATGGCTTCTTTGGTGGTGCCAAGGTGGGTTGCGCAGGCCGAATTGATGTAGATCAGAGTAGTATCAGGCAGACAGACGGCGAACAACAATGGGAGCTGCTCAATGAGCTTACAGTCGCCACCCTCGGGAAGGGCTTGGACGAAGGCGACGATGTAGGGGCCCTCAGTACCCAAGATGTAGCTTGCCTGCACGGTGACCGGGACCACTGTGCCGGTCCGATCCTGTAGGGTCGCCGGGAATGACGTCGGCTTTGTCCCTAATCCCCGAACCCGCTCATCGGGCCATGGCTTGGCGAAGGTGGGATCAATATCCGGGACGGTCAGCCGATACAGCTCGGCTCGGGTATAGCCAAGCTGATTGCACGCTTGCTGATTGGCGTAGGCGATCCGACCTGTGGTCGGATCGATAACGAAAATTGCCTCATTCGCACAATCGACTAGATCCCAGAGTTGGACTGAGGTCAGGGACGGCACTAGCAGGCTCCACAGGAGACCTGAGGGTAGTAGGAGTGGCTCAGGCACTTCTGGTTACGGCTCATTGACTCTCTCTACACGGATCGGACTGACCAAGTCAGACTGATACGGTCCTAACCATCTTGCCATGCTGTTCGAACGGTTCGTCACTTGGCGATTTGGTCGCACTCGCAACAGATCAAGTGAGCGCTCACAAGGTTTAACAGACATCCTACGACATCAAGACCCTCGTGGGGACCACCCGGATATTGCGGAAGGCCCCGGAATCTGAGGCTTTGTCAAGCTCAACACGCCGGGTGAGCGGTATGTAATCTATGCATAACATGTTATACATAGAATTTTAGTTTTAGCCCATTATATGCGCGGAACCGTCATCTACTCTGTACCCTTTGACCCTTTGGCGCCTGGGTATGGCTCACTCGGGCAACCAGTATGCGATGCTACCCTGTCAATAGACGACTCGACGGGTGCCTTTGAGCCTCACAAGTATAAGCGTTCAGTCCATGTTAGCCTGATGGGTGTCAATCAGGAGCTAGGAGACCATCATGCCGAATCGGCTCGCGCACGAGACCTCTCCCTATCTACTCCAGCACGCCAACAACCCTGTGGACTGGTATCCCTGGGGCGAGGAAGCCTTTGAAAAGGCCCGGCAAGAGGATAAACCCCTTCTCGTCTCCGTCGGCTACGCTGCATGCCACTGGTGTCACGTGATGGAACATGAGTCGTATGAGAACGAAGAGATTGCTCGGCTCATGAACGAGCGCTTCGTCTGCGTGAAGGTGGACCGTGAGGAGCGACCTGACGTGGATGCCATCTACATGCAGGCAGTGCAGGCGCTCACTGGGCATGGTGGCTGGCCCATGAATGTCTTCGTCACCCCCGACGGCCGACCCTTTTACGGTGGAACCTACTTTCCACCCCAGGAACGTTATGGCATGCCGGGCTGGCCACGTGTCCTGGAGGCCGTATCCGACGCTTACTCCAACCGGCCTGATGAGGTGCAGCGTAATGCAGAGATTCTAACCCAGAGCCTCCAGCAGGCCGCCGCCCCCCAACCCTCCGAGGACGGGCTCGGGCCGGAGTTACTCGAGGAGGCCTACGTCGGCATAGCCCATGAATTCGATGGGGCACACGGCGGGTTCGGTAAGGCCCCCAAGTTCCCGCAGGCAATGTCCATCCAGTTCCTTCTACGCCACCATACGCGCACAGGGGATGCCCATGCCCTCCACATGGTAGAGCATTCCCTCGAGGCAATGGCCACCGGGGGCATCTACGACCATCTTGGTGGCGGCTTTCATCGCTACTCGGTTGACGAGCACTGGTTGGTGCCCCACTTCGAGAAGATGCTCTACGACAATGGGCTGCTGGCCTTGGCCTACCTCGAGGGCTACCAGATTACTGGTAATGATAGCTATCGCCGGGTGACCGAGGAAACACTCGATTACCTGCTACGGGATATGTACCACCCCCTGGGGGGCTTTTACTCGTCTCAGGATGCAGACAGCGAGGGCGAGGAGGGCAAATTCTACCTCTGGACCTTGGAGGAGATCGAGCAAATTTTAGGGAAGGAGGATGGGCAGCTTTTCGCTCACTGTTATGGCGTCACTGAAGGCGCCAATTTCGAAAGCAAGAATATCCTCCACCTGTCGAAACCATTCCATACCCTCGCCCATGAGTTGGGCCTATCCCAGGACGCGTTACGCAAGCGCTTGGACGAGATGCGCCGGTGTCTCTTTGTAGCACGCCACAAGCGGGTTGCCCCGGCCACTGATGACAAGGTGTTAACTGCGTGGAATGCACTGGTATTGCGAGCACTGGCCGAAGCAGGCGCCGTGCTCGATCGCACTGACTACCAGGAGGCCGCTGAGCGCAATGCTGACTTCCTGCTGGAACAGCTCCGCCCGCATGGGAGGCTACTGCGTACATGGAGGGACGGCAAAGGCCACTTGAATGGATACCTGGCCGACTATAGCGTGCTCATCAACGGCTTGCTCAGCCTGCATGAGGCCACTTTCGCTCACCGCTGGCTACACGTTGCTCGGGAGCTAACAGACGAAATGCTGGACCTCTTCTGGGACGAGCAGCATCGAACACTCTATGACGTGGGCAAGGATCACGAGAGCCTAGTGGTTCGCCCACGCGACCCTTTCGACAATGCAGAACCTTGCGGAAACTCCGCCGCAGCCGAGGCCCTATTGCGTATTGGTCGGCTGACCGGTGAGGGCGGGTACACTACTAAAGCGGAGGCCCTGCTCAAGACGGTAGTGGAGTTCATCAAGAAGTATCCATTGGGATTCGGCAATTGGTTACGCACCTTCGAGCTCTACAGCGCAGCTCCCAGCGAGGTTGCCATCATCGGCCCAACAAGCGCCGACGCCACTCGAGAGCTGGCTCGAGTGCTCCACTCGCGTTTCGAGCCCAATCGCATTATTGTGGGATTCGATCCGGAGGAAGCACAGCCTTTCCCTTCCCCCCTATTGGAGGGTCGCGGCTTGGTAGGTGGCAGGCCAGCCGCCTACGTCTGTCAAGGCTATACCTGTGTGCAACCGGTTACCGACCCAGACGCCTTGGCCCGCCAGCTCGCGGCTTGATCTAGGGCATTTTCCGATGGAGCGGCCACGCCCCGAACGTCTCCCGCAGTGATACTCCACCTTAACGGTTAAGGAGATCCTTGATCATCTCCCCCCCTTTGTCCTTCAGTGCCCCTTTCGCCTTCCCTTTGAGCTCTTCCTTGAGTTCTTCGGTCGACTTGCCGACATAGCGCTCTACCCCCATCCGGGCTGCGCTTCGAACAGCACGCTGGGCCAATATGGTCACTATCTCACGTGCGATATCATCAGGGGTCGCACCGTTCGTCTTGGCCCCTAGGTCCGTCATGTGGAGACGTGGAAGCTCCGTATTGAAATCCCCATCTTTGAGGGCAGCGATCTGCCCATCGACCTGACCCCCCTCAATGACTAGCTCATTGATGATGAGCTTGACCGCCGAGGCCTGCCCTTCAGTAGGCTCGGCCTGTTGGCCCTTTGAGGCCGTTAGATTGTTTTTGATCTGATTCAGATTGACCTGGCCAGACTCGTTGATTTCGTAAAAGGCGTGTGGCTCCTTGATGTGGATCTTCCTGATCAGGATGGGGCTTGACATCACAGTACTAGTATCGATCCCCACCTCGATCTCTCCGAGGGAAAAGGCGTGTGGGCTTGTAAACCCCTGAGGATTCGCCACAGTTAAACCGCCCATACTAGCCTCGCCCTCGGTCAGGGCAATTTTGACCGATTTGACCGCTACCTCGGTCTGGGTGGCCTGAGAACCGTATTTCTCGATGGCGGCTGCAACGATGCTATCCAATGAAGACCACAGATAGGCCACTCCGATGGCGACAAGCACGAGGAGACCGACGATCACATAAATCACTTTACGTGCCATAATTATATTCCCCTTAGCGCGGCTTTTGCGGGATGTGGCAGAGATCCAGCGTCAAGCACTGCTCCACCGATCTTCCGAGCAATCTCCCCATAGCCCTTTGCAGGTCCTGTGCCTCTGGCCTTATTCCCATCCTACCTCAACCCATCTTATCTCCATTGAGCGGCATCAAGCCCCGCACTCAAAGTGGCGGCAAGCGCCTTCGGGAGAGGCATTGCCGCGCCCTTGCTAGACATGTTTGATCTAGATCAAACCTCTTCCTGGGATTCCTGATCGAATCTAGAAATGGAGCTCTATCTCGATAGGCATATCGTCAAGGGAGTCAAGACTATGGAGTGGGTGTGGTTACTTCTTCCAGCACTCGCGATTGGGTTTTTAGTCGTCATGTCCTATGAGTTCGTCAACCACTAAGGTATGTCGAAACCGACCCCCGGCCATGAGTTTGCCTCGTGGCCGGGGATTGGAAGAGCCCTGACACCCTCCAACTGAGTTCATCACGTTGCCGTCGAAGCAGCCAGCCATTCTCCTGGATCAAGAGAGAACCTACCCTCATGCCTCTAATCGGGGCCGGAGAAACAGGCCCTCTCCAGGTTAGTGCAGGCGGTGTAGAGAAAAAACACTTGCCAAATGTGGTCGCACCTAGTAACCTACGCGCCGTTTGAGTGGTGAGTACAATTCCCTTGGCCCGCTCTCTCCCCTTGGGCGGGCCATTTTCGCGCCCTGTCGGAGGTGCCATGTGCAACAACAAATGGATTGCTATGGCGGCAGGCGATGAGCGCCGCTCAGAGGACAATGACACCTTCAAACAAGACCTCCTATGCTGTAAGGAAGCCGTAGCCGTTGCCTCTCCTCCACAAGCAGAGGGGACTTCCTATTCAGTTTCGGAGATGGTACTTCTCGCCCCCATCGAACCCCCCTTTCGATTGGAAGGTAGTGAAGAGTTCTACCCTGGGGAACTCCCCCACTAAGGAGCTTGTGCTCAGTGGAGACAGCCCCCTAAAGATTGAAGAGCACAGAGGACCTCCGTGGATCGTCCCCACCAATAGGGGTCGGCCCACTTAAACTAAAGGGGGGAGAGGAAAGCTTCCATCATCCGGAGGCCTTTGCTCTTGGGCCGACCCTCCCTGTCAATCCGGTGTCCAGTGTATTCGAGGGGGGACTCAGAGGGTAGGCCCCCTGTTTCACCTGGTAGAGTGACCCCTCCCTCCTTCATACGTATTTCCCTCTGTTGCCGCAAGGCAACACCTATTAAGCCTTCCACCAAATTCGTCCCAGAGCGAGCTCACCTTGAATCCAAGGCGCTGTCTCATGTACAGGGTGTCCCCCTCTGCGGACAATCCGCACGGCGCAGATAACTCATTCTAAACCACCACACGCGCTCCCCAAACTTCACTCTCCATAACTTGACCCCAACGAACTCGGTAATTCGGGGCCTTCAAGCCGCTCAACCCGGCTTCAAAGGGGTTGGTCCGTTCCTTGCAAAAAGTTAGGGGAAGTCGACTTTAACCTTAAAAGGAGAGGACGGAGATGTCTAAAAAGCACATCATCGGAGTCGCAACCATTGCGGCGGTGGCCGCTTGCGGATTGAGCACCGCCCTTGCCGGTATCGGCCCCAAGGTCACTGGTGGCGCAGGGTCCATCACGGCCGGTGGGGTGGAATTCAGTCTCGCAGCAAACGCGATCGAGACCGGGAAATTCGATCCAGAGACCGGCGAGCAAGGAGAGGTAAAGGGGTCAATTCAGTACAGTCGCAACCAGCAAGGCGACGTGGATGCCCTGCATGTCCATGCAACAACGACAATGTATGATATTGGAGACGAGGGCGTTAAGGCTGTTGTTTGCGGCCCAGCCGAGGCGCAGTTTGATCCGAGTGGGGCAGTTGGTTCCGATGACTACCTCGTGGTTAACCTCCTCGAGGGCGGAACCGGCTCTGGAGATAGGGTCCGAGTACGCCTTTTGAGTGGAAAAGAGGTAAAAGCAAATTGCAGCGATGCAAGAAGTAACGACTCCTTCCCCGGCATCGTAAACGAAGGTGAATTTAAGATCCGCTCCGAGCCGATTGGCCCCCCACCGATGGCCTCAGAAGAGGGTGAACGTGGTCCCGAAGGGGATCACCCGGGTCACGGGTTAGGTCGAGGTCGGCCGTAGTTACCCCACAACGGAGATGAGGTCGGAACGGGGTACCGAACTACCCCGTTCCCTCTGTCTCGCTCTCGGAGGTTTAACAGGGAAGGGAATAGCGCCCTTCTGCACAAACCCACCACAAATGGCCCTTTCCCTTACCAACCCCATTACAGCTATAGAAGTCCGCCTCAATCCCCCTGTAACAGCCCCATATTCGGCTCTGACTTCGGGATTAGGGGGTCACCATCATTTGGCCAAGAGGAACCGTTCCACAGCAGCCCAAAGGGTATGCCCTCTGGTCAGGGGGCCTCGTGGGGGTCGCCAGAGAGGCCTGATGGGCGAGGAGTCCAACTTTTATCCAGCCTTAATACTCGGCTAGAAAGCAGTCCATTACCCACAAAAGAACCCCCTTTTGAGCCAAGAGCTTGACCGAACCACTTGGGTGTCACAAGTTATCTTGTATCGCCATGCTATTAGGGGTTGCCAGAGATATTGGACAACTACCAGGGGCGCTCGCCCCTCAATGAAGGGGCTAGGGTTTGCGCATCCAGTCATCTTGGCCACCACATTTTCGCTCATGTGGAATCAAAAGTTTCCAGTCACTTGTGGTGAAGTCGAAGCAATCCGGGGTGATATTGTGCGTATCCGGGTACCAGGCGAACAGGGCTGGACGACCATTACCGTAAGCCGGGGTCTAATCCAAAACCCCAATCATCTCCAGCCAGGGCGGGTCGTGTGGCTCGATGCCCGGCACAAGTTAATCCGAGTCGATACCTCGTTTTCATAACGAAGACATCGATAACGACCAGAGGACCCCATGGCCTTCGAACCCGATACCGGGAGACTGGAGGCGTACAGCTTGGGTTGCTCTGGCTGCCCTAAGTTGGGCTTGGGCCGCAACACCCCAAGCCAAAGGCCTCTATCACCTAGGGGGCAGATTGGTGGGAGCGCCCTGACCGATGCCGATTTCGAGGGCAGCAGACAAATCGGCCTCAGGAGCAAGACCGAGTTCAATCACGCCTCGGAATTCGAATTCGAGACCAGAGCCATACGTCCGCGGTCGGTCTCCAATTCGCCTCGAAACGAACCCTTAGCCGTCGACGGCGTAGGCTTGTAGATCGGCTAGCCTGACCACCTCTAAGGCGTTCTCCTCGGTGGCGGCCAGACGTACCGGTGGGGCGCGGCCCGCTTCCAAGGCTTCCTTCCAACGGGCGGCGCAAAGGCACCACCAGTCTCCAGGCTCCAAACCAGGGAAACCGAACTCGGGCCTCGGCGCTCTTAGGTCATTGCCCTGGGCAGCCGTGAATTCCAGGAAATCTTCGGTAACCTCAGCGCAAACCGAATGGTTTCCCAGATCCTCAACACCAGTATCGCAACGGCCATTGCGGTGAAAACCGGCCGGGGGATCGGTCCCACACGATCGCAGGGGTTCACCAAGCACATTGCGGGCCTTCGGTTCGGACATAGGCTCTCTCTAAATCCAGCTCCGACACCTGCTCAGATTGGATAGATTATGTCTGGGATCGAGTGTAGCAATGGTCCTGTCGCCGCGTCCATTTTTTCAGGCAGAGCCATACTCCAGCCTGCGGGACCGCAGCTCCCCAAAACAAGGCCCGTCCACTACCCTTGCTGTCCTTGCTCGCTCGACAGATCCACCATCCTCCTGAGCCCAACCCTCTGGGCTCTCATATAGAGAGGACGGCACTGGACAGCAATCTGGAATGGCGAGAAGCCAGATCAAACGGGGACCGGCAATCCAATCTTTCAACAGCTCAACACTCGTCCGCTGGCCCAGAAACAGTGCAGTCAGAGGGATCACCACTCATTCCAGGTGGCCCTTCTCCGGAAGAGTGGGTCTTTTGCCCCTCGGCCACCTCAGCCCGAAGGCGTTTGAGTGCAGCCTGGGTCCCCCAGAGGGTCAATCCCTCAACTGCGGCATCGGCCTCAACCCGCTGTGCCAGGGCTGTGAGTTCTTCATCTGAGGTGGTTGCGGTAATCGTCCTGGCACCTTGGGCATCAGCCCAAGGTAGGAGGATTTCGACATGGTCCAACCCATAGACGAGGTCTGTGGCAATCCAGGAGCCAGCGTCGACGATATTCGCATCAATCTCATCACCAGCATAGTAGCGAGCCACAACGAGCCTGGGATCCAGATCGCAAGGCAGACCCTCTAAGGGGACAGTCGCTGGATCCAAAAGACGGTAACGACCCTCTAACTGATATTCGACATAGGCGCACGCCTCACGTTCGTCCGAGAAGACCCCATGGGCGTAGTAGAACCAGCCATCGATGGTCCCTAGCCAGCCCTCGGTCTGGCTCCGGCGGCTCGGTTCAGCCCTTCCAGGGAAGGTCCGGATATCATAGAAACAGCCGTTGACAATACGATCATAGTCAGTCTCCAGGTTACCCTGGCTCGAGCCGATATATTCGGTTTTGATCACGTAGTACATAGCTTCCTACCGCTGCCGCTGTCGCCTTAGCGATAGCAGGTACTCTCTCAGGTTCGACTGCGCTTCGTGCGGTATAAGTTATATTGCTATCCTTTCCGCTTTTCTAACTCTACCACCCACTTGTCGACCCCACTAGCCACAAGTACTCCCAGGAGCAAGCCCAGGGCCAAACCCGCCCCCACAGCGGCAACAGCACCTATCTCTGCAGCAAAAACATAACTCGCAGCATAGCCTAGCGAACCTCCCACTAGGGTATTGAGAACTAGTTGGGTAATGGCACCCCCAAAAAGACCCAAAAGTCCACCTAGAGCCACACCGACTCCCATAGTAGATCCAGCAGCTAAGGGAAAGAGATAGCCACTAGCATAACCCAGAACTCCTCCGATTAGGGCATATATGAATCCCCTTGCTGGCCTTCTCGCAGCACGTAATCCCTTTCCGAGGCTTGCCTTCTTTCTACTTTTGGCCGACCCTTCAGATACTAGCGTCGCTTCCGCCAAGAAAGCGGCCAAGATCCCTAGAGTGATCAATATCTTCGAAGGACCCAAAGGGATCAGCACCTCTGGAAGCCATCCTGCAAAGCCAGGCATCAGTAGCCACTCATCAGGGCTAAGGCCAGGGAGTGAACGGTTAAGGACAGGACCCAAAATCCCGAAAACGAGGCCAATACATCCCGCCCCCCCAGTGACCATCACAGCCTTTTTGCTCACCAGGTCCACCCTTTTTATTAATAACCTGTAGAATACCCACCCAAACCCATAGAATGACTTCCACAGTCCCCCAAGCAGGCCACCCACCCCAGCCATCTCTGCTCTCTTCCGTCGTGCTACCATACCGGCTCCTACCCAAGCCCAACTAGGGAAGAAAGCGCCTGAATAGCCGATTCGGTCCAGCTCGTCAACAACTCCATGCTCAGGACCTCCCATTCGGTGAGCACCACACCGGTGATGAGGCCGACTATAAAAAAGAGAAGAGCTCGCATCGAGGGCTTACGCAGTTGCGGTGAGCCATCCTGTTAAACAGGACGCTTTTATGCCTGAAGGAAGTGAAATATGCCTTGTCGCCCAGTGATCGTACTATTACGCACCAAGCGGGGATCGAACGCGTCAACACGGTCACAACGCGCCAGGATCAAGAGGTTCTGGTGGTAGGCCTCCATAAGCTTCTGATTGAACAGTTCACGGGGCATGTCGGGGAAAGCACCTCGCCCTTGCGCCAGTAGCCACACCCGGGAGATGAAACGACTATTACCACTGTCAGGGCGGAGTTGCTGAGCGAGGGCTCGCACCTGGTCAGCAAAGGCCGCGAGCTCCTGTGTGGTCCCAGTTGTCGGTTCCGGAGGCGACGCTGCCCGTTCGCCGTCTTGGGTTTGAAAGGCCTCGACATCAGCAGCACAGATCCGCCATTGTCCTGCCCGTTTGGTGGCGGTGAGCTGACCCTCACTGGCCCAGCGGCACACGGTCTTGGCCGTGACCCCGAGTCGAGCCGCTGCTTCTTGAGCACTCATTAGGGCCGGTTCCGAGGCCTGAGGGCACTCCTGGGATTCGAGGAGGAGCTGCTCACAAAACCGCCGAATCTGGGCAAGCTGGTCGGGGCTCGCTTTGGTGATATAGCGCCGGATGAGCTCGGCTTGCTCGGGAGTCGCCCAAACGGTCCGCTTAACCAGACCCCGGCGAGTCTGCTCTGCACGGAATCGGCGTTGTCGTTCGCGCTCCTGGGGGGTAGCCATCTGTTTCCCTCCGGTCTGCGAATATTGCCGTTAACGGACAAGCTTGCCTCCGGAAGCAAGCTTGGTCAACCCCGCTGCCTGCGTCGAGGTACCCAAAGCGGATGAGGTCAAGCTAGGTAGAACAAGGACAGATAAACAATGCCGGAATCTACTTATCATAGCGAGCTTTAGGGATCAGCATGAAGGGGATGTTTGGATTCTTTTCAAATCGGGGTATTGAGACCTTTAACCATTTGCCTCGTGACTGTCACTGCCCAAATCATCAATATAGCGAATAACCCGATCACTGAGGCGATATCACGAAAATCGCTGGAGTGGATATGGTGGTTCTCGACCCTGATCCGGTCCTTGTCGAGGAACTTACCGCGTATTGACAACATAGCGGATTGGTCTAATTTAACACCCTCCAACTCAAAGCCTTCGCCGAAGAACGTATGGTAGCGATCCTCTGAGGCGTTATAGAACCCCCGATCGACCTCTATACCCTTTCCAACGCGATCCTGCCTATTACGAAGGGTCTTCACATAGTGATTGTCTGCTTGTTCAGGCCCA
Source organism: uncultured Gammaproteobacteria bacterium (assembly GCA_964448275.1). Taxonomy (GTDB): domain Bacteria; phylum Pseudomonadota; class Gammaproteobacteria; order Thiohalorhabdales; family CAYUWI01; genus CAYUWI01. The sequence goes on along the minus strand of CAYUWI010000009.1, from coordinate 13,498 downwards.
CTCATGAGGAGCAATGGGAGCAAGAAGTAAAGACCTAATACCACTACGAGCAGGAGGAGACGGTTTCCACGAGGTCTTATGAGATCAGCCGGAACCGCCAAGGCCTCCTTGACATGGATGAGCACATAAAGCAATCCCAACCCCGTTAAGGTATAGGTCACGACACTCTCAGGCCAAAAGAGGCCCACGTTGATCAAGTCCCAACTAAAAGGGGCGAGGAAATGGACACCATTGGCCCATTTGACCTGGAGCATATCGAGGGCTAGATGTAGGAATGAACCGAGACCGAGTAGTAAGAAAGTATGGCGCAGTCTACTCGAGAGTGTCGATAGGGCCAAGCTCAGAACCAGGCTTAAGAAAAGGGAGGCTTGAACGATGACGTAGAGTCGGAGATCGAAGCTATTAACGCTGGACACAAAGGCCCTAATAACGTGTTGCAAGATCCAAGGAAGATCGGGGAGGATACATCCAATTAAAGAGCCACTTTAGATCTGCCCCTTTAAAGATGCCCCGCGTTACAAGACCTTGAATACCCAAATGGGGCAACGTGTTAGGCATTGTGTATAGCGGCTATTCAGGGTCTAAAGCCCACTCCTCAGCTAGGACGTGCATCGAAATCTCCCGACCACCCGGGAGTTCGACATAGATCTCCAGGGAGCCATCCTGATGGATGCGTCCCCTCTCAATGGGGAAAAAGGCCGGATCGACCGCCATACCGAAGGTGGCCTTCGCTGTGTGGGTAACCCACCGACGGTAGGCAGCCGGCGTTAGCCGGACCACATCGAGATCGATCTCTTCCATCATCTGCCCTTCCATACCAACCTACTCTCCAGCTTCTATTCTAACACCCAGCTTATGGGCCTCCACCCACGCCACCCAAGGAGCGCAGTATGCCAGAGGCCAAGATTGGTGGTATTCGACTCCACTATGAGATACATGGCCAAGAGACGGCTGAACCCCTGCTACTGATCTCCGGATTAGGCTATTCCGCCAGGCTATGGTTCCTTCAAGTCCCAGAGCTCGCGAAGCACTTCAAGCTTATCACCTTCGACAATCGTGATGTCGGGAAGTCAGAGAGGCTGGATAAGCCCTACACCATTACACAGATGGCTGCAGACACGAGCGGCTTGCTCGATCATCTCGGGATCGAAACAGCGTTCGTTGTAGGGGCCTCGATGGGAGGATATATTGCCCAGGAACTCGCCCTCGACCAGCCTGAGCGGGTAAGGAAGCTCGTGCTCCTGTGTACCCACTACGGCGGGCCAGAGTATATGGGTCTGACCCGCCACCTATGGAATGAAATTCTCGATGTCACAGGGCTCTCGATCCCGGAGATCTACCGCCAAGGGCTCAGGTATGCGACCACCCCACAATTCCTGGAACAAAACCCGGAGCTCGCCGAAGAGCTCGTCCGGATGCGTCTAGTCGATCCGCAGCCGGCCTCTGCCTTCCACCGGCAATTCACTGCCGCACGGCAGTTCTCTTCCAAGGGACGAGTCCACTCCATTCAGGCCCCGACACTCGTTGTCGCTGGTCAGGAAGACCGATTGGTACCCTTGAAGCTTGTTGAACGACTCGCCGAGGCGATCCCGAGTGCCCGGCTCGAGATCATCGAGAATGCGGGCCACCTCCTTTTTGTCGAACATTGCGAGAAGATAAACCGCATCATCACCCAGTTCTTACAAGAATAGCCACTTCGTTCGTCAGGGCAAGCCAGGGGTGGTTCTTCACCGGCGCGCGCATTCACTTATTATGGAGCTCCAAATGGGGGAGCCGCATGTTGCCCAGATCCTGGGGCATCGGTCCCACCTAAGCCCGCACCGTACGGGATTGATCGAGTGGGGAAACGAGCGCCACTTCAAATATCAGGATCTAAACGAACGTGCAAATCGCCTTGCCAACCACCTCGCTAGCCTCGGGGTTGGCCAAAGAGATCGGGTCGCAATCCTGCGCGGAATGGGGTCCAACACGTGGACCTCTTCTTTGGTCTGGCCAAACTCGGGGCGATCCTTGTCCCCGTGAACTGGCGACTTGCCTGCCCCGAATTAGAATATCTATTGAGCGATTCTGCTCCTAAGGTGCTCCTTTACGGAACGGAGTACGAGGACACGGTCAAACGGCTCCAACCCAAATTGGTAGTGGCACACTACCTCGACCTCTCCGAACACGAGGAGATCCTCCGATCCTCTTCTCCCCATCCTCAGCCTCCTGCTATCCCCTCCCTGAATGGACCCATATGATCTCCTACACCTCGGGCACCACTGGACGCCCCAAAGGGGCGTGCCTTCCTCAGCGGATGCTCCTATGGGATTCATTTAGCACCATCCTCAGTTGGGGACTCCGGAAAGAGGATGTAGCTCTGATCCTTATACCGAGGTTTCACTCCGCGGGATTCAATGTGTTACTTATCCCGCTCTTCCGCACCGGCGGACAGGTCATTTTTACCCGGTCCTTCGAACCTGAGCAGGCCCTGAGCTTGATCGAACGGGCAAGAGCGAGCGTGGTCTTCATGGTTCCAACGATGTTCGAGATGCTAGCCGAAAGCCCGAGCTTCCAAGAGACCGACTTCGACTCGGTCCGATTCTTCCTCATCTCCGGTGGGGCCCCTTGCCCGCTCGATCTAATAAGGCATTACCAGTCTCGAGGCATGGTCTTGGTGACACGATTGATAGCGAAGAAGTGGGCGAATTGCTCCTCGCCGGCCCCCATGTCTGCTCCGGCTATTGGAACCAGCAAGAGCTGCACAGCCGATTCGGACAGGCCGGCTCCTAAGAGGCCCCGTTACTGATGAACAAGCCTGGGACTACAAAGCCAGGATCACCAGCTAGCGGCGGCTCACGGGCTCACCTTCTCGTGGGCCCAGTCGAGGATCGGCTTGAGGCGCTCTGATACCAAGGAACGGGCCTGCTGGTAGTCCACCCAGCGGTACTCGTGGTGCTCAGGGCGACCCAGCTCCGGGCTTACTGGCAAGGAGGGGATATCACTCGGGGACTCTGCAATGTAATAGCGCGCCACCTTGCGGTGGGCATATGGGGGAGTCTCCTTGTAACACTCGCCCCAGTGGAAGACCAGGTCGTTCAGGGTGGTCTCCTCATATACCTCCCGTATAGCCGCTTTGTAGGGGGTCTCCTCCGACCCAACAATGCCCTTTGGGAAGTCCCAGTGGTTGTAGGCCCGCACTAAGAGGTAGCAGGGCTGGTCGCCTTGCCAGCGCACCACAACGACCCCGGCCGAGAGGGTCTGTCCCTCCGATTCACACCTTCGATCCAATGCCTGGATTGCCCGATTCAACCCACCGAGGTGCAGCCTTCCTGTAAGCAGGATCCTACAACCGCATCACCGCGATGAACCCACTTCAGAGGGACCCGCTGGAGGCCCCTCAGGTTGCAAACGGATCCTCAAATGGGGTTCCCCGTCGATCCACAAGGCAGCGGCGCGGTCATGTGCCCCACTTGTCGACCAGTCACCCTTAAAGGCAACAGCCCTTCCCTCCCGGACCTCAGTCAAGAGGAACTCCCTTAGGGCCTCTAAATCGCCACCGAACGCCTTATGCATGGTTCCGATCCGGACATCCAGGAATCCTTCGCGCTCGCAGGCCTGGTGAAAGGCCCTATAAACAATGTCAGGGTCCTGGGCTTCCCCTGCTTGGCTCGAATTCGGGGCTACACGCTCCGCCTCCTCGATCATCCCCTCAAAGGCCGCCATGGCCTCCTGCCAATACCCTTTGGCATCGAACTCGCCCTCCCGATCAGCCTGCCGGATCATTTCCCAGATCGCTGAACGTGCCACCTTCATTGCCTCGACTTGGTCCATTTTCACTCCATTCACCAACCCTTACCCAAGAGGGAACTTGCTATGCTCCCGGCGATAAACCGGTACCCCAATATCCCTAACCCCCAACTAAAGCCACCAATCAAGCCCAGTCCTGCCTTACCAGATAAGGGAGATATTGACTCAGCTAGCCCCGCTGGACTCGGGTCATCTCGAACAGCTGGGCTGCTTGCGGGCCTAAGAAGCCTTGGAATTGGGTCCGCTGCCCGGTCTCAGGGTCCGTCACCTCACCCCGTTGGGCAAGCTCGAAGTAGGCATAGGTCCAATGGATCCTAGTGGATACCCCCCTATCCGAGATCGGGACCTCAACTGTGACGGCCTCCGTTGCCGTCTGCCGCAACTTCGAACTACGCTCCCCTTCAATAGTGGCCTTCATTGGTACCCCGGCCTGCCGTAATGCGTCTGCTGTCTTCTCGATGTCATCGAGTCCCACTACCCCATGGGAGTTAACAAGCGCGGTGAAGTGATTGACCTCATAGCCATGGACCAGTACCCAGGCAGCGTACTGACTCTCCCCATTGAGGGCGAGAAGATCCTCCCTAAGGGGAGGCTCCCAGGGCAAGTCCTGAAACTGCTGCACTACGGTCTGCAACAGGTCATCCCAGCTCTCCGGCTCCGCATCGCGGAGTGAAGTGAGCTCGGCCAAGAGTCCTTCGGGGATCGGCGGTCGGTGGTTCTTGAGCGTCCGAGTGATTATCTCGCGCGCCCCCCGACTTAGCTCCCATACCTTGAGCTCTGAAATGAACAGTTTGGGGAAACCGGGCATGGGATGTTGATAGTGAAGCGCATTGAGATGCTTGTCCTCGAAGGAGTAACAGCCAGCGGGCCGATAGCCAAGGGCCTCAAAGAGGCGTGCGATGGAGGCTATCCCAACTCTCGGCTGCTGACAGGCAAGGGTGCGAAACGCGATATGATCGTTTACAAACTGCGCCCCTTCCCTCGCAATGAGCTGCTCATAGATCGCCGCATACGGGACGCGTCGACGATATCTCTGCCACAGATAATCGAGAAGCATCAAGGTAAAGTACTCACGGGGATCTGAGACCTGCACCGTTTGGTGGGGTCCTTGGACCCGATCCGCTCCAGGGGAATCAGTCATCATATGATCGCCTTCAAACAACTCTGATCATGAAATTATGATTATAGTCTAAAACCTCGTGACAGAAGTACCCCTTCGCACGGAAACCCGGATCACATGCCTGTGGTCCGAATGGTAAAGGCTCCGACCCCCTCTTACGAACACGAGGCATCGATGTCTGCATACGAGCACTTCGACAGTGCCCCAACCATCCGCACCGAGCTACCCGGCCCGAAGGCCAGTCAACTCATCGAGTCCGACCACCGGTACCTCTCTCCCTCCTATACACGCTTCTATCCATTGGTTGTTAAGCGGGGTGAGGGGCCTTTTATCGAGGACGTCGATGGGAATGTGTTCCTCGATTTCACTGCCGGCATCGCGGTCTGTTCGACGGGGCATTGCCACCCGCAGATTGTGCGAGCGATCCAGCGCCAGGCCGAGCAGCTAATCCACATGTCAGGGGCCGATTTCTACTACGCCCAACAAAGTGGGCTGGCCCAAAGGCTTGCAGAGATCGCCCCCGGAAGCTCACCGAAACGGGTCTTCCTGGCAAATTCTGGGACCGAGTCGATCGAGGCTGCCTTCAAACTAGCCCGTTATCACACCAGGCGCCAGCAAGCAGTTGCCTTCTTCGGTGCCTTTCACGGGCGCACAATGGGCTCGCTCTCTTTGACCGGGAGCAGGACCATACAGCGCCGCGGCTTTGAGCCACTCATCCCCGGAGTAAGGCACATCCCCTATCCCGACTGCTACCGTTGTCCCATAGCACGGAACACCGACTCTTGCTGCATGCGCCCGCTCCAAGAGCTTAAGGAGAACCTCTTCCGACATATTGTGGATCCGGAGGAGATCGCGGCCTTTATCGTGGAACCGATCCAAGGGGAAGGGGGTTACATTGTGCCGCCCCCCGAATTCCATCGCGAACTGAAGCTCCTCGCAGAGCGTTATGGGATCTTGTATATCGCTGACGAGATCCAAACCGGAATGGGGCGAACTGGAAAGATGTTCGCCATCGAGCACTGGGGCGTGGAGCCAGACATCGTCTGTCTCGCCAAGGGGGTCGCCTCTGGGATGCCGCTTGGGGCGATGGTCGCGCGAGAAGAGCTGATGGACTGGCCTCCCGGTTCACACGCGAGCACATTTGGAGGAAATCCGATCTCGTGCGCGGCCGCTCTCGAAACCATCTCCCTGCTGGAGCAAGGGCTAACCGACAACGCTGCCCGGATGGGTGATTTCCTGCTGTCCTCTTTGCGGGAGCTGCAGTCACAGCATAGTTTGATCGGTGAGCTCCGGGGCAAGGGTCTGATGATCGGCATTGAGCTCGTCCGGAATCCAACCACCAAGGAGCGAGCTATCGAGGAACGCGACGCACTCGTTGACAGCTGCTTCCGGAAAGGGCTGCTACTGCTCGGTTGTGGGGAGAACACTGTGCGGCTTGCACCGCCATTGGTCATCGACCGGAATCAGGCCGAGACTGCCCTTACCATACTCGATGAGGCGCTGGGCGAACTCTCGGGACAAGAGGAGTGATTTGCCCCGTAGGCTCGGAGGGAATAAAGCGCTTACAGGGAAGGAGCAAACCCAATGTTCGATGACGTGCTGAGCCGCCTTGGCATTCAAGAGGTCAACAGCGGTGCGTGCTACGGAACCTGGATCGAGCAGCCGAGTGGTGGGGAGGTGGTCTCGATCAATCCATCGACCGGGGAACCGATTGCGCGAGTACTAACAGCCTCGGAGAAGGAGTATGAACAGGTCCTCGAGAAGGCCCGAGAGGCCTTCCAAACGTGGCGAATGATACCCCCCCCCCAAAGAGGAGAGGTCATCCGCCAGCTCGGTCTCGCCCTACGCGCCCACAAGAGCGATCTTGGGAGGCTTGTCACCCTCGAAGTCGGTAAGATCACCAGCGAAGGGGAGGGCGAGGTCCAGGAGATAATCGATATGTCCGACTTTGCCACTGGACTCTCCCGCCAACTCTACGGATTGACTATCGCGAGCGAGCGGCCGCAGCACCGGCTATTCGAACAGTGGCATCCCCTCGGCCCGGTCGGCATCATCACCGCCTTCAACTTCCCAGTTGCGGTATGGGGGTGGAACGCCACTGTGGCCTCAGTATGCGGTGACCCGACGGTGTGGAAGCCTTCACCGCAGGCCCCGCTCACGGCAATCGCCATCCAGAATATTGCCAACCGCGTCATGGCCGATAACGGGTTGGAGGGCCTCTTTAACCTCTGTCTCGGGGCAGGTAAAGAGATCGGCGAGTGGATGGCACAGGACCCTCGGCTTCCGCTGATCTCCGCCACAGGGAGCTGTGCAATGGGACGAAGCGTCGGTGCGACCGTGAGCAAGCGGCTTGGGAGATCCATCCTGGAACTCGGGGGCAATAACGGCATCATCCTTACCGAAAGTGCCGATCAAGAGCTGGCCTTACGCGCAGTGGTATTCGCCGCAGTGGGGACAGCAGGGCAGCGGTGCACTACCCTGAGACGGCTTATCGTTCACGAATCGATTGCGGAAGGATTCCTCGAACGGCTTGTCCAGGCATACAAGGGTGTCCCCATCGGTCTACCATGGGAAGAGGACGTATTGATGGGACCACTCATCAGCAAAGATTCACTCCACCGTATGATGCAAGCGCTCGATACCGCCCAGCAGCAGGGAGGTAAGCTCCTCTACGGTGGGCGGCGCCTCGAACGCCCAGGCTACTTTGCCGAACCCGCGATCATCCGGGCCAACCCCGAGATGCCGATCACTACCGAGGAGACATTTGCCCCCATCTTATACGTGATGACCTATTCCGAGCTTGAAGAGGCCATCACGGTGCACAATGCTGTCGACCAAGGCTTCGCCTCGGCCATCTTTACAGACCGCCTGCAGGAGGCCGAATACTTCCTCTCGGCGGCCGGAAGCGACTGTGGACTCGCCAACGTAAATATTGGCACCTCCGGAGCGGAGATTGGAGGCGCTTTCGGCGGGGAAAAAGCAACGGGGGGAGGACGGGAAGCCGGTTCGGATGCCTGGAAGGCGTACATGCGGCGCCAGACATGTACGATCAACTGGGGCTCTGCACTCCCCCTAGCTCAAGGGGTCCAGTTCGATCTCCCGAACGCCTGATTCCCCAAGAGAGGAGGTGCTTGGACCAGCTCAAGCTTCGATCCGGGTATCGAGCAGCTCCAAAAACCCGGCCAACCACTGCGGATGAGCAGGCCAGGCGGGGGCGGTTACCAAGTTGCCATCAACAAACGCCTGATCGAGTGGAATCTCCTGAAACTCCCCCCCGGCGAGGTTTACCTCGGGGCCTACCGCAGGATAGGCGGCAGCCCTACGCCCCTCGATTACGCCGGCAGCGGTCAATAGTTGGAGCCCATGACAGATCGCGGCCACTGGTTTGCCAGCTCCGAAAAAGTGGCGACAGACGCCTAACACCTCATCACTTCGGCGAAGGTATTCAGGGGCTCGTCCGCCCGGGACCACCAAGCCGTCGTAATCCACACAACGGATCGAGCCGAATGTCGCATTGAGAGTGAAGTTGTGGCCCGGTTTCTCACTGTAGGTTTGGTCCCCCTCAAAGTCATGAACTGCGGTACGAATGGTCTGCCCGGCCTCTCGACCTGGACATACAGCATGTACCTCATGGCCAACCATCGGCAGGGCCTGGAAGGGTACCATGACCTCATAGTCTTCGACGTAGTCGCCCACAAGGAACAATATCTTCTTAGCCATCCCGACCAACCTCCATCATACCGCGGTGTCGCCTCCAGGCTCGCTCTGCAATCTCCGCCACATTCGGGCATAAGGGCTCTGGGAGGGCATTAGGCAGGAACCAGCCTACCTCGGAAACGTCACTCTGGGGTCTGAGAGAGCCAGTATAGTAATCTGCCAAAATAGCGACTAGTACGTAATGGTAGTGCACCTTCCCCCTTGGACCCCTTTCAATTAGGTCGACGGCCGTAAAGGCTTCCAACGGTTCCGCTTGGAGCCCGGTCTCCTCTTCCAATTCCCTGGAAGCACCCTCCAAAACGGTCTCTCCCAGCTCCAAATGCCCTCCCGGGAACCCCCAATGGCAAGCCAGAGGGGGCCGTTTACGCTTTATTAGCAAAATATGGCCGAAACGCCGGACAACTGCCACTACACCTAACTGGGGTTGTTTTGGCCTCCCCACCGACGGGCGACCTCCCTCTACCTACACATCACGTTCCCTCGGTCTCTCCATCCGAGGAAAGAGAACCGCTCCCGATCCGATCTTCAATCTCCTCTTCTGTCAGTGCCTCCCCTCGACTGATGGCCTCATTAAGCAATATCGTAAGTCTTCTGTCCTTTGGCATCATATGCACAAGCGCTGGGACCTCACCGAATTTCGCCTTGTACCTATAAGCGGCCCGATAAAAGGGATCCTGCTCGAGCCCAAGCAGGATGTGCATAGCCGGTGCCTTCTTCCCCATAACCCCTACCTCTTCACACCACAAGCACTAGCCCTCTGACTAGAATTGCCAAGGGGCCCCTGCTCGCGCTATCCCACGTGCAATCGATATCGCTTTAGCAATGTCATTCCACCTCCCCTCCGCCATCGCACTTTCCAATGTCCGCCAATATCCAACCTCAAGCTCGGTTGCCTCTTCCCGCCGGCCGCGCGCTGTGACATGGGGGTCATCATCGTCAAGGATCTCACGCACAAGCTCAGGACCAATCATGTAGACCGAGTTGGTCAGCTGCTCTAATCTCCCCATCGCTCCACTCTCCTAACAAATCAGAGAGGCACTCTCCGAACCCTAGTGACACGACATTTCTGGTGAAATGAGGACTTTCTACCACCCAATAAACAAGCATTGCGCGACGCCAGAGGAACACTATACCCTCACCACTATTCGGGAGAGGGAATCAGATTGCAGCACAATGCACGTGAGGGAGAGAAGCCTCTATGGAAACCATAGCCTTTGAACGGAGAGCGGGCAACTACCGAATTACTGTCGTATGGGACGATGAGACCGGAATCCATTCCGTTCTTGCTCAGCCGTTCAAGTACATCGATCGGACATTGGCAGAACACACCCTTGCCGAAGGCATGCCAGATGGAAAGATCTCTTGGCTCAGGGAAAACCTCTCCTATGAAGCAGCAGCATCGCTTGTCGATCAATGGAGTGACCAACTCGCCGGAAGTGACTAAGCCCGATTCCCTGGACAACACACATAGAATCCACTTACCGGCCTTGGATGAGGGATTTTGATCTCGCGGCTATCAGATGAAACCCCAGATGATGCTCGCCTCAGGCCCTCCAACCTTATATTGACGAGGCTTCCTCGGTTCTGGTGATCTACACTGGAGCTATGGCCATCACTTTCTCAAAAGGAATTATCCGAAACCCTAAATGGGAGGAAAGCTATGCCTGAAACAGTAAGGGAAACGGAGATTTTTGGTGAGTCAGAGAAGAGCTGGGAAGACGCAACCCAGAAGGCTATCAGTGAAGCGGCCAACCCGCTACGCGATATCAAATCAGTTTCCATTCACCGCTTTGACGCCAATGTAGAGGGTGACAAGGTCACCAAATACCGTATTAACGCGACCATTTCATTTGTCCTGAAGTGACGCTGAGAGAGGGCGAGTCAAGAGTTACCAGCAGGATACCTTGCTCGCCCACTCTCGCTCCCCCGAGATACAAGGCCTTATTGCCCACTACAGCGACTAAGCCATCTTGTCACCCAAGTGAGGGCCTGGTCGAGAGCCGATTCTCGGTTCTCTCGGGTCACCAACCAAAGCTCTACTTCCTCCCGTTCCTTCACCGCTTGAATAAACCCGCCCCCTCTCTGTGCTACAGTAGCCACCAGCGGTTTCTTTGCTTCGAAAAGGGCCTCTAGCGCAGATCGGAAGCCACCCGAGAGGCATTCCATCTTGCCGATCTCATCGACCAAATAGAGATCGATCTCCTCCTTCACGGTCAAAGTCGGCAATGCCAGAGCCTCAAACCCTTCGACATCGACTGTATAGCACCCAACCCGATAGGGCCAAATAAGACCTGAACTCGTATGAGCCAGTGTCCTCGCCTCACCCCTAAGGGTAGAGACTCGAAAACCGACCCGTTGTCCATCCATCCGACCGGATGTCTCGGGTGTAGAAGCCACTCAAGCGCCTTCCAACCAGAGAGGCGGCCATCCCTCGCAAGAGGGTCGTCTTCCCCGTCCCTGGGGCTCCGGTCAAAAGCAAAGCGTGTTTCATGGCGGACGGACTAATGGTGACCAGCCTTAAGATCCCGATCCTCTACTAGGAGTGCCTTGCCGGGGGCATAAGGCAAACGCGGCAAGATCTGCTTTGGAAACTCACCAGTCAGGGACCTCAAAAATGCTACAATATTGCTCACCTGTTGCTCCGTGAGCGCCTTATCGAGCTGAACCTTGGCCATCACCCGGACGGCCTGTTCTAGCGTCCTTACGCTCCCATTATGGAAGTAGGGGGCAGTCAAGGCTACATTGCGCAGAATCGGGACCTTGAATCGATGTTTATCCCCTTCCTTTCCAGTCACCCCATATCTTCCTAGATCCTTTTCAAGGTTGTACTCCTCGATATACTGGTTGTCAGAGAAGACAGGGAACTTCTGGTAAAACCCCTTGCCTTTGGCCATATTGGCCTGAGGGCCATTGAATGCCGGGCCAAAATGGCAATTCGTACAACCTACCTGATTAAATGTTTGCATGCCCCGACGCTGCTGCTTCGTGAGGGCCGACTTGTCCCCTTTTAGGTAACGGTCGAAGGGGCTGTTGGGGGTGATCAGGGTACGCTCGTAAGCGGCAATCGCCTTGGCGATATTCTCCATGGTTAAACTCTGCTCTTGCCCGAACACCTCTTCGAATTCCTTCCGATACCCCGGGATTCGGCGGAGTCGCTCGACAACCGCCTTCTGGCTCGGCATTCCCATCTCCACAGCGGTTACTATAGGCCCCTTGGCCTGTTCCTCTAGGCTGTCAGCGCGACCGTCCCAGAACTGGGTGGAGTTGAAGGCAGCATTCCAGACAGTCGGGGCATTTCGAGGGCCTGCACGCCCCCTTATCCCTATTGAGGTCGAGAGACCATCGTCCCCCCCTTCCGAAACGTTATGGCAAGAATTGCAAGAGACCGTACCAGTATCGGAGATTCGAGGATCGAAATACAGCTCTTTACCTAGCTTTACCTTGGCCTCCGTAGTTGGATTATCGGGCGGTGCTGGTGCCGTCTCGGGTAAAGGCTCCCACTGCCCAGCAGTGGCTACATCAAACAGGAGCATTAGGGTAAGCAGTCCACCCCCGCCCCATTTACCCATATTTGGCCACCTTCCTTTAGCTCGTCCTACCACAGGCATCCTCTCCCCTAAGCTAGCAAGAGCACTCCCTCTTCCATCACATCGAAGGCCACCCTCAAGCTGAATGCTGAGGCGTCACCTTAGTCCCTTCACTAGGTTCGCAGAGATATTGAGCTTACGCAAAGCAGACCAGCGCATAGGAGTTGTTGCCCCCAAGGACAGGGCCATGCTACAAACGCAACGAACCAGTCCGCGAGACTGCCCCTCCGAATTCGCAAGGAGTACAACTTGGATCCTTCGGATATTACCCGGGACATCATATTCCCTGAAGACAATGGTTGGACAGAGGATGAATGTGGTCATCTGCCAGCCAATTGGCCAGGAGACACACGGGGGATCCCCTCGAGTATTCTGCGCTCTTCATTATTTGGGGTAATTCGACGTGGCCGACGCCACTACCTCAAAGACGAGGTGCTTGTAGCCTGGGAGGGCGTAACGGTCCAATTTCTCGGCGAACGCCTCGATCAGACAGATCTCGACGTCTGGGCGGAGTGTCTCCACAGGGCCCAAGCCCAAAAAGGCCTAGGCCATCCTGTTTATTTCTCTGTAAAGAGTTTCCTTGAGGCCATTGGTCGAGGCACTGGAGGATCTTGCTATCTCTGGCTGAATAAGAGTCTCGATCGATTAATGACCTGCCGGGTCAAGATCAAGGTAGCGAGCAAGAGGGACCAGCAATTTAAACGGATCTATCGGGGCAGTCTTGTATGGGATGTCGCAGAACAGGGAGAGGAATTCTACGTCACCCTTAACCCTCGCCTGGCCATCCTGTTCGAGGATAATTACACTCGCCTTGATTGGGAGGTTCGCCTCTCCCTCTCCGGCGGTCTTACTCGGTGGTTACACGGCTACATCTGTTCCCACCGTGCTACTCCAATCAATCCACACATCATTAGCCTCGATAAGCTTCAGCCCCTATGTGGTGTAGATACCACCCGGCGAGAGTTCCGGCGCAATTTACGTAAGTCCATGAAGGAGCTTGAAAATAAGGGAGAAATCAAGCAGTGGCACCTATCGAAGAATGATATCCTACAATTCGTCCGCCCCCCTGCCGCTGAGCTCCGGCGACTCCGGGAACAGCGCCGGACTCACCATCGAACCACCAACTCGTCATAACACCCACACCTAAAAGACCGCTCTTAACTCCTTGACTCACCAGCTGTCCTCCAATTCAACCTACCACACACCCTCCTCACCTCAACGGATTCAGCCGTGGATGTTATGACGACCCCCTCCGTCGGAACGTGTCAACCTCATATGGACACAT
>CAYUWI010000008.1:0-29509 GCA_964448275.1 uncultured Gammaproteobacteria bacterium | reverse complement strand
GCAGCGGCCTTGCCTGCAGGCAGGTGCCCCAAGGTGTTCGTAAGAAGGGCCCGTGCAGCCTCCTCCTCGATATCCCCAACGACGGCGATCGTGGCATTGTGACCGACGAAGTACCGGCTGGCGAAACGGCCGAGGTCCTGTGACCGACTCGTCTGGAGCCCCTCTGAAGTCCAGTCGGGCGGATGGGCATAGGGATGGTCCCCGTACACCGCTCGATAGAAGGCCTTTAATGCTACAACTCGGGGCTTTTCCCGATCCCGTTGAATGGCGGTCAATAGGCGCTGGCGCTCACGCTCCAGTGCCTCAGAGGTAAAGGCGGGTCGGGTCAGGGCCAAGGCGAGCAGCTCCCAGGCCCTCCTGAGGAGGTCCGACTCGCGGAGGCTAGTTACCTGGATCGTTAAGCGGTCGCGGCCCTTGGAGGTCGTAAAGCGTGCCCCTAGGCTATCCACAGCTCGGGCAAACTGCCCTGCCGACAGTTCCCCTGCCCCCTCATCCAACATCGCTGCTGTAAGGGCCGCAAGGCCGTACTGCCCGGGAGGGTCGTAGGCACTCCCAGCAGCGAATTCGGCTCGCAGAGTGACCATGGGCAGGGAGGGGCGATGGACAAAGAGGACCTGCGCGCCATTGTCGAGACGCCAGGTTTGGATCGGGACCCCAGCCCATACCCGCGAACCGACAAGCAGTGCACCGAGTACGGCCACACCGCCTAAGAAGGCCCCTATCCACCTCAATCGACTACAGCCCTGTCTTGGCTCGGGGTAGCGCACCTTATTCCTCTATTCCTCTGCAGACTGGGACGGTTGCGGGTGGAGTCGGACGAGGGTGCTGCGCTGGGGTTGGAGGTACTTCCGCGCCACAGCCTGGATCTGCTCCGGGGTCACCGCTTGGATTCGGTCGAGATAGGTATCCAGATACTCGTGACCATATCCAATGGTCTCGAGCTTGCCAATCTGCATCGCCTGGAAGAAGACCGAATCGCGGCTATAGGTCTCATTTGCAACGAGCTGGCGCTTGACGCGAGCGAGCTCATCCGGACGCACCAGCTCCTTACGCAGGGCCTCTATCTCCCCGTAGAGGACCTTCTGCAAGCCTTTAAGGGAGGTTCGAGGCGTGGGTGTTGCCTCGAGGTAGAAGAGCCCTGAGGCGCGACTCTCGAGATCGTAGAAGGCATTCGCGGAGGTTGCAATGCTTCTCTGGCGAACCAGATGGCTCGTCAAACGGGCCGAGTCGCCCTCGCTCAACACCCCCGCCAATACCCGGAGGGCGTAAGCCTCCCACGGTTGTTCGGCAGCGGGTAGGTTCGGGACGCGATAACCGGCTACCAGATAGGGAACCCGAGCGGCGGTCTGGAAATCGACTTGGCGCTGTCCACGCGGGGCAAGTCCGCCCGCCTGAGTCCGGGATGGGGGATCACCTTCATCCCTGATCTCGCCGAAATGCTTCTTTGCCAGGGTGAAGACCGCCTCAGGCTGGACATCCCCGACTACCACGAGGCGTGCGTTTTGCGGTCGATAGTAACGCCGATACCAGTCCTGGAGATCAGAGAGGGTGAGCGCTTGTAGGTCTTGCGACCACCCACTGACCGGGTAGGCGTAGCCGTGCGCATCAAAGGCAACCGAGCGCAGGAGTTCATGTGCCAAGGCCCGAGGATCATCCTTCACCCGGAGACGACGCTCCTCAAGGACCACCTGGCGCTCCTTGTGGAACTCTTCGGGGTCCAAAAGGAGATTTTCCATACGATCAGCTTCTAGGCGCAAGGCCACCTCGAACCGGTCGGCAGCGAGCTGTTCGAAATAGGCTGTATAGTCCTGGCCAGTGAAGGCATTCTGCTTCCCACCGTGACGTGCTATGATCTCGGCGAATTCCCCGGGCTCGAGCTCCTCGGTCCCCTTAAACATCATATGCTCGAGGAGATGGGAGATACCGGTCTCACCGCGGTGCTCATCAAGTCCACCGACGCGATACCAGACCATCGTGACCACCACAGGGGCCCGGTGATCGGGCTTGACAAACACCTCCATCCCGTTGGCGAGTGTCTGGGATTGGACCGGTGCCGCCAGGCCCTCCACCATACAGCCAATCAGGCCAAGGATCACTCCAAGCACGCATCCCAAGCGCGATCCTGTCACCATACGCCTTGCCTACCCCGTAGGTCTCCCTTGGAAGCCGGGACCCGCCTCGCTTCCCTGCCATGCAAGAGGGTATCATAGATGGTGGAGTAGCGTAGAACTTGTTTCCCTAACCACGAAAAGCGACGATGAGCCTATTTAAACGCAGTTCCAAACAGTCTCCCGCTCCTGAGGAATCCAGTCCTGAGGCGCAATCCCAGTCAAAGAGTGGGGTGTTCGCCCGACTCAAGTCCAGCCTGAGCAAGACCCGGGCGAGCTTCACCGAAGGCCTCTACCGGCTTGTGGCTGGCAAGAAGCAGATCGACGAGGAGCTCCTTGAGGAGCTCGAGACCCTGCTGCTAATGGCCGATATCGGGACCGAGACCACCACAGAGATCATCGACTCGGTGACTGCCCAGGTTGCCCGGCGCGAATTGACCGACCCCCAAGCCGTCGTCGCGGCCATCCAGCGCTATCTGGTCGCCGCCCTCTCCCCCTATGCTGCCCCTCTAGATTGGCGGCCCGGTGAAGGGACTCGAGTGGTGTTGATTGTGGGGGTCAATGGGGTAGGCAAGACAACCACTCTCGCTAAGTTGGCTGCTCGCCTCCAAGAGCAAGGCTTGTCTCCGATGCTTGCCGCCGGAGATACCTTCCGAGCCGCCGGGGTTGCCCAGCTCCAACAGTGGGGGAAACGTTGCGGATGCCCGGTCATCGCCCAGTCGGAGGGGGCCGATTCGGCCTCGGTGATCCACGACGCGATCCAGGCAGCCCAGAGCCGTGGGCGGGATGTGCTGCTTGCCGACACTGCGGGCCGGCTCCATAACAAATCCAACCTGATGGCCGAGCTCGCTAAGGTCAGACGAGTCGCCCAAAGGCTCGAACCGAACGCACCGCACGAGACCCTGCTTGTGGTCGATGCCACCACAGGTCAAAATGCCCTCTCCCAAGCGGAAGCTTTCAACGAAGTAGTCCCCCTCACGGGGATCATCCTGACCAAATTGGACGGGACTGCCAAAGGCGGGATCGTCGTCTCCTTGACCCAGAGGTTAGGCCTGCCAATTCGCTATATTGGGGTCGGAGAAGGGATCGACGACCTCCGCCCCTTCTCTGCCGAAGAGTTCGTCGCGGCCCTGATGCAGCCAGCGGAGACAACCGCCGACGACGGCTCGGAGGACTATGCTCCAATTTAGCCAGGTCTTCAAACGCTATCCTCGAGGATCGGTTGCCCTCAAAGGGGCCTCTTTTGGCCTTGAAGCGGGTTCCATGCGCTTCCTGACTGGCCACTCGGGCGCTGGCAAGACCACTCTACTCCAGCTCATCTTGGTTACAGAGTACCCCTCTGCCGGACGGATCTTCTTCAAAGGGAGGGATATCACGCGTCTCCCCAAGCGGCACATCCCCTATCATCGGCGTGCCATCGGTGTTGTCTTCCAAGACCACAAGCTCCTCTATGATCGCACGGTGTTCGATAATGTGGCCCTCCCCTTACGGGTTTGTAACTTCCGACGCGACCGGATCGCGCGCCGAGTCGATACCGTGCTTGGGAAGGTCGGGCTCGAATATAAGAGCAAGAGATACCCCCTGACGCTGTCCAGTGGCGAGCAGCAGCGCGTCGCTATCGCGAGGGCCTTGGTCAACAAACCAGAGCTCCTGCTGGCAGATGAGCCCACAGGGAACCTCGACCAGCAGCTGGCAGACGAGCTCATCGACCTCTTCTACCAATTCCATCAATTTGGGATGACGGTCCTTGTAGCGACCCACGACCTGACCCAACCGGAACGGTTAGGACTACCTCAACTCCGCCTTACTGAAGGGCATTTGGCTACATAGCGGCTAAGAAATCATGGCCTGGACCCCCCCTCGCCAACACCTCGAACTCCTGTGGGATGCGACAGTCCAACTTGGGCGAACCCCAGTGGCTACTTCGATGACGGTGACTGTCCTCGCCATCGCCCTTGCCCTTCCGGCCACGCTTCTCCTCATCACACGGAATCTCGAGCATCTTATCCATCAACTAGAGGCCCCAGGGACCCTCACCCTGTTCTTGGACAAGGGGGTTGCTGCAGAGCAGAGGGCGCGAATCCGCCAGCGATTGAGGCGCCAAGAGGGGGTAGTGCGTGTCAGCTATACCTCTCCGGAGACAGCACTCCGAGAGGCCTCCGAGCTACTCGATCTCGGTGACGCCTTGGAGGGTCTGCCAATGAATCCCCTACCAGGGAGTTTCGAGGTCGTCCTCGCGCCAGGGCATCGGAGTCCAGCGCAGATGGAAGGGCTTAGCGAGACCTTCTCGGCATGGACGGGTGTGGACCAAGTCCAGTATGATCGGCTCTGGGTTGCTCGCTTCCAGGCTGGGGTCACATTCCTGCGGCGGGCTGGCCACATCGCTGCTGTCTTGCTGGGAGGGGTAGTCGCCCTCATCATAGGCAATACCATCCGGCTAGCCGTCCTCAATCGACGCCAAGAGCTCGAGGTCGTCAGACTCATTGGGGCGACCACACACTTTGTCCGTCTGCCCTTTCTGTATGCCGGCACAGTCCAGGGCGGCCTGGCCGGATTGCTTGCGGGTATCTTGGTCGCTGTGGCGATGGATTCGATCAATGCCTCGGTGGGGAATCTTGTCTCCCAATACGGGGGAGAGTTCGTCTTACACGGCCCCGAAGTCCAGGACCTATTCTGGCTATTAGTAAGCGGGAGCGGACTGGCTTGGTTGAGCTCACGGCTCACTGTCGGTTGGCACATACGGGAGATCGACCCGACCTAAGTGGTGGGGGGAACTCTACGGAATCGAGATACTCCAATCGGGCGAAAGGGAGAGTCCCGGTGGAGTCAGGGGATCGAGGCTCCCACTCCCCGAACAAATGTTTAACCGCATCGAAAGGGAGGTCATTACATGACTTCCAAGGCCATCGAGCTAGCGATAGATGCCCATAGTGGCTCACTCGAGAGCTACCTAAGCTATGTACGTCGCCTTCCAATCCTCTCTTGGGAGGAAGAGCAAAGCTATGCGCACCGTTACCAGTCCGAGGGAGATCTCGACGCAGCCCGTTCCCTGGTGCTATCCCACCTCCGTGTGGTAGTACGGATCGCGCGCGGTTACCTCGACTACGGGCTCCCCTTTGCGGACATAATCCAAGAGGGCAACATCGGTTTGATGAAGGCGGTCAAGCACTTCAAACCGGATTACGGGGTCCGGCTCGTAAGCTTCGCCATCCATTGGATCCGGGCCGAGATCCATGAGTATATCCTGCGTAACTGGCGGATAGTGAAGCTGGCCACAACCAAGGCCCAACGCAAGTTGTTCTTCAACCTGCGCAAGTCGAAGAAGTGCCTGTCTTGGTTGAAACGCGATGAGGCCCAAGGGATCGCCGAGGACCTCCAAGTCCCCGTGGAACAGGTGCTTAAAATGGACGCCTCGATGACGCAACCCGACCAATCCCTCGATGAGCCCCTCGGAGAGGAGGAGAGCGGTGAGAGCCGGATTGATCAATTGAGCGACACCAGTCCGGGTATCGAAGAAAACCTGGTCGATGCGGACTACTGGGAACGCACCGGTACCGCCTTAAACCATGCCCTCGAGGCGTTGGATGAGCGTAGCCGCGGGATCATTGAACAGCGCTGGCTTGCTGATGAGCCTGCTACCTTGCAGGGATTGGCCGACCAGTACGGGGTTTCGGCGGAGCGCATCCGGCAGCTCGAACACAAGGCACTCAAGTCCCTCCGGAACCCCCTCTCCGAGGTCGTGGAGCAGGCTTGAGGTGGCCCCCTCCCTCTCTAAGGGGGTGGTGGCCCCAGGGTATGCCAACGAGGACAGCCCACCACCACTGCTACTAATCACCAACCGCCACCGGACCCAAGGACGCCCCCTTATTGAGGTAGTCCAACGCGCCCTTGCCGCGGGATTACCCGCTGTCCAATTCCGGGAACCCGACCTCCCCGATTCAGAAGCCCGCCCCCTGATCGAGGCCCTCCGGGAACAGACTGCCGTCCACTCCGCCTTGCTATTCGTTAACGGCCGCCCTCAGCTGGCTAGGGCCGTTGGCGCGGATGGTCTCCATCTGGGTGAGAACACTACTCCCCCATCCGGGTCCGTCTGGCACGGAAGACTGTCGGTTGCCGCTCATGGTCGCCAGGGGCTGGACCGGGCTGCTCGGCTGGGGGCCAGTTTCACGCTTTTATCCCCGCTCTTTGCGAGTAGGACCCATCCTGACATGACCTCTCTGGGCCCCCAGGGGTTCAGGCGCTTGGCAAGCACTAGCCCTGTTCCGGTAGTTGCCCTGGGTGGGATCCACTGCGGCAACGCCCGCGACGCCTTCGCCGTGGGTGCAATGGGGATCGCATGTATCGAGGCGATAATCGGGACCAGTGCGGTAGAAGAGGCCACGACCTGCCTCCTCAAGGCGGCTACCTCCTAACCCAAGCAGCTCAATACACCGCACTGGATCAGATGGTCGAGGAAGGGACCGTTGGCTCGAGGCATTGCGATCGCGCGTAATCGGACAAGCGCCGTCCAGCCGAGGGGCTGACCCTCACGGCTATTGGGTTGCCCTTGATAGGAATCGACCCGAAACGGGATGAGGCGGATAGCATAGTAGCTATCGCGATGGTGAAATGGAGGGAGTGGGGTAAGCTGGAGCGCTTGGATCCCAAGCTCCTCCTCTAACTCCCGACGTAGCGCTCCACTCGGGGTCTCGCCTTGCTCCACCTTGCCCCCCGGAAATTCCCAGCATCCGCCCCCGGGCCGTTCCGGATCGCGTCCAGTCAGCAGGACCCAAGGGCCGCGGATAATTAGGGCCACACTGACCCTGATGGAAGGGGGCGGTAGCTCAACTCCGGTAGTCGGCATTGATCCGGATATATTCCTCGGAAAAGTCGCAAGTCCACATTCGGGCTTGCCCATCGCCACGTCCCAGACAGACAATGATGCCCACCTCCTCAGAGGCCAGGGCTGCTCGGCCGGCAGACTCCGTATACTCCACAGCCTGTTTCCCCCCACGCACCACACAGAGATCCTCCCCAAGGTAGAGGTCGACCGCCTCCCAATCGAGCCCCACCGAGGCCCCTGCCCCCACGGCCGCAGCGATCCGGCCCCAGTTGGGATCGCCAGCAAAAAAGGCGGTCTTGACCAATGGGGAGCACACCACCCGTTCGGCCACCTGGCGGGCTTCTTGATCGTGACTGGCTCCCTTGACCGTCACGGTGATCAATTTGGTCGCCCCTTCCCCATCCCGAACGATGGCCAGGGCCAAATCCTGGCAGACTGCCTCCACCGCCTTGTATAGGCGGGCGTAACGTCGGTCAGCCTCTGATTCGATGGGGACCATTGGGGCTTGCCCTGTGGCAGACAAGGTGACAGCGTCATTGGTCGAGGTTTCCCCATCGACACTGATGCAGTTGAAGGTGCGTTCCACTGCGGCATCGAGCATCGCCTGCAGCGGGGCCGACGCGATCTGGGCATCAGTCGCCACAAATGCAAGCATGGTCGCCATGTTGGGATGGATCATCCCTGAGCCCTTAGCGACCCCGGTCACATTGATCTCCACCGGGCTCGCTGGACCGCCATTATCTATTTCTGGCTCAAGATCAGGAGATGAAGCGAGGGCAATCCGACGGCTGGCACCCTTGGAGCGGGTATCGGTGGTATGGATGGCCGCAGCTACCTGCCACCAACCCTCCGCCGTAAGGGCCGCCTGGCAAGCGGGTAGGGCAGCCTCGACTCGCTCCACTGGCAAGGGTTCCCCGATCACCCCAGTCGAGAAGGGGAGCACAGCTCCAGCTTCGATCCCAAAGACAGCGGCTGCGGCTTGACACGTACGGCGAGCTGCCTTGAAGCCGGCTTTCCCACAAGCGGCGTTGGCAATCCCGGAGTTGACCACGAAGAGCCGCGGTGGCTGATAGGCCAGATGTTGCCTGGCTAGTTGGACTGGGGCAGCCTGCAACCGATTCTGTGTAAACACAGCCACCGTCTGAGCAGCCGGAGTAAGCTCGAGGACCGCGAGATCCAGACGATCGGGGGTGCGAAGGTGGGCTTGAGTCGCCCCTAAACGGATCCCAGAGGGGCTGGCCAGCTTGGGGCGAGGATCTGGTCCCACAGCCATGGGGCGCTTTAGTTTGTCTGACCGCAGCAGTTCTTATACTTCTTGCCGGAACCACATGGGCACGCCTCATTACGCCCGATCTTGCGGCCAGAACGTCGGTAGGGCTGCGGCCGCTCGGTAGGCTGAGACTGTGGGCTAGCCGGTTCAGGGGACTGCACCGATTCGGAGATTACCGGTTCAGGTTCCGCCGCCGCCATTGCCCCTTCAGCATTGGGATGCTGATACTGGAGATGATGCGGCTCACTACGACCCTCCTCAAGCTCTTCGACCTCTGTTTCGGCGCTTACCTGGACCTTGTAGAGGACATCGATCATCTCCTGCTTGATCCTCTCGAGCAACCCCTCGAATAGTGTGAAGGCCTCACGCTTGTACTCCTGGAGCGGCTGCCGCTGGGCGTAGCCGCGCAGATGGATCCCTTCCTTCAGATGGTCCATGGCGGCAAGATGGTCCTTCCACTGGACGTCCAAGACTTGGAGGGCCACTACCTTCTCCAGCTCCCGCATAACTGGAGCACCGATCTGAGCCTCCTTTTCCCGATAGTATTCGATCACGGCCTCGAGGAGGCGCTGGTGGAGGGTCTCCTCATAGAGATCGGGTTCGGCCTCGAGCCATTGCCGCACGGGCAGATGCATCCCGAAGGTGTGGAACAAGGCCTCTTCGAGGCTCGCAACGTCCCACTCCTCCTCTACCGAGCCGGGCGGGATATACTGATGGAAGAGCTTCTCTAACACCTCTCCTCGAGCAGCATCTACGATGTCGGAAACGTCCTCCGACTCCATTAGGTGGCGGCGCTGCTCGTAGATGAGCTGGCGCTGATGGTTAGCAACGTCATCGTATTCGAGGAGTTGCTTGCGGATATCGAAGTTTCGTCCCTCCACCTTGCGTTGGGCATTGGAGATGGCCTTGTTCACCCAGGGGTGCTCGATCGGTTCTCCCTCCGGCATCCCTAAAGTCTGCATCAGCGAACTGACCCGTTCGGAAGCGAAGATCCGAAGCAGGTCATCCTCCAACGATAGGTAGAAGCGACTGGAACCCGGATCTCCCTGACGGCCTGACCGCCCGCGGAACTGATTGTCAATGCGCCGGGATTCATTCCGCTCGGAACCGATCACATGCAGCCCACCGAGCCCAACCACGTGCTCATGGCGCTCCTGCCACGCCTGCTTGGCCTCCTCGATCTTCTGTTGCCGGGTGGCCTCGTCGAGCGATTCATCTGCCTCCAGGGCACGGATCTCCTCATCAAGGCTGCCTCCCAAGACGATATCCACGCCACGCCCGGCCATATTCGTAGCCAGGGTAACCGCCCCAGGTCGGCCGGCCTCAGCGATGATCTCCGCTTCCTGTTCGTGATACTTCGCATTCAAGACATTATGGGGAATCTTCACCTTCTTAAGCAGATTGGAGAGCTCCTCAGAGGCAGAGATCGATGGTGTTCCCACAAGTACCGGTTGCCCCTGCTTATTGCACTCCCGAATCTCCTCCACGAGGGCATTGAGCTTCTCCGCCTTGGTCCGGTAGACCATATCGGAATGGTCCTCTCGGATCATCGGCTTGTGAGTTGGAATGACAACCACCTCAAGGCCGTAGATCGTGTTGAACTCCGCTGCCTCCGTGTCCGCCGTCCCGGTCATACCACTGAGCTTGTCATAGAGGCGGAAGTAGTTCTGGAAGGTAATTGAGGCCAAAGTCTGGTTCTCATTCTGGATCTCAACCCCTTCACGGGCCTCAACCGCCTGATGCAACCCGTCTGACCAACGCCGTCCTGGCATCATCCGACCAGTAAACTCATCAACGATGATGACTTGGCCGTCTCGAACGATATAGTCGCGCTCCGGCTGAAATAGGGTGTGGGCCCGCAAGGCCTGATTCACATGGTGGACCAAACCGATATTGCCAAGATCGTAGAGGCCGCCCTCAGTGAGCAATCCTGCTTCATGGAGAAGGCGTTCGGCCTTCTCATTGCCTTCCTCAGTGAGGGTAACCTGCCGGGCCTTCTCATCGATGGTGTAGTCTTGCTCAGGGACCAGTTGTGGGATCAGCGCATCTACCCGGTAGTAGAGGTCAGTGCGGTCCTCGGTGGGACCCGAAATGATCAATGGCGTACGGGCCTCATCGATCAGGATCGAATCCACCTCATCGACAATAGCGAAGGCGTGCCCCCGTTGCACCTGATCCTCTTTGCGGAAGGCCATATTATCCCGCAGATAGTCGAAGCCGAACTCATTGTTCGTCCCGTAGGTAATATCGCAGGCGTAGGCATTACGACGCTCTTCAGTGGTCTGGTCGCTCTGGATGGCCCCCGTTGACAATCCCAGGAACTCATAGATCCCCCCCATCCATTTCGCATCCCGGCGAGCCAGATAGTCATTTACTGTGACTATATGGACTCCATGCCCCGCGAGGGCATTAAGATAGGCAGCCAAAGTCGCGACCAAGGTTTTCCCCTCGCCGGTCTTCATCTCAGCGATACGTCCCTCGTGGAGGACAACACCGCCGATCAATTGGACGTCGAAATGACGCATGCCGAGGACCCTTCGGCTCGCCTCGCGTACTGTAGCGAAGGCCTCTGGGAGCAGATCATCTAGGGATTCTCCCTTTGTCAAACGTTCCTTCATGTGATCTGTTCGAGCCGCTAACTCAACATCCGAGAGCTTACGGGCAAGTGGCTCTTGCGCATTGATCTGCTCTACAATCTTATAAACGCCCTTAAGGATCCGCTCATTACGGGTTCCAAAGGCCTTCCCAAGTAGCTTCGTTAACATGGTTTACTCATGTGCCTCTTGCAAACTCCGTTTCTTCGCTTCACTGACCTGCTCTGCTGTACGGATGGTCAGATGTCACTGATCTGCATACCCTTTACAAAGCCCCTGCAATTTGCCCATCCTTAAGCGAGTCGTTCCGCTCCGGCTTGCCCTTCGGTTAGGTCCGAACAACGGAGAGGATTCACCCTTTGCCTCAATTCAAAAACCTTGATCCCCTCAAACTCACTATAGCGGACTACCTAGACCGCAAAAGCCTCACCCCACGCATCCAAACATTAGACGATCTAAACCGGAGTTGGATCCGAGCTGTGGGACGCGAATGGAGTTCGTGCAGCTTCGCACTTGATTTGCAAGGGGACACACTCCGGGTTGGGGTCCGCACCCCAGCCCAGGCAACCCGTCTCCGATTCACAACCCGTTCTTTGATCCAGAGGCTGCGTAGCGAGTCTTTGCCTACCCTAAAAGCAATTCAGTTTCAAGTGCAACCGTCCCTCGAGCCGCCCCGTCCTCAGAGGGGCCGAACCTATAGCCAACAAGCAGCAACCAACCTCAGCCGCGCGGCTGAGCAGATCGAAGATGATGAGCTGCGAGCGGCTCTGATACGGCTCGCTCAACATATCCAAGTTCCGCCGAGCCAGGAGGGGTCACAGGGCTAGAAGGGCCTCAGGGTTAGCAATCGGCTGCCGAATCTCAGACCCAAAAACACCAAGACGAGAAGGAGCAGGAGCTGTAGGATTCGCCAGGTCCAGTAGAGATAGCGGCGCTGGCCAGTCAAAACCCACGTAATCAATGTCGCAAGCAGGGCAGAGCCGCCAAGCGCAAGTATCAAGCGTAGGATAACCACAGGTCGAGATCACAGGACTGAGCCCAACGGTGTACTGGCCTCGTAAGAATTCGCTTCGCACCCCAGATACTCCCAGGCCGAAGCGTCGGCCAGCACAGTGCGTAACAATCGATTATTCAAGGCGTGCCCCGATTTAAAACCGCGGAAATAGCCCAATACCGGATGTCCAAGGAGATACATATCCCCAATGGAGTCAAGGACCTTATGGCGTACAAACTCATCCTGGTAACGTAGACCATCCTCGTTCAGAAGTCGCGATTCATCCATGACCAGGGCATTGCCTAGATCGCCCCCTAAGGCCAATCCCTGGCCACGGAGGGACTCTACATCCCAAGTGAAGCCGAATGTCCGGGCCCGGCTGATCTCCCGTGTAAATGTAGTCTCAGAGAACTCCACCGAAGCCTGATTATTGGCCTGGATCAAGGGATGGGAAAACTCGATAGTAAAGTTGATCCGCAGGGCTGGATAGGGCTCCAAACTCGCCCACCGTTCCTCATGGAAATCCTCAACTCGGACCCGTTTTTTGATCCGAATAAAGCATTTAGGCACTGCCTGTTCTTGGATCCCTGCACACTGGAGTAAAAAAACAAATGGCGCGGCGGAACCATCCATAATAGGCACTTCCGGACCATGCAAATCCACATAGGCGTTATCGATCCCAAGGCCTGCAAAGGCAGCCATCAGGTGCTCAACAGTCGCAACCCAATAGTCCTCGACCCCGAGGGTAGTACATAATCTCGAGTAAACTACATTCCCGACTCGAGCCGGAATGAAGGGGCATCGGGGGATATCGAGGCGACGGAATACGATCCCTGTATCCGCCGGCGCCGGGCGCAAAGTAATGACCACCCTCTTCCCCGAGTGTAAGCCAACGCCTCTTCCCTGAACACAATTACGTAGTGTTCGTTGCAGGCTCATAGGAACCTTCCAGCCTTCCAATGGTTGGGCCGGAGGAGAGCCCAGCTCTCCCACAACCACACCACCACCCCACCTTTCCCCATTCCTGAGGATTACCTCCAAAGGAATGCATCCTAGGAGGGGGCGTTGAAAGCGGAAACCGCCGTACCTCCCCGGCACACTGGTCGGGGAGAATCTCCTAAAGGACTGAACAATCTCATCAGCCTCTCAATCCGCTTGCCTACGCAGAAAGGCAGGAATATCCAAATCCTCCGGGTCCAACTGGTCTGACTTGGCCTCCTGCTGCTTGCGCCTTATATAGGTCGGCGTATCGATTTCAGAGGGTTCCCGCGGGCGCGAGGTCGGACCTAGACTCCTTGAGCGCCGATTGGGATAGCGGGCCATCCCAAGCCCCGTTGCAACCACTGTTACGCGCAGCTCATTCGATAGATCGGGATCGAGGACGGTGCCCATCACGACATTGGCATCTTCGGCCGAGAATTCACGCATCACATGGCCGACAGACTCGAATTCACTGATTGCCATATCCGTGCCGGCAGTGACATTAACCAGCACACCGCGTGCTCCAGAGAGGTCCATATCCTCTAGGAGCGGGCTCGAGACCGCATTTTGTGCAGCCTCTTCGGCCCGGTTATCCCCCATACTAGTGGCCGAACCCATGACTGCCATGCCCATCTCCGACATCACAGTCCGTACATCGGCGAAGTCGACGTTGATCAAGCCAGGCCGAGTGATCAACTCGGAGATTCCTTGGACCGCCCCCATCAAGACCTCATCGGCACGCTTGAAGGCGTCCAGAAGGCTCGCCTTACGCCCCATTACGGTCAATAGCTTCTCATTAGGGATCGTGATCACCGAATCGACGATCTTCGCAAGGGAATCGATCCCCTCTGACGCTTGTTGTTGTCGTTTTTTGCCCTCGAAGCTAAACGGTTTGGTGACCACCGCTACCGTTAAAATACCCTGTTCTTTGGCCTCTTGAGCGAAGATCGGCGCCGCCCCTGTGCCTGTACCGCCGCCCATCCCAGCCGTGATAAAAACCATATCGGCACCGCTTTGAATCTCCCGAATCCGGTCACGGTCCTCTTCGGCAGCGTTACGGCCCTGCTCAGGTGAAGCACCAGCCCCTAGCCCCTTGGTGATATTCGTCCCAAGCTGGATCCGGTTGACCACCCCGATCCGTTCGAGGGCTTGGGCATCGGTATTCGCGACATAGAAATCCACCCCTTCCATATTGGAGGCCACCATATTGGCAATCGCATTGCCACCACCGCCACCGACACCAATTACCTTGATCGTGGCGTTGTTCGTGGTGTTGTTCTGGCCCCCCGTCTCTGTCAGTCCAGTCATCGGCTCCTCCTTAATTAGCCGTTACCCGGAGGCCGTATAGCGCGGCATATAGGACCCTATTAAGGCCTCAAAAATTCTCCCGAAACCAAGCGCGTACCCGTTGAATGATCGCCCGCCAACTCCACCGCGGCCGCTCGCGTACAGGAAACGCTTGATTCGTTGAATTCGAACTCGTGAGGCCAAACTTGACCAACCCTACTCCGGTAGCATATGCAGGATCCCGGACCACATCACTGATTCCGCCGATCCCTTCAGGGATCCCGATCCGTACCGGAACATGAAAGATCTCCTCGGCCAATTCGACCATGCCCTCCATCTGGCTACTCCCCCCACTCAGCACGACCCCAGACGCCACGACCTCCTCGAACCCCGAACGACGCAACTCCTCCTGCACGAATCGCAGGATCTCCTCGACTCGAGGCTGGATAATCTCGACTAAGGTCTGGCGCCCCAACTTACGTGGGTCGCGCCCACCAACGCTTGGGACCTCGATCTCCTCACTCCCTCGCACTAAATCGGTGAGGGCACATCCAGACTTGATCTTGATCTCTTCAGCTGCCCAGTTCGGTGTACGCAGTGCGAACGCAATATCGTTGGTTATTTGATCCCCGCCCAAAGGCAGTACAGCCGTATGTCGGAGGCTATTCCGGGTA
The DNA here is from genome assembly GCA_964448275.1 of uncultured Gammaproteobacteria bacterium. Classification (GTDB taxonomy): domain Bacteria; phylum Pseudomonadota; class Gammaproteobacteria; order Thiohalorhabdales; family CAYUWI01; genus CAYUWI01. The sequence goes on along the minus strand of CAYUWI010000008.1, from coordinate 14,779 downwards.
AAGACAGCAATGTCAGTTGTCCCTCCCCCAATGTCGACCATGCATACCCCGAGCTCTCGTTCATCCTCGGAGAGGATTGCCTGGCTCGAGGCAAGTTGCTCGAGCACAATATCGTTGACCTCGAGCCCATAGCGCCGAATGCACTTGATAATATTCTGGATAGCGCTCACGGCCCCAGTGATCACGTGGATCTTGGCCTCCAAGCGCACCCCAGACATCCCAAGGGGTTCCCGAATTCCCTCTTGTCGGTCAATGGCAAATTCTTGCGGTACAATGTGGAGGATCTTCTGGTCGGTCGGGATAGGGAGTGCACGGCCATTCTCCATGACCCTTTTGATATCAGAGGAATCGACCTCTTGATTCTTGATGGCGACCACCCCGCGAGAGTTATACCCGCTAATATGACTCCCGGCGATACCCGCGTAGACCGAGCTGATGGAGCACCCGGACATCAACTCGGCTTCTTCCACCGCCCGCCTAATCGAGGCGACGGTGGACTCGATATTGACCACCACCCCCTTACGCAATCCATGGCTAGGGTGCCGACCAAGGCCGACAATTTCCAGTTCTCCATCGGGGGTGCTGACCCCGACAATAGCGCAAATCTTCGAGGTACCGATATCTAGTCCAACGATCGGGTCCTGCTCCATTCTAGGTCACACCTTCTTTTGCAGCTATCGACCGGTTAAGGCTTTAACGTGGCCGGATCACGGCCTGCGGCTACCCTAGACATCTCGGATTCCCTCCTCTTCAGAGTAATTGCCATACCATTTGGATACCGCAAATCGATCCGAGAAATTGCACCACCCAACAGTTCCCAACGCTTCTGCACCCGGAGCAAACGAGCGAGTCGGTTCTTCCACCCCTGATCACCGAAATGGACTGTGACTCCCTCTCCAAGCCTCGCTGACCAACTCCCTTGGCTATTGAGTTGGAGCCAATGGATTGGATAGCGCCCATGCAATCGGCGCCGTAGGGTCGCAAGGCGATGGAGCAACCTATCGAGTTGGGTCTTTTCCCCGCGCAGCCGAGGCAGCGCCTGATTCGACTGCCTGCTGGAGAATCGCTTGAATCGTAATCCTTGTTGATTTACCAACCAGCTCTGATCTTCCCCTACCCAAACTGCCCGAGTCCGATGCTCGACCAAGTGGATCCTTAGAATCCCAGGCCATTCACGGCGGACCCGAGCCTGGCGCACCCAGGGGTGGGCCTCTAACCAGCGCTGCACCTTGTCTATATCGACCGTAAAGAATCCCCCCTGTATACCCTTCAGCTGGCGCGTCAAGGCTGTCTCCTTGATGTGCTCCCCCCCCTTTTCTATTTTGACGCGGTGGATTGGGGCATAGTAATCGAGCCACTCCACCAAATGAGGCCTGTGGTTTACCCCCCAACTTCCAGCCACCAGGACCCCAGCCGCTAGTGGAAGATATCGGAGCCGAATCCCCTTACGCCTCATCTCGTGGGCCGTGCCATCTCCAGTATACGGAGTACCAATGTATCGAACTCGATCCCATCATGGGTCGCTGCCTTGGGGACAAGGCTATGGTCAGTCATACCCGGTATAGTATTTACTTCCAACACACATGGCCCGCTCTCCCCGACTCGCAGATCCACCCGCCCCCAACCAAAGCAATCTAGGGCCCTAAAGGCTTCTAGAGCCAAGGCTTGGCAATGTTTTTCCATGGCCGGTCCAAGGGGAGTAGGGTGAGAGTAGCAAGTGTCCGCACCGTGGCTATATTTGGCTGTATAATCGTAAAATGATCGCGGGGTTTGCAAGGACAGCACCGGTAACGCCCTATCCTCCAGAATCCCCACAGTGACTTCGGCCCCTTCGATCCACTCCTCCACCATCACCACTGAACCGTATTGGCTCGCCTCCTCCCAAGCCGATTCGAGCTCCATCAGGCTTCTCACCCGACTCACCCCAAGGGAGCTCCCGCTGCAGGCCGGCTTAACCACCAACGGCCAATCCAACTGCAGCCCCACGGTTTCCAGGGAGCCTGGATGTAACTCAGCGAATCGCGGAGTGGGAAGCGCAACCGCTGTCCATACCCGTTTGGAACGCAGCTTGTCCATTGCTAAGGCCGAACCGAGGACTCCCGAACCAGTATAGGGGATCCCCATAGTCTCCAAACAGCCTTGGACCACCCCATCCTCACCGAAGGGGCCATGAAGGGCGTTCCACACCACCTCGGGTGCTATCGCGTTTAGATGCGTAGGGAGAACGTAATCGGGATCGATCGAGATGACTGTGTGGCCTGTCCGTTCCAGAGCAGCGGCTACCGCTGCTCCACTCTCTAGGCTAATCGCGCGTTCCGGACTTGGCCCACCGCTTAGGACCACAATAGGGTGACGTGGCACCTCCTATGCCCCCGATTGTCCCACAATACACACCTCCGGTTCTAACCAAACCCCAGTGACAACCTCGATACGGTCCTGGATATACTGGATCAGGGTTTCGATATCGGAGGCTCGGGCCCCACCCCGATTGACGATGAAATTGGCATGCTGTGTGGAGATCCGAGCTGCCCCCATTCCTACCCCTTTCAGCCCGGCCGCTTCGATCAGGCGTGCTGCATAATCCCCGGGGGGATTGCGGAAGACTGACCCAGCATTGGCCAGATGGATCGGCTGGGTACGACGACGGTGTTCGAGGTAACGCTTGGTGAGAGCCTGGATCGTCTGAGTATCGCCAGGGGAAAGGGCAAAATGAGCGGCAAGGAACCAATGATCCGCTGGCAGCCGGGCCTGACGGTAGCTAAATTCGAACTGGACAGGATCATGACATCGAACACAGCCGTTTCGATCGATAGTCTCGCATAATCTCACGATATCTGCGACCTCACTACCATAGGCCCCGGCGTTCATCGCCAACGCCCCCCCAACGGTCCCTGGGATACCGGCCAGGAACTCCGCTCCAGCCAACCCGTGACGAGCGCAAAAGCGCGCTAACCGAGCAGTGCTCACCCCAGCTTCAGCCCGTACCCAATTGGCTCCCAGCCATTCGGTGGTCTGCAACCCGCGTCGCGATGCAATCACCGTCCCCGTCAGTCCCCCCTCACGGACCAGCAGATTGCTCCCCCGGCCAATCCAAAGCAAAGGGGGAACTGCCTCTCCGCTCACTAAAAAGCCCTGTAGATCGGTGGAGCTGGCAGGGATATAGACCCGAGTGGCTATCCCCCCGACCCGCCAGGTAGTCCAGCGCGCCATAGGGACAGCATATTCCCAAGAGCCCTCTCGGCTGCTAGCTGAGAGATTCACTGGGCTTCCCCGTGTAAGGGACAGAGTTGCTGTGCCAATTTGCCGATATCGCCAGCCCCCAGGGTAACGACCACATCGCCAGACTCCACATGCTCCGCCACCGCCTCAGAGACCCATTGCAGTCCCCCAACATAGTGGACCCCAGGGTGACCGTATTGATGGATCCCCCTATACAGATCCATGGACTCTGCTTCAGCGATACGCTCCTCGCCGGCGGGATAGACATCCGTTAGAAGGACGATGTCAGCGGCATCAAAGGCACTGACGAACTCTCCAAATAGATCTCGGGTTCGAGTATAGCGATGAGGTTGAAAGACTACGACTAAGCGTCGTCTAGTCCAAATCTCGCGAATCGTATGCAGAGTACTGCGAATCTCCACCGGATGGTGACCATAATCATCCACCCAGACAGCCCCTTGGTAGTTACCCCGAATCTGGAAACGGCGCCCGACCCCAGAGAACCGTGCCAGACCTTGACGGATAGCACTTGGGGAGACGCCGAGGTGGTGGGCAACAGCAATTGCTGCTAATGCATTTTGTACATTATGCTGGCCGAGCATATTCAGCTCCACCTCCTCTAATAGGGGCTCGCTTGCACCTCGCTGCCAGCATTCAAATGTCATCTGCCATTCGCGCGCGACGACCCTTCGGGCCTGATAATGGGCCTGGCCATCGAAGCCATAGGTTACCCATGGTTTGTTCAGATAGGGAAGCATAGCTCGGATCCGAGGATGATCCAAACAAAGGACTGCTAGACCATAGAACGGAATCTGGTGAATAAACTGCCGAAAGGCGGCCTCTAGGTTGCGGAGATTATTCCCGTAGGCCTCCATGTGGTCGGGATCAATTCCGGTCACGACGACCATCTCCGGGTGTAGGTACAGGAAGGAGGCATCACTCTCATCGGCCTCAGCAACTAGATACTCCCCATTGCCCAGCGACCCTGTCCCATCCAAGCTGTTCAGCCTTCCACCAACGACCATCGTTGGGTCCAGCCCCCCTTCATGCACCAGCGTCGCGACGAGAGAGGTTGTGGTCGTCTTACCGTGGGTCCCTGCAATTGCCACTCCGCGCTTAAATCGCATCAACTCGGCCAACATCTCCGCACGTGGGATGACCGGGATCCCACGATGACGCGCTGCCCTCACCTCAGGATTGGTCTTCGGCACAGCTGAAGAGACGACCACGACATCGGCGGAGCCCAGATTGTCTGGATCGTGGTCCCTCTGGATCACCGCCCCTAGGTGGTGAAGGCGGCGGGTGGTAGAAGACTCTTGCAAGTCGGAACCGCTGACTGGACACCCTAGGGAGAGTAATACCTCGGCGATCCCACTCATCCCCATCCCGCCAATACCGACGAAATGGATATGGTGTCTACCTGGATCCATTGCTTACCCCGATACAGACCTCCGCTACTTGCTGGGCAGCCCCCGGGTGAGCCAGGCTGTGGGCTGATTCACCCATCGCGGCGAGGGTTGTTCGATTCTGCAGCCGCTCCAGCAACAGAGCCGAGACGGTATCCTTTCCCCAATCTCCTTGCGGAAGACAGACAGCCGCTCCCCGGCGGACGAGGATTGCGGCATTCCATTCTTGGTGGTTGTCCACAGCAAATGGATAGGGAACGAGCACCGCTGGTATACCCACAGTCGCTAGTTCTGCTACGCTTGTAGCCCCGGCTCGGCAAAAGACGAGATCACACCAATCATATGCCTTTTCGATCGCCCCGATGAAGGGCATTACCCAGGCGGTGAAGGGGGCATCTCGGTAGGCCGCCTGGACCTGACTGTACTCCTTCTCCCCAGACTGATGCCAAACCTCGAGCGTGATTCCGGCGCGAGCCGCTGCGATCAGCCCGGTGGGAAGGTTCATATTCAAAAAGTGCGCACCTTGGCTACCACCAAGCACCAAGACCCGCAAAGGGCCCCGGCGTTCTCGGTAGCGCTCACGCGGTGGCGGTAGCCCACTCAACCCTGCACGTACCGGGATTCCGACAGATTCTGCCCACGGACCGAGCCTGCCCGCCGTTTCAGGAAAACCAGTCAAAATCCGCTGGGCTAGGCGGCCCAAGAGACGATTGGTCAATCCGGGGATGGCGTTTTGCTCATGGACCACCAAGGGGACCCCATGCAGCCAGGCGGCAATCCCAACAGGGGCTGCGACATAACCCCCCATTCCGAGCACAACCGCTGCCTTGGTCACTTTGAGGGACCGGTATGCCCGCCACACGGCTCGGACGAAATCGAGGGAACCAGCCAACCAGCCGTGCCACCTACGACCCCGGAGGCCGCGCCAAGGGAACTGGATTAAGCCGAACCCTGCCTCAGGAACGGCACGTGCCTCGATGCCCGCCTGGGTTCCAAGGAAATCAATTTCCCATCCGCGAGACTGGAGCTCATGGGCAACAGCCAAGGCAGGGAAGACATGCCCTCCCGTCCCTCCGGCAGCAATGACGACTCGCCCGCCTGCGATCAGCTCCCTCTCCTCTGCCTCCGGTCAGCCGTCCCCCGCCTCTTCTGGCCAGCCCGGTCAACGGCCAGTAAGATTCCGAGAGCCGCACAGGTAGAGACCAGGCTGCTGCCCCCATAGCTCACGAGTGGCAAAGTCAACCCCTTGGTCGGCAGCAACCCCACATTGACTGCCATGTGGGCTAACGCCTGAAAACCGATGATGAACACCAGACCCTGAGCCACGAGGCGACCGTAAGGATTCGGTGCCCGTTCGGCTATACAGAACCCACGCCAAATGAGGAGCCCGTAGAGGGCACATACCCCCAAGGTCCCCATCAAACCGAGTTCTTCGCCGATAACGGCGAAGATAAAATCGGTGTGGGGTTCGGGAAGATAGAATAACTTCTGGACCCCCTCACCTAGCCCCACCCCTATAGTCTCACCCCGGCCGAAGGCAAGCAGGGATTGGCGTAGCTGGAAACCAATCCCTTGAGGATGGGCCCATGGCTCCAGGAATGCTGCAATACGTTCATACCGATACGCAGAATCCCAAATGGCCCATATCCCGATGGCGAGTGTCACTCCCAGGGTGGCCAGTAGGTGGCGTAGCCTGATTCCTCCAAGGAACCCCATCACCAGGCCCGTCCCCATGACCATGGTGGCACCACCGAAGTCCGGCTCAACCAGCAGCAATCCCGCTCCGCCCCCAGACACCGCCAGGATTGGGACCACCTCCTCACCACCACGACCTCCCCGCAACTCATTCCCATCTTTGCATGTGAGCACTTTGGCGAGATAGAGCACGAGCGCAATTTTGAAAAACTCCGAACCCTGAATCCGCACCGGACCTAATGGCAGCCAGCGATAGGCCCCACCTACTGCATGGCCAATCCCGGGGATCAGGATGAGCACTAAGACAACCATGCTGGCGACTAAGGCCAACGTCGCCAAGCGACGCCAACTCGTCAGCGGCACACATCCACACCCAGCGGCCAATGCCAGACCCAAAACCACGTAGCCACCCTGACGAAGGACCCAATAGAATGGGGTAATGCCTTCGGCAGCGTGTAGAGGCGCAGAGGCCGAAAAGACCATGATGACCCCGAGGGTGGCTAGGCCGAGACTACTCATCACAAAGGCCGGATCCGGGATCCACGATGACCTTATATCTTGGGGGGATGGAGCCCCTTCAGCTACCTGAAGGGAAGGATAATAGACGGGATCGCGGGACTCGAACGCTCTCTGGGGCCCTATCGCTTCATCCATTCCTCTGCCTCTAAGGCGTAGACAGCACGGCGAAAGTCTTCCCCGCGAGCTGCAAAATCGGGGTACTGGTCGAAACTAGCACATCCCGGGGAGAGCACCACCGACTCCCCCGGTTCAGCGAGGGCTGCTGCCCGTTGCACGGCGCTCTGGAGATCCCGGACACAGCTAAAAGGGATCGAGCCCTTCTCTAAAATAGCACCGAGCTCCTCAGCTACCTCACCGAACAGGATCGCCTCCCGGCAATTCTCTCTCAAAAGTGGGAAGAGCAGACTAAACTCCCCTCCCTTACTCACTCCACCGGCAAGCCATACCCAGCGCCCGGGCAATCCTCGGAGGACCCGAGCTACCGCTCCCACATTGGTTCCCTTGGAATCATTGAAGTAGGTCACCCCATTGACCACCGCAACACGTTCCATACGGTGGTGAAGGCCGGAGAACCCAGACAAGGCCTGGACTATTACCCCTTCAGGAAGCCCCACAATAACCCCCACCGCGAGGGCGGCTAAGGCGTTTTCGAGGTTATGCTCCCCCGTAAGGGGCCAATCAGCGACCCGCATGATGGGGAGAGGTCCGTTAGGCGTTCCCTGGGTGAACCAGAGCTCTGCCGCTCTCTTGGACAGCCCCACTTCTCCTGTCTGGGGTAAGCCTAGGTGGAACCGTCTGTGGCCTCCTATTTGGGATAAGTCAGCAACGGCCTCTCGAACTTGGCGATCCTCCCCGTTAAATACCAGCCATTCACTGGGGCCCATCTGTTCGAAGAGCCGCATCTTGGCCTGGAAGTAGGCCTCAGTCCCGGAATAGCGGTCGAGATGATCTGGACTCAAGTTTAACAGGACCCCAATCCAGGGGCGAAAGTACACCAGACTCTCCGCTTGGAAACTCGAAATCTCCAGTACATAGACTTCGGGCTCAACCGATCCAAGCAAGTCGAGGGCCGGAACCCCTAGATTGCCCCCGACTGCAACCTCTCGACCGGCCCGTCGAAAGAGGTCCCCGATCAGGGTGGTCACAGTACTCTTACCATTAGAACCCGTCACTGCAATCACTGGGGCGCCCGCGTAGCGGCCGAATAACTCCACCTCCCCGATGACCTCAACACCTGCGTCCATCGCCTCCTGGATGGCCGGTTCGGTCTGCGAGATCCCGGGGCTCAACACCACCAGATCCTGCTCCCTCAGCCAATCGCCTCGGAGGGCTCCAAAGGAGAAGGCTACAACACTCGACTCGGCCTCCATGGCAGCCCGGCCAGGCGGTTCGGTGCGGGTATCGGTCACAACCCCTCGGGCCCCGACCTGGCTCAGGAAGCGGCTGATCGCTATCCCAGTACGGCCGGCCCCGACGACACCGACCCGGCGTTCGGCGAGGTCTGCATAGGCCGTTTCCAAAGGCGAAGGGCTAGTTTGGCCAGCGGATATAGGGATCCCTACCTTCCTCTCCACAATACGGTTAGATCGTCACACGCATTTGCCACACAAGCCCCACGCTACCTTATCTTCAGGCTGGCAAGGGCCACCAACACCAAGATGACAGTAATAATCCAGAATCGAACCACGATTCGCGGCTCGGGCCACCCTTTCAGCTCAAGGTGGTGGTGGACAGGAGCCATCCGGAAGACTCGACGGCCTGTCAGTCTGTAGGAGACCACCTGAATGATGACCGACAGGGTCTCCATAACGAAGACCCCCGCCATAACGAGCAATTCGATCTCCTGCCGTGCCACAATCGCCACCAGCCCTAGCGCCGCCCCAAGAGCCAGGGCCCCAACATCGCCCATAAAGACCTGTGCAGGATAGGTGTTGAACCACAAAAACCCGAGACACGCCCCGATCATCGCCCCACAGACGACGGCCATCTCCCCTGTTCCCTGTACATAGGGAATGGCAAGGTAGTCTGCAAAGACCGTATGTCCGGTTACATAGGAGAAGATCCCTAATCCACCGGCGATGACAAGGCACGGGAAGATGGCCAGACCATCCAAGCCATCGGTTAGGTTCACAGCATTGCTCGTACCGACCACGACCAGGACGACAAGCGGGATATAGGCAGGTCCAAGCTCGATCGCCGTTCCCTTAAGGAAAGGAATACTCAGGGCAGTGGCAGCGGGCGAGTCTGCAATCGAATACAGCACGACCGCTGCGACGAGCGCCGTACCCGACTGGATAGCGAATTTGTTCCCAGCTCGAATCCCTTGGGGATCCCGGCGAATCAGCTTGAAGTAGTCATCAGCTAGCCCGAGCAGACCGAAGGCTGCAGTCGTCCCGAGCACGATCAAGACGTAGGGATTGGTTAGATCAGCCCAGAGCAAGGCTGGGATCAGCAGAGCACTCAGGATCAAGATCCCACCGAAGGTAGGGGTCCCCTGTTTGGCCAGATGGCTGGAGGGACCATCATTACGGATCGTTTGGCCGATTGCATAATGGTTCAAGCGGGCGATCATCCACGGTCCAAGGAGGAAGGAGAGCAGCAGTGCCGTTAAGACAGCAACGATAGTGCGAAAGGTAATGTACTGGAATACAGAGAAGCCGGGGAGACGGCCCAGATGGTCAAAGAGTAGGTAGTGGAGCACTTAGGCCACCCCTGCGAGAAGCTGTTCGACAAGCCGCTCTAAACGCATCGAGCGTGAGCCCTTGATCAAGACCCGGTCACCCCCTCCGGCCTCCGCCATGAGAAGGGTGGCTGCCTCCTCCCAATGTGCAACTGCCACACCCCCATTACCGAACGCAGAGACAGCATAGCCTGCCAAAGGGCCTATACCGATCAAGCGCTGTACCCCGTAAGCGCGAGCCTGTTCACCAGCCCAGCGATGCCATACCGCGCCTTCCCTGCCTAGCTCTGCCATATCCCCGAGAACCAGCCAGGGAGTAGCCCGTCCCTGGCTGAGCACATCCAAGGCCGCCTCCAGCGAGGCCGGATTGGCGTTGTAGGTATCGTCCAAGAGGCTCAACCCTCCCGGCCCTTTCCACTCCTGAAGCCGGCCTGAGAGGTGCCCCAACCGAGCTAATCCGGTGGTTATGGTAGCCATCTGGATTCCAAGGGAATAAGCGACAGCGGCAGCGGCTAAGGCATTAGCGCCATTGTGACGGCCCGGCATGGCGAGCTCCACAGAATCCGTTCCCCTAGCTGTGGCAATCTCCAACACGCCCCCCTGGGGACTTGGGGACCAATCTCCTTGCAGATCTGCCGAGGAGTCCAAGCCGAAGCGCAATACTTGGCCTGAGGACTGGATTGCCCATCTCTGGGCATAGGGGGAGTCGGCATTGACCACCGCTACCCCATGGGCAGGCAGGCAGGCGAACACCTGTCCCTTTTCAGCTGCCACATTCGCCGGTGAACCCAAGCCCTCCAGGTGGGCTGCCGTGGCATTTGTCACCACAGCGATCTCAGGCTGCACTGCCGCAGCCAGAGGTCGCATCTCGCCAGCGTAATTGATTCCCAACTCCACCACCCCGAATCGATGCTGCCCACGGAGCCCTAACAAGGTCAAGGGAGCTCCCACCCAGTTATTCCAATTGCCAGGGGTGGCCCAACACCCAGGGCTGCCAAGGATGGCAGCAAGCATCTCCTTAACCGTTGTCTTACCACACGAGCCGGTCACCGCGATCACTTGGGCTGAGAAACGGCCACGCCAAGCCGCCCCGAGGGCCAACAGGGCCTGTCCAGTATCCGGGACGGTAACCGCCGGCAAGCCGCACGTTTCCGTCCCTGCAACCACCAAGACAGCAGCGGCACCGGCCTCACGCGCCTCGGGAATGAATTGGTGTCCATCGAATCGCGGCCCCCGTAGAGCGACAAAGAGAGAGCCGGGCTCCAAGGAGCGGGAATCGGTCGACACACCAGTCAGGTAGGCCTCGCCCTGCAGGGAGCCCCCCGTCCATTCAGCGACCTGGGAAAGGTGCATCACTGCTACGCCCCTCTCCCAGAGAGGGACCATGACCGGACAACCTCCTGATCACTAAACGGGATGGTGGAACCGGCGATCTCCTGGGCGGTCTCGTGTCCCTTACCGGCGATGACGACGCCATCTCCCTTCTTGGCAGTGACCAAGGCGTAGTGGATTGCGGCCTCACGGTCCAGGATGACCTCCGGAGCCCTCTCTAGCATGCCGGCGCTGATCGCGTGAGTGATCGCCTCAGGAGGCTCACTACGGGGATTGTCACTGGTCAAGACAACGCGGTCACAGACTTGCGCTGCGACTTCTCCCATCGCCGGGCGTTTGGTGTCATCCCGTTCTCCACCACAACCGAATACGCACCAGAGCCGTTCTGGCACAAGCTCCCGTACCCCGGCGAGTGTACGGGCCAAGGCATCGGGGGTATGGGCATAATCAACCCAAACTCGGGCACCGTACGACGTTTCTCCCATATCCTCCATCCGGCCCGGAATGGGGAGGGCAGTACTGAGGCACTCTCCAATCACCTCCGGGGTCAGCCCGAAGGCCACACCGACGGCGACCGCCGCAAGGAGGTTTGAGACATTGATCCGCCCCACAAGGGGCGAACGGACTACTACCCTCCCCACCGGGGTGCGAGCCTGGAGGTATAACCCATCCAGCCGACAGTCAAATACCTCAGCAGCCACCTCTCCCTCCCGGAGGCCGTACAGCAGCCTTCTCGTTCCCGGTCGAAGAACCCTTTCAAAGGCAAAGAGACTCGGATCCTCCCGATTGAGTATGGCGAAGTCCAGCTCGGAACGGGCAAATAACCGGGCTTTGGCTTCCCGATAGGCTGCCAGCGAGGAATGGTAGTCGAGATGCTCGGGGGTCAGATTGGTCCAGACCGCCCCCTGAAGCTCGCAACCAGCGAGGCGCTGCTGTACTAGGGCATGGGAGCTGACCTCCATCGCCACACTCTGCACGCCCGCGGTGCGCAACACCTCCAGGCGGTCTTGGAGCACTCCAGGATCAGGTGTCGTCTGCTGCGTTCTCCCCAAGCTCCCCGGTCTACCCCACCCCAGGGTCCCCATGAAGGCTGCTCCTTGCGGGGCACCTGGAAGGAGGTGCCGGATCAACCAGGCAACACTCGTTTTACCATTGGTTCCGGTCACCCCGACAAGGCACAAATCCCGTCCTGGATGGCGGTGGACCCGTGCTGCTGCCTCGCCCCACAACCATCGAGCCTGAGGATGAACCGCTAAGGGGGTACCTGGAGGGACCTCAACCGACCTTTCCGCCACCACACCGACAGCCCCTGCCGCAACTGCCTCGTGAATATAACGGTGGCCATCGGTCTGGTGGCCGCTTAAAGCGAAGAACAGCCCGTTCGGTTGCAGCGCCTGGCTATGCGCTACCACCGCGTTAACCGTGATGCCCTCTGAACCGGGGGGACAGGCTTCGGGGAGTAACTCGCCCCACTTCATGTGGGGGGCTTTTCTGCGTCGTGGGTCCAATCCTGGGTCTTCCTATGCGCCGGCTTAGGGGACTGATGATCCCGCACTCGCTGTAATGGCAGGGGTGGGGAAGAGCTCTTCTTGAGTGGGTGGGGTGGAACCTGAAGCAAGCGTAAACTGCGAGAAAGGATTCTTTGAAAGACCGGGGCAGCTACAATACCGCCGTAGTGCTCCTGGCGCGGCTCATCAATCATCACAACTGCGACCAAGCGAGGCTTGTCTACTGGAGCGAAACCAGCGAAAGAGGCCACATATTTCCCCTCCAGATAGCCACCTCCCCGAGGCTTTTGAGCAGTTCCCGTCTTTCCGGCTACTTGGTAGCCTGGGATGGTAGCCTGTTCCCCTGTCCCCTCCGGAGTGGTCACCATCTCCAGCATAGCCGTCACTTGGTGGGCAGTCTGCTCGCTGAGCACCCGAGTCTCCTCAAGGGCCTCATTGGGCTCGAGGCGCTTCAGGGTGACAGGCCGGCGGATCCCCCCATTAGCCAATACAGCGTAGGCCCGAGCAATCTGGAGAGCACTAGCAGCGACCCCATGACCGAACCCGAGGATGGCACGGTCGATAGTCCGCCATCGATAGGGTAAATGCAAAACGCCTGGGGTCTCTCCGGGGAAACTAGTGCCTGGCTGGATCCCGAACCCGAAGCCCTTTAGAGTATGCCAAAGGTGGGTGTCCTCCAACTCCAATGCGATCTTGGCGGCCCCAATATTGCTTGACTTCTGGATCACCTGGCGAACGGACAGCTGACCCATTGGGTGGGAGTCATGGATACGGCGGTTGGCTACTTTCATGACCCCGTTCTCACAAAAGATCCGGGTATCAGGCTCCACAACACCCGCCTCTAAAGCAGCGGCAACGATGAACGGCTTAAAGACAGATCCTGGCTCAAAGGCATCTGTCACCGCCCGATTACGTCGTTGTTCTGGCTCCGTCTCTTCTAAGTTGTTGGGATTATAAGAGGGGACATTGGCCATCGCCCGCACCTCTCCGGTGCGAGCATCCAGGACTACAGCCATCCCTGCCCTCGCCTGATACCGGTCGACTGCCTCCTTGATGGCCCGATAGGCGATGTACTGGATACGAGCATCGAGGCTAAGACGGAGCCGTTGTCCCATACGGACTGGCCGTTGGATGCGCAAGGTACGGATATCCCGCCCGAGGGCATCTCTCACCACCAACCTGCGTCCTGCCTGACCACCTAGGTGGTCATCGTAGGCCAATTCCACCCCCTCAAGGCCCTGGCTGTCGATACCCACGAAGCCGACTGGGTGGGCGGCTACCTCCGCGGTTGGGTAGTAGCGCCGATACTCCCTAACGGTCCCAATACCAGAAAGCCCTAACTGTTCGACTTGCTGGCCGAGTTCCGGGGGCACCTGACGCTTGAGGTAGACGAAAGGACTCGCGCTGTCCAGCCGCCGTCGAAGCCGGTCTCGATCCATCGCCAACAGGGCAGCCAGGCGTCTCAGCCGTGCCCTATCAAGCAAGACCTGATCAGGTGTGGCATAAACCGATTTGACCGGAGTGCTCACAGCAAGCGGCTCCCCGTTGCGATCGAGGATCGCGCCACGGATTGCCGGCATTTCCACGGTATGGAAGGATTGGTCTCGGACCTCAGCCTGGAGCGCAGGCGCTTCCGAGAGTTGGAGGTGGATGAGCCGGACAGCCACGCCGACTAATCCCGCAATCAAAAACAACAGGAGGCAACGGTTACGCCAGGCGAGTGTCACGGCCTAAAATTCCAGATTACATCTGAGGGGGGAGAGTACATACCAAAATGTTTGCGAGCTAGTCGCTCCACCCGGCTTTGCGACGCCAAAGCAGCCCGTTCCAGCTGAAGACGGCTCCACTCGGACTCTAGGCTGCGCACCCTGTCCTGGTAGGTTTGAATCGCCAGGTCCACTCGGCGAACTTCATTGCGCACAATCCCGACTGCTAGACCACTCAAACCCACCACAACCAACAGGAGCAGTAAGACGCCGAAACGCATTCAGGCAGCCACCTTCTCAGCAATTCGGGCAATAGCACTGCGAGCCCGAGGATTCTCCCTCTTTTCGGCCTCTGAAGGCCGGAGTGGTCGACCCAAGGGGTGTAACCTTACCTGCTTGTCACAGCGACACACCGGCCAATCCGGGGGACAGACGCACGCCGCTGCTTGGAAACGGATAAACTCCTTGACCTTGCGATCCTCCCCCGAATGAAACGCGATTATGCCCAAGCGCCCTCCTGGACGGAGCACCTCTGTCGCGGCCTCTAGAAACGCCTCCAGCTCGTCCAGTTCGCGGTTCACGGCCATACGCACAGCTTGAAAGGTACGTGTTGCCTTGTCCTTGCCAAGCTCACCTCGCCCCGGGATCACCGCCCGCACCAAGTCGGCAAGCTCTGTAGTGGTTTGCAGCAGGCCGCGCTGCCGGGCCTGCACG